>NZ_JAHSTS010000001.1:0-335000 GCF_019145435.1 Pseudomonas ekonensis | reverse complement strand
CCGAGGCGCGCATTCTACAGCAGCCTCATTTGCTGTCAAGCGGTTATTTTCAGAAGTTTTCAAAATTTCTTTTTCAACTTCAACCACTTGCGCTTTCGATCTCTCGTCAGCGGGAGGCGAATTCTACAGCGTTGCACGCTGCTGTCAACACCTCTTTTCTCCGCTTTCGACCGGGAGGATCGAAACGCCGAAAGGGCCAAACAACGCCACCCTCCTCGACTCCCTCCGGGCTTCGCTGAACTGAAGCGATCCGCTGCCGAAAACTTCATAACTCATTGAATTTCAAGGAGTTTTCCGTTTCGACTGCGCCGGAAGTGGGGCGAATTATAGAGAACTGAAATCAGCCGTCAACCGTTAATTTCACTTTTCTTGCAGAATCCTTTTTTTCCCCATCAAACGCGGGATCCGACGCGTCACAGGAGGGATCCGCAGCAACAATAGAGAAGCACCTATAAAGGCATAGACCGCCCACTCCTTGAGGTCAGCCCTTACGATCCAAAGCATATGCAACAACCCAAGCCCGAGGATCGGATACACCAGCCGATGCAACTTCTTCCAACGGACACCCAACCGACGCTGGCTGTAACGGTTGGAGGTGACGGCAAGCGCCAGCAATCCCAGGAACGCCAGCGCACCGACAATGACATAGGGACGCTTGCGCAACTCAACACCCAACTGCGACCAATCAAACCCCAGGATGAACGCCATATAGCTGAACAAATGCACAACCACATAAGCAAAGCACCAAAGGCCCAGCTGCCTGCGGACGGCAATCCACCCTGCCCACCCCGTCAGTTTCTGCGCCGGCGTCATGCTCAGCGTGATCAGCAACAGCACCAACGCCCCAAGCCCCAACCGATCGACCAGCACCTTGCCGGGATCCGGCCCGAGCAGGTCCGAAAAGGCCTGATAGAACCAAAGCAACGGCCAGATCGCCGAGGCGACGAAAACGCCCATACGCCAAAAGGTATGCCGCATCAGTAGTTCTTCCGCAGGTCGAGCCCGGCATAAAGTGAGGCAACCTCCTCCGCGTAGCCGTTGAACATCTGCGTATCCCGCACGTTCGGCTTGAACAGGCTGTTCGGCAGACGCCGTTCCCGCGCCTGCGTCCACCTCGGGTGATCGACCGTCGGGTTCACGTTCGCGTAAAAGCCGTATTCGTTCGCCGCGATGCTTTGCCAGGTGGTCTTCGGCTGCTCGCTCACGAGACTGATCCGCACAATCGATTTCACGCTCTTGAAGCCGTACTTCCAAGGCACCACCAAACGCAGGGGCGCACCATTCTGATTCGGCAATTCTCGGCCATACATGCCGACCGCCAGAATCGCCAACGGATGCATCGCCTCATCCAGACGCAAACCTTCTACATAAGGCCAATCGATCAGCGCAAACCCGGATCGCTGCCCTGGCATGCTCTTGGGATCCTGCAGGGTCTCGAAACGGATGAATTTGGCGTTGGAGGTCGGTTCGACTTGCTTGAGCAGCGCCGAAAGAGGAAAGCCGATCCAGGGAATGACCATCGACCACGCCTCGACGCAGCGCAAACGATAGATCCGCTCCTCCAACCGGTAGGGCTTCATGAAGTCCTCCAGCGCATAGCGCCCTGGCTTCCCCACTTCGCCGTCCACCACCACACTCCAGGGTTCGGTCTTCAGGGAACCGGCGTTGGCTGCCGGGTCACCCTTGTCGGTGCCGAACTCGTAGAAGTTGTTGTAATGGGTCGCGTCCTTGAACGGCGTGATGGCCTCGTCCTTGAGGTTGACCGCTCCCCATTGGGTGGAGGGCAGTTTTTCGGCAAACCAGGCAGGTGCCTTTCCGGGATCGACATCGGCGTAACGCGCGGCCTCTTCGGCAGCGGCCCAGCGCGGCAGGCCGGTCATGGCCAGACCCGCGGCCGTTGCGCCAAGCAGTTGCCGACGGGACAGGTAGATGGATTCGGGCGTGACGTCCGACTCAGTGCAACCGGACGCCTGGGGGACTTTGATCAGCATGAAAACTCCGCAGTTTTGGAGGACAGATGCACCCGTAGACTGCGGAGTATGAGGGAAATTACATCACTCGGCGTTTTTGTGGCGACGAAGATGCAACAGGTACTGCACCGGGCCGGAAGCCGCATAGGCAAGGAAAACCAGCAGCAGGATGCGCGGCGGATCGCTGAACACCACGGCAAAGACCAGCACCACCGCCAGGATCGCCACGAAAGGCACGCGGCCTTTGAGATCCAGTTCCTTGAAGCTGTTGTACTTGATGTTGCTGACCATCAGCATGCCCGCAGCGGCGACCATCAGGGCAACCAGGAATGACATCTTCGACCCCTGGATCCCGTAATCGCTAAACGCCCAGACGATGCCCGCCACCACGCCGGCGGCCGCAGGGCTGGCCAGGCCGATGAAGTAACGCTTGTCCGCCGTGCCGACCTGAGTGTTGAAGCGCGCCAGGCGCAGCGCCGCACCGGCCACATAAATGAAGGCGACCATCCAGCCGACCTTGCCCATGTCGCCCAGCGCCCAACCGAACGCCAGCAACGCCGGGGCCACACCGAAAGCGACCATATCGGACAGCGAGTCGTACTCGGCGCCGAACGCACTCTGGGTGTTGGTCATCCGCGCGACGCGGCCGTCGAGGCCGTCGAGCACCATGGCGACGAAGATCGCGATGGCGGCGAAGGCGAAATACTTGCTCGCATTGGCCGCATCCCCCGCGCTCAATGCGGCCTGGGCGCTCATGGAGTTGATGATGGAATAGAACCCTGCGAACAGGTTCGCGGTGGTGAACAGGTTCGGCAGAAGATAGATACCACGATGCCGGACTTTACGGCCTTCGGCGTCATGCCCCTCTTCGACGTGCTCGTCGACGGGCAGCAGGCTTTCGGCGTCGGAAGCCTGGTTCGGCTCTTCAGGACGTTCGCTCATGGACATTACCTTGCAACGGATTGGACAGTTTCGACAGGTGTCTGGGACGACGGTTCGGCCGCAAACGATGCAGCTTTATACCAGAAGCGTCGGGCTCAAACGAAAAAACGCGGCCGAGGCCGCGTTTTTTCGCACAAGGCTCGAGGACTTAGTTTTTGGCTTTGTCGACGATCTTGTTGGCACCGATCCACGGCATCATGGAGCGCAGTTGCTCGCCGATGATTTCGATGCCGTGAGCGGCGTTGTTGCGACGCTTGGCGGTCATCGAAGGGTAGCCGGTTGCGCCTTCGCTGATGAACATTTTGGCGTACTCGCCGTCCTGAATGCGTTTCAGGGCATTGCGCATGGCCTGACGGGACTCGGCGTTGATCACTTCCGGGCCGGTCACGTACTCGCCGTACTCGGCGTTGTTGGAGATCGAGTAGTTCATGTTGGCGATGCCGCCTTCGTACATGAGGTCAACGATCAGCTTCAGTTCGTGCAGGCACTCGAAGTAGGCCATTTCAGGCGCGTAGCCCGCTTCGACCAAGGTTTCGAAACCGGCTTTCACCAGCTCGACGGTACCGCCGCACAGTACGGCCTGTTCGCCGAACAGGTCGGTTTCGGTCTCGTCCTTGAAGGTGGTTTCGATGATGCCGGTACGGCCGCCGCCGACGCCAGCCGCGTAGGACAGCGCAACGTTCTTGGCGTTGCCCGAAGCGTCCTGGTAGACCGCGATCAGGTCAGGGATGCCGCCGCCTTTGACGAACTCGGAACGCACGGTGTGGCCCGGCGCTTTCGGCGCGATCATGATCACGTCGAGGTCGGCACGCGGAACGACCTGGTTGTAGTGGATCGCGAAGCCGTGGGAAAAGGCCAGGGTGGCGCCCTTCTTGATGTTCGGCTCGATTTCGTTCTTGTACAGCTGGGACTGGAACTCGTCCGGGGTCAGGATCATGACCAGGTCGGCGCCGGCGACGGCGGTGGCCACGTCGGTGACTTTCAGGCCATGGGCCTCGGCCTTGGCGACGGTGGACGAACCTTTGCGCAGGCCGACGGTGACGTCGACGCCCGAGTCCTTCAGGTTGCACGCCTGGGCGTGGCCTTGGGAACCGTAACCGATGATGGCAACTTTCTTGCCCTGGATGATCGACAGGTCACAGTCTTTATCGTAGAAAACTTTCATGAAATTCCCCTATATATCCAGGCCGTTCAGGCCGTTCGCCAAATTGTTTTAGATGCTGAGCACTTTGTCGCCGCGGGCAATCCCGGTGACGCCGCTGCGTACGGTTTCCAGAATCGAGGCAGTGCCGATCGACTGGATGAAGCTGTCGAGCTTGTCGCTGGTACCGGTCAGTTGAACGGTATAGACGCTGGCGCTGACATCGACGATCTGCCCACGATAGATATCGGTGGTGCGTTTGATCTCGGCGCGCTGGGCGCCGGTGGCCTTGACCTTGACCAGCATCAGTTCGCGCTCGATGTGAGCGCTCTCCGACAGATCCACCAGCTTGACCACCTCGACCAGCTTGTTCAGGTTCTTGGTGATCTGCTCGATGATTTCATCGTGGCCGACGGTGGTCAGCGTCAGACGCGACAGGGTCGGGTCCTCGGTCGGCGCCACGGTCAGGCTTTCGATGTTGTAGTTGCGCTGCGAGAACAGGCCGACCACACGCGACAAGGCGCCAGGTTCGTTTTCCAGAAGCAAGGAAATGATGTGCCGCATGATTAGGTACGCTCCGTCTTGCTCAGCCACATATCGCGCATGGAGCCGTCTTTGATCTGCATCGGGTAGACGTGCTCGCTGGTGTCGACCTGGATGTCGAGGAACACCAGGCGGTCCTTCATGGCGAACGCCTCTTCCATCTTCGGCTTCAGGTCCTTCAGGTCGGTGATGCGGATGCCCACGTGACCATAGGCCTCGGCCAGCTTGACGAAGTCAGGCAGCGATTCCATGTAGGAGTGCGAGTGACGGCTGCCGTAGCTCATGTCCTGCCACTGGCGAACCATGCCCAGTACGCCGTTGTTCAGGTTGACGATCTTCACCGGCAGACCGTACTGCATGCAGGTCGACAGTTCCTGGATGTTCATCTGGATGCTGCCCTCGCCCGTCACGCACGCGACGTCCGAATCAGGGAAGCTCAGCTTCACGCCCATGGCCGCCGGGAAACCGAAGCCCATGGTGCCCAGGCCACCGGAGTTGATCCAACGGTTGGGCTTGTTGAACTTGTAGTACTGCGCAGCGAACATCTGGTGCTGGCCCACGTCGGAGGTCACAAAGGCGTCGCCCTTGGTCACTTCGCACAGGGTCTCGATCACGGTCTGCGGCTTGATCTTGCTGCCGTCGCCCTTGTCGTAAGGGAACAGGCCGCGGTCACCGCGCCATTCGTCGATCTGCTTCCACCAGCTGGTCACGGCGTCCTTGTTCGGGGTCTCGCCGATTTCCTTGAGGATCGCGACCATTTCGGTCATGACGCTCTCGACCGGACCTACGATCGGCACGTCGGCCTTGATGGTCTTGGAGATCGACGCGGGGTCGATGTCGACGTGAATGATCTTGGCGTTCGGGCAGAACTTCGGCGCGCCGTTGATCACGCGATCGTCGAAGCGTGCGCCGACGGCCAGGATCACATCGGCATGGTGCATCGCCAGGTTAGCGGTGTAGCTGCCGTGCATGCCGAGCATGCCGATGAACTGACGGTCGGTGCCAGGAAAACCGCCCAGGCCCATCAAAGTGTTGGTCACCGGCAGGTTGAGCATCTTCGCCAGTTCGGTCAGCGGCGCGGAGCCGTTGCCGAGGATCACGCCGCCGCCCGAATAGAGGACGGGACGCTTGGCCGCCAGGAGCATTTCCGCTGCCTTGCGGATCTGCCCGGAGTGGCCGCGGACGGCCGGGCTGTAGGAACGCAGCTTGGCTTTTTTCGGGAAGACGTATTCGAACTTCTCGGCCGGGTTGGTCATGTCTTTCGGGACATCGACCACGACCGGACCCGGACGACCGGATTGCGCCAGGTAGAAGGCCTTCTTCATGACTTCCGGGATTTCCGAAGCGTGCTTGATCATGAAGCTGTGCTTCACGATCGGCCGGGAGATACCGATCATGTCGGTTTCCTGGAACGCATCGGTGCCGACCATGGTGCTCGGCACCTGACCGGAAATGATCACCATCGGAATGGAGTCCATATAGGCGGTCGCGATACCGGTGATGGCGTTTGTGGCGCCAGGACCGGACGTCACCAGCACCACGCCGGCCTTGCCGGTGGCGCGGGCATAGCCGTCAGCCATATGGGTAGCCGCTTGTTCGTGACGAACCAGGATGTGGGTCACTTCCGGTTCTTTGAACAGGGCATCGTAGACATGAAGGAGAGCACCACCCGGGTACCCGTAGATATATTTGACGCCTTCGTCACGCAAGAAGCGGACGAGCATCTCACCGCCAGATAAAAGCTCCACGTTGTTCACCTCTAAAACGCCAGAATACCGTCCACGAAATAGCGGAACGGGTCTTAATAGGTTTACTTCTCGGCAGAGCATGAGCGACGGTGGTCGCCGACTACGTCAGCACTGACTGAGCAAGTATTGGGATCGTCCCAAGTGTTGCGGGCCTTTCCCACCCAGCGCGAGGTAACGCGTTGCGGGTGTAACAGGTCGACGCGGATAGGCGCCTCATGATCTGCCGAGTGGGTCTGCTTCTGGCAGTCCCTCTACAGCGGACTTTGGATTCTTCTGTTTCGCCCTCAGCAAGTCAAGCCGTCTATGGGCTTAATTGTGGGTAAATACATGAGAACGCAAGAAAAAACCTGTAAAGAGCTACTCTGTTAGCTCCAATTGCGCAGTTTTGCCAAGGAATCAGCATGCGAACGCTTATCGCCAGTCTGCTGATCGGCCTCAGCCCGTGGTGCATGGCCGGTCAGATCTACACATGGGTCGACGCTCAAGGGGTCACGCATTTCGATGCCCGACCGCCCCAGGGACAGCCTTCCACCACCGTGCAGACGCCCTCCCCGCCCGCGCCGAAGCCTGCGCCGATGCAAGGCAACAGTGCGGTGGGCGATCAGAAGTCCATCGACGAGAAGGTCAAGAAGCAAGTGGCCGAGCAGCAAACGCAGCTGAACGCGTTTTGCGAACAGGCGCGCACCAATCTTGCGCAGCTGCAGAACAACCCGCGCCTGAGGGAGGAAGTGGAGGGAGAGGTGCGACGGCTCAACGAAGAGCAGCGTCAGGAGCGAATCGCCGAGACGCAGAAGCAGATCAAGGAAAACTGCCAGTAGCCACCGGCAGTTTCCGGTTCAGCGCGACGCGGTGATCAGCAGGTCGAACTCTTTGAGCAGCACCTGCAGTTGACGATCCTTGCCCTGCACATTGCGCTGGGCGAAGACCATCTCGGCCATTTCCTGGATGCCCGACGCGTTGGGCAGCGGCAGGTCCTGCTCAAGGATGATCTTCATCTTCGGCAGGAAGATCCATTGCAGCCACTGCTCGAACTCGAGGGTATCGACGGCAAAGGGCTCGACGCTGTTCAAGGCCTCGGCGGACGGCGGCACGTCGTCCCACCAGCCCTGGGCGCGCAGTTCACGCTCGATCAGCAGCAGCTGATCGGCGACTTTCGGAAAACGCACGTCCATCACAGCGAGACCCGGGCTTTCTGACGGGCCAGCGCGGCGCCGGAGGCATCGCCCTGCTTCTCGCGGGCCTGGGCGATCAGTTCCCATAGGTTGGCCTGCAGGTCCGGGCGACCGTTGGCCATCGTCAAGGCGCGGCGGGCGAACTGTTCGGCCTGCGGCGCATCGCCTTGCGCCATGCGCACCTGGGCCAGCCGGTAGAGCACTTGCGGTTCACGCGGCGCTACGCGCTGGGCGCGTTCCAGGCTGGACGAGGCGCCATTGAGGTCGCCGCCGGCCTGTTGCTGCTGGGCGGTGGTCAACAGTGCGAGCACCGGGCCGTCCAGTTGCTCGTCGGCGGACAGACCGCCGCCGCTGCCGCTGGCCGACGGGATGCCGCTCGGCGCCGAAGGCATGCTGTAGCTGCCGGAGCTGACCGGTGCGGATTCCACCGGCGAAGGGTTGTACGGCCCCGGCGTGATGCCGCCGGACGCCGGGCCCGGAACGATCGGCGAGGTGCTGATCGGCGTCGAGGTCGCGGCGCCGCCCGGCACCATCACCACCACGCCGGTGTCGCCTTGGGGAATGGCCTGGGCCTGGCTCTGCGCCGGCCGCTTCACGGTCGTTTGCCGGAACCCGCCATTGGCCGAAATGCGCTCGCTGTTGGACACGGCGGTGCCGGAGTCCACAACCGGAATCGAACCACGCTGCACGGTGGAGCAGCCGCTGAGCAGCGCCACGGCGGTCACCGCCGGAATCAACCACTTGTTCACTTGAATCCCTCTTTGCTTAATTCATCCAGCCCTTGACCCAATCCATCACCGACTCGGCGGGCGTCGGGCTTTCGCCCGCACACGCAGCGCCGGGCGGAGGCTCGCTGCCGCGAATATACGGCATCTGCACCGCGCCCGGGCAATTGGCGTCGGAGCCTTGGCCGGTGCGCGCATCGACCCAGGCCTGCACCACGTTGTCCGGTTGCGGCATGTCCAGCGGCAGCGGATCGGCCTTGCGCATGAAACTGGTCCAGACCTGCAGCGCGCCGGTGGCGCCGGTGAACGGCGTCTTGCCGTTGTCGTCGCGGCCCAGCCACACCACCGCCAACAGGTCCTGGCTGAACCCGGCGAACCAGCTGTCGCGCGAGTCGTTGCTGGTGCCGGTCTTGCCGGCCAGCGTCAGGGTCTTGGGCAACACGTTATAGACCGAACTGCCGGTGCCTTCACGCATGACCCGCTGCATGGCGTTCTGGATCAGGTAGATCGAGGCCGGATCGAAGCGCTGCTCGATCTGGAACGGATAGCGCTTGAGCGGTTCGCCCTCGGCGGTCAGCACGCTGCGGATCCCGCGCATCGGCGTGTTGAAGCCGCCGTTGGCCAGGGTCTGGTACATGGTCGCCACTTCCATCGGGGTCATGCCGCCGGCACCCAGCAGCATCGACGGGAAGGCCGGGAAATCGCGGCTCACGCCCAGGCGTCCCAAGGTCTTGAGCACATTGGGCACGCCGATGGCGAGCCCCAGACGGGCTGTGGACAAGTTGTAGGAATGCGCCAGCCCCTGATAGAGGAACACGGTGCCGTGGGAGCGGCGGTCATAGTTCTGCGGCTTCCAGACCTGGCCGTCCGCGCCCTTCACCGAGAAGGACTCGTCCGACAGCCAACTGGTCAGTGTGTACTGGCTCGGTTTCTCCAGCGCGGTCAGGTACACCGCCGGCTTGATCAGCGAGCCGATCGGCCGCACCGCATCCAGCGCCCGGTTGAAGCCGGCGAAGCTGGCCTGACGGCTACCGATCATGGCCTGCACCTCACCGGTTTCCGGGTTGGTCACGACCATCGCCGCTTCCACGTCGTCGGCGCCTTTGCGGCCGGACAGACGCTTGAAGGTGTCGTTGACCGACGCTTCGGCCTTCATCTGCAGGATCGGGTCGAAACTGGTGAAAATGCGCAGGCCTTCTTCGGTCAAGTCTTCGTCGCGGTAGTCTTCACGCAACTGGCGCTTGACCAGATCAATGAAGCCCGGGAACGAGCTGTCGGCCAGCTTGCCGCGGGTGGTCACGCCCAGCGGCATTTTCTTCGCCGCCTCGACCTGCTCGGCGGTCGCGACGCCCTGCTGCTCAAGCACGTCGAGCACCAGGTTACGCCGCTCCAGCGCCCGCTCCGGGTTGCGGCGCGGGTTGTAGTAGGACGGCCCCTTGACCATGCCCACCAGCAGCGCGACCTGATGCAGCTTCAGCTCGGACAGCGGCTGGCCGAAGAAGAACTGGCTGGCCAGACCGAAACCGTGCACCGCACGTTGACCGTCCTGGCCGACGAACACTTCGTTGAGGTAGGCCTCAAGGATTTCCTTCTTGTCGTAATGCAGCTCCAGCAGCATCGCCATCATGGCTTCGGTGAGCTTGCGGGTCAGGCTGCGTTCGTTGGTGAGGTAGAAGTTCTTCACCAACTGCTGGGTCAACGTACTGCCGCCCTGGGTCATCTTGCCGCCGGAGGTGTTCACCCACACCGCCCGCGCGATCGACTTCGGCGACACGCCCCAGTGGCTGTAGAAATCCCGGTCTTCCACGGCCACCAGGGTTTCCAACAGGTACGGCGGCACCTGATCGAGCTTGATCAGGATCCGGTCTTCGAGGTTTTTCGGGTAGATCCCGCCGATCAGCAACGGCTCCAGGCGCACCACGGACAGTTTCGAACCGTTGGTCGCCGACAGTTCGGCCACGTAGTCGCCGGAGAACCGCACGCGCACCGGCTGCGGTTTCTCCAGCCCTTCGTAGAACTGGAAGCCACGGGTGTTCAGGTCGACGGTGTTGCCGTTGACCGACGCCGCGCCCGGGCCGTTGCTGACGCTTTCGCGGCGGTAGCCGAGGGCATCGAGTTCGGTGAGGAAATCGTCCTTGCTCAGCTTTTGTCCGACGAACAGCTCAAGCGGCCGCGCGTATACCTTGGCCGGGATCGTCCAGCGCTTGCCGGAGAATTTCTCCTGCACCACGGCATCGAGGTACACAGCGAAGCCGGCCAGCACCACAAGGCCGACCAGGCTGAGTTTGAGGGCCCAGCCCAGCCATGGGCGCAGGCCCCGGGAGGGTGGTTTTTTCGGTGTGCGGGGGGATCGGGTACGTGTCATGGCGGCGGATTATACGCACTTTATTCATACTCAACAGGAGCGCTCCGAGGTTTGCGTCGGGCGGGCGAGCGGCCATAATGAGCGCCTCGAATCCCCCAGACCCTGAAGGATCACCTGTGAGCCAGTCCCTGATCGCTGCCCTGCAAAACCCGGCCCTCTACCCGCACCCCGTCGAAGGGTTCCAGGTCATCGAAACCCACATCTCGTGGGTGCTGCTCACCGGTCAGTTCGCCTATAAAGTGAAGAAGCCGGTGAATTTCGGCTTCCTCGACTTCACCGGCCTCGAGTCCCGCGCGCACTTCTGCGGCGAGGAGCTGCGGCTGAACCAGCGCCTGACCGACGACCTGTACCTGGAGGTTCTGCCGGTCACCGGCACCGCCGAGAACCCGCAACTGGGCGGCGACGGCCCGGCCATCGAATACGTGCTGAAAATGCGCCAGTTCCCGCAGACCGGGCTGCTCAGCACCCTGCAGGCCAACGGCGAACTGACCACTGCCCACATCGACGAGATGGCCGAGCAGATCGCCCGCTTCCACCTCAATGCGCCGAAGGTGCCGGCCGAACACGACGCCGGCACGCCGGACAGCGTGATGGCGCCGGTTCGCCAGAACTTCGAGCAGATCCGTCCGTTCCTCAGCGACAAGAACGACCTGCTGCAGCTGGAAGCCCTCCAGGCGTGGGCCGAAGCCAGCTTCGATCGCCTCAAGCCGCTGTTCGCCCAGCGCAAGGCCGAGGGTTTCACCCGCGAATGCCACGGTGACATCCACCTGGGCAACGCCACCGTGATCGACGGCAAGGTCGTGATCTTCGACTGCATCGAATTCAACGAGCCGTTCCGCTTCACCGACGTCTACGCCGACATCGGCTTCCTGGCGATGGACCTGGAAGACCGTGGCCTGAAGTCCCTGGCCCGCCGCTTCATCAGCCAGTACCTGGAACTGAGCGGCGACTACCAGGGCCTGGAAGTCCTGAACTTCTACAAGGCCTACCGCGCCCTGGTGCGCGCCAAGGTGTCGCTGTTCAGCATGCCCGCCGACGCCACACCGGTGCAGCGCGCCACCACCCTGCGCCAGTACCGCAACTACGCCAACCTCGCAGAAAGCTACAGCACCATCCCTTCGCGCTTCATGGCGATAACCCACGGCGTATCGGCGGTGGGCAAGAGCCACGTGGCCATGCGCCTGGTGGAAGCGTTGGGCGCCGTTCGCCTGCGTTCCGACGTAGAGCGCAAGCGCCTGTTCGGCGAGCAGACCGTCGCCAATGACGTTCAGGCCGGCATCTACAGCGCTGAAGCCAGCGTCGCCACCTACGACCGTCTGCATGAAGTGGCGGCGGTGATCCTGCGTGCAGGCTTCCCGGTGGTGATCGATGCCACCTACCTCAAGCGCGGCCAGCGCGACAGCGCGGCGGCCGTCGCCGAGGCCACCGGCACGCCGTTCCTGATCCTGGACTGCAACGCGCCGCAAGCCGTGATCGAAAGCTGGCTGGCGATTCGTCAGGCAGACAAAAAAGATCCGTCCGACGCCACCCTCGCCGTCATCGAGGCGCAACAGGCCAACCGCGAAGCCCTGACCCCGGATGAGATCCTGCGCAGCAAGCGCGTGCAGACCAATGAATCCGGCACGCTGGACACCGTTGTGGCGCAGATCCGTCAACGCCTGCCAGGCCTGTAAGGGACTATTTCGGCCGTGAAGCCCCCGCTTGCTTCACGGCCGTCAAATAGTGGCATTATACTGGCGTCATAAAACCAACAGGTGAACTGACATGAGCCAGCCGAAACTACTCGACACCCCGCTGTACGCCTTGCTGCACAAGGACGACATCGCAGGCTTCAACAAGGAGCGCCCGAAGGACGGGCCGATCGATATGGTGGGCGGCGATTTTCGCGGCCTGGACCTGCGTGAACTGAACGCCGACGGCGTTGATTTCACCGACGCCTATTTCCGCTCCGCCGACCTTCGCGGCATCGACTTTCGCAAGGCCTCGCTGGAAGGCGCCAGCCTGGCCCACGCGCAGATCTCCGGCGCGTACTTTCCGCCGGAGCTGAGCGCCGACGAGATTCTGATGTCGATGAACTTCGGCACCCGGCTGCGCTACCGCACCCGCTGAAGCCGTCCTGGCCGCCCAGCGCCCCTGCATTGCACTGGACGGCCTCCCCCTTGTTCCTTCCCCGCCCCTCCACTTCTGCTGAGCAATCAGCCGCCCCTTAGAAGCGTTTGCGTCCAATCCGACCAACGAACCACGCTTTTCCTGCTGATGGCTACACTCCTGAGAAGATCGCCCACGCACCATTCGGCCGTCGCAAGGAGGCTTGATGAATGATGAACTGCAACACCTGAAGAATCTCGGCAAGACGTCGGCGCAATGGCTGCATGCCGTGGGCATCCACAGCGCTTCGGATCTGCGCCGCCTGGGTGCGGTGGACGCTTACCGTGCCGTGCGGACCCGTGGGTTCCGGGCGTCGAAGGTGTTGCTGTACGCGATCGAGGGGGCGTTGATGGACGTGCACTGGAACGACATCCCCGCCGAGCGCAAGGACGCTCTGAACAAGCAGCTCGAAGCCATTTCCTCCCGCCACAAGAATTGAACGGGCACTCGCCGCCATGTACTTGCTCGGGGATCAGTCGGCCCATGCCGATGCGTTGACCAGTCGTCTGCAGGACCTGCCGATGCAATGCCTGGCGGGGCTTGCGCCTTGCGGGCCGCCGCTGGAGCTGGAGTCGGCGGACGACCTGATGATGCAGTTGCCCGGCGACCGGCTGTTTGTGCTCAGCCAAGGCGTGGTCAACGGCAGCCTCGGCGCCCGGACCTTGTTCTATTGGCACGAGGGCGACCTGATCGGCCTGCAGCAGGGGCCGGAGTGGACGGATCTGCGGCTGTGCGCAGACGGCCCGCTGAGCCTGTTGCCGTACCGGCGAAACGATGTGCTCCAGCATGCGTACGCGACACCGGCGAACGGCGAGCTGTTCCTGCGTTATCTGCTCGGCCAGACCGCCCTGCTCGCCCATGCCGTCGCCGATCTGAAGCCCCGCGAGTTCCGCAGCACCAATGGGTTCAAACGGGTTCGCGCAGGGGAAGTGTTGATTCAGCAGGGCGACACCTCCGACCATGTGTTTGTGATCATCGAGGGGCATGCCGAAGCGTTTGTCGACGGGCACAAGGTGGGCGATGTGCCCAAGGACGAGATTTTCGGGGCCATGGCGGTGTTCACCGGTGAACCGCGCAACGCCACGGTGATCGCCAGCGAGCCGAGCACCGTGATGCTGATTCCCGGCGATCAGTTTCTGAGCATGACGCGCACCAACCCCAAGATCGCCCATAGCCTGATCGAAAGCATGGCGCGGCGCATCGACCAGCTCAACCGGCAGCTTGCGGCATTTCACGCACAGTCTTGACGTCCCCTGTTTCCGGGGCTTTCTAGCCATTTTCCAGCCAAAGGAAAAGAAATCGGAAAAGGGTTGTTGACTTGGTAATGAGAATCGCTATGATTATCACAACTGGTCGCGAGACCGGTCGATATTCTGAAAGGCCCTTGGTTCGGACTCTCAGATTATCTCCTCATCAGGCTAATCACGGTTATTTGACCCGGTTTTTACCGGGTCTTTTTTTGCCTGTGGAAAAGTCATTTGCCGAACTGCTTTCGCATCTCGGCGCAGTAATCCTGCGGCGGCCGGCCAGGCGTGAACCAGACATAGTCGGCCATGGACGCCGTCACCTCGCTGCCCTGCTCCGCCAACAGCAGCACCGTCGGCGCCTGATCCGCCCCCAGGTCCAGCGCATGCAGCGGCACACCAACATCCTTGCGCGCATGAAAGGCACCGGCGAACAACATCGCGGGCGCGGGCGCCGCCAACAAGCGCGAGGCCATGCGCCGATCCCGCTGTTGCTGAACCGCCAGCATCGCCGGCATTTGCGAGGTCGGCAGCAAGCCGCAGTGGGAATCGGCTATCTGCTCCAGCAATTGCTTGCTGACCGGTGCAGCATTGCTGCGGGCTCCGCTCAACGCCGGAGACTCGCGGTAGAACGCTCGGACTTCGACGGCATCGAGATTGGCCGCCAACAGCGGATAAGGCTGAGCGAGGGCAAACCGGACGATCGGCCCGTACAGGCTCCAGTCCCATCCCTCTTGCCAGGCCAAGGCTTGGGCAAGGTCTGCGGGAGGCGCGGCGGACCTGCGCACGTCATCGACCCGCGCCTGTTGCTCGGGCACCAGCATTTCCAGCAGCAGGCTGCCTTGGGGGCGCTCCTTTTCCAGGTTCTGCAGGAGCCACAGCTGCAGGCCATGGTGGTCGGCATTGTCATGCTGCTCGCCGACGATCACCCGTTGCGGCTCGCCCAGGCGTGCCAGCAGTTGCCGGGGCGTCAGCGTTTCGCCGCTGCGCAAGTCCCGGATATCGCCCGTGACCGGTGGCGGCGCCACAGCCTGGCAGCCGCCGAGCATCAAGATCGCCAACAACAGGATTGCACGCATGCCTTCACCTCGAAGAACCGCTCAGCGGGCGATGATCAGCGGGTGTCCGCGCTCCGGATGCGGTTGCACCAGCACCTCCAGGCCGAACACCGCTTTGAGCGAGTCCGGCCGCAACACCTGCTGCGGCGTGTCCAGCGCCACGGGCCGCCCGCCTTCGAGCAGCAGGATGCGATCACAATAGCGCGCCGCCAGATTCAGATCATGCAGGATCACCATCACCGCCGCGCCGCGGTCGGCGAACGCCCGCACGGCCTGCAGCGTGGTGTGCTGATGCAGCGGATCGAGCATCGACGTCGGCTCGTCCAGCAGCAGGGTCTGCCCGGCCTGCCCCGGCCACAACTGCGCCAGCACCCGCGCCAGATGCACCCGCTGACGCTCGCCGCCGGACAGCGCCAGATAGCTGCGCCCGCTCAAGTGCGCTGCGTCCGCCGCCTGCAAGGCCTCGGTGATGATTTCATCGTCGCGCGCCCGTCCGGCCTGATGCGGCAAGCGTCCCATCCCGACCACTTCCTCGACGCGGAAAGCGAACTCCAGGGTGGACACCTGCGGCAGCACCGCCAACCGCTGGGCGCGCCGGCTGCCGTGCCACAGCCCCAACGCCACGCCCTCGAGCAGGACCTCACCGTCGTCAGGCGCCAGTTCGCCGCACAAGGCGCCAAGCAGAGTGCTCTTGCCCGCGCCGTTCGGCCCCAGCACCCCCAGCACCTCGCCCGGTTCCAACTGCAGGCTGACCCCGGCCAGCACCGTCTTGCGGCCGCGACGGATGTGCAGATTGTCTGCGCGCAACATCAGGCCCGCCCCCGCAGCAGCAGATAAAGGAAGAACGGCGCCCCGATGAATGCCGTCACGATGCCGATCGGCAGTTCCGCCGGCGCCAGCGCCAGCCGCGCCACCAGATCCGCCAGCAACAGCAGGCTCGCCCCGGCCAGCACCGACGCCGGCAACAGCACCCGATGATCGGGACCGGCCAACAGCCGCACCAGGTGCGGCACCACCAGACCGACGAAACCGATCATCCCCGCCGCCGCCACGGCCGCGCCGACGCCCAGCGCCGTGCAGAACACCAGTTCGCGCTTGAGCCGTTCGACATCGATGCCCAGATGCCCGGCCTCGGACTCGCCCAGCAGCAGCGCATTCAACGCCCGGGCCCGGCGCGGCAGCCACAAGGCCACGCCGGCGCTGATGATCAGCAGCGGCCACAAGCGTGCGTAACTGGCGCCGTTGAGGCTGCCCAGGTTCCAGAACGTCAGGGTGCGCAGGGTCGCGTCATCCGCCAGGTAAGTGAACAAGCCGACGGCCGAACTGGCCAGCGCGGTCAGTGCGATCCCCGCCAACAGCATGGTGGCGACGTTGGTCTGCCCGTTGCGCCGCCCCAGCCGGTACACCAGCGCCGTCACCCCGAGGCCGCCGAGAAACGCGCACGCCGACAACAGGTAAGGCCCGAACCACTCCGGCAATCCACCGAACAACGAACCGGCGACAATCGCCACCGCCGCCCCCAACGCCGCGCCGCTGGACACACCGACCAGCCCCGGGTCGGCCAGCGGATTGCGAAACAGCCCCTGCATCGCCACGCCGGACAGCGCCAGCACGCCGCCGACCGCCAACCCGAGCAGCGTGCGCGGCAAACGGATCTGCCCCAGGATCAGCTCGGCCTGCTCCAGCCCGTCCGCCGCCAGCGGCACGCCGAGCATGCGCAAGGCCGCGCGCAGCGTATCCAGCAACGGCAGGCTGACCGGCCCCAGCGCCAGCGACAGCCAGGTCGCCGACAGGCACAACAGGATCAGGCCGATGAACAGGCCCCGGGGTTTGACCACTGGATTCATTGCCCGCCCTTGGCCGGGTAGAAACCGTCGTACAGGGCTTTCAGCGCCGCCGGCAGACGTGGCCCGAGACCGCCGACCAGCAGCGTCGGATCCAGCTCCAGCACCCGCCCGGCCTTGGCCGCACGGCTGGCGTTGAGGATCGGGTTTTCCTTGAACAAGGCCGCCTTCGCGGCTTCGCCGGTCAGCGCCCGGTCGGCGAAGACCAGCACTTCAGGATCCAGGCTCGCCAGCGACTCCACGGAAAACGGCTTGTAGCCGGACTGCGTCGCCAGGTTGCGCCCGCCGGCCTGGCGGATCATCCAGTCGGCGGCGGTGTCGGTGCCGGCGATCAGCGGCTTGCCGCCGGCGTGCCCCAGGATCAGCAGTACGCCCGGCGCCTTCTGCTTCGCCTGCGCTTGAGACACGCGCTGCTTTTGCTCATCCAGTTGCTGTTGATAACGGTGCAGTTGTTGCGCTGCCTGCTCATCGGCCCCCAGCAGCGCTCCCAGACGGTTGACGTTCTTTTCCAGGGTCGGCAGGTCAGGCTGGGCCGAGAACAGCTCCACCTGCACGCCTGAGCTGCGCACCTGGGAAATCACCGGCGGCGGGCCCATTTCCTCGGTGCCGATCAAGATCTGCGGGCGCAGGCTCAGGATCCCTTCGGCCGACAGGCTGCGCTGATAGCCGATGCTCGGCAGCGCCTTGAGGGACTCCGGATGCTGGCTGGTGGTGTCGACGCCCACCAATTTGGCCTCGCCGCCCAATGCGCTCACCCATTCCGACAAGGCGCCGCCGGCGCTGACCCAGCGTTGCGGCAAGTCCGCCGCCCCTGCCTGGTGGCTGACGAACAGTCCGGTGCACAGCACAGCGATGCGGGTACTCAGGCGCATGAACAGCTTCCTTGAACAGGTTTTTCCGGGCATCGCGACGTCAGGCCAAGTATCCTCGGCATCGGGTCGCCAGGCGGCGGACGAAGGCGGCCATTTGATAATTGTTTGCATTTGAACGTCAAGCTCGGACACATCCGGACACGAGCCGACACTTGAGGATAGCCATGAAGTTTCTGTGCGCGGGCGCCGAGCTGGCCGAGGCCGGCAGCCGCGGTTTCGATATCGAAGGAAAAAGGCTGTTCGCGGTGCGCCGCAGCGGCCGGGCCTATGTCTACCTGAACCGCTGCCCGCACCGGGGCGTGGGGCTGGAATGGCACCCCGACCGGTTCCTCGACCCGAGCAACAGCCTGATCCAGTGCGCCACCCACGGCGCGCTGTTTCTGATCGAGGACGGCGAATGCGTCTCCGGCCCCTGCGCCGGACAGGCGCTGACCGCCATCCCTTGCCGCGAAGACGCCCAAGGGCTGTGGGTCGACCTCTAGCCGTCGAGCAAGACGTCCAGCCGGCGGTCGATCACCATCTGCTCATGATCCAGCCGCACGCCATAGGCCAGCACCTCGACCCCGCAGGCCACCGCTTCGCGCAGGGCATCGGCGTAGCCCGGATCGATTTCACGGGCCGGACGCACCGCGTCGATGCCGCTGAGATTGACGCAATAAAGCTGCACCGCCCGGATGCCGTCCCGGGCCAGGTGCGCCAACTCCCGCAGGTGCTTGGCGCCGCGCTCGGTCACCGCATCGGGAAACGCCGCCACCGCCGTGCCGTCGAAGCCCAGGGTGACGCTCTTCACCTCCACGTAGGCCGGCCCTTGCGGGTAGTCGAGGCGAAAATCGATCCGGCTCTTTTCCTGACCGTAAGCGACTTCGCGCTTCAGTCCGGCAAACCCGTTCAGCTCGCGGATCACTCCGGCCTGCAACGCCTCCTCGACCAAGGCATTGGCACGCCCGGTGTTCACGCAGAACAACCGGCCCTGCGGGGTTTCGCCGATTTCCCAGGTGCCGGGCAGCTTGCGCTTGGGGTCGTTGGAGCGGCTGAACCAGACCTGCCCGCCCTCCACCAGGCAATTGAGCATTGAGCCGGTGTTGGGACAGTGGAGCGTCAGCAACTCACCGCCGACCGTCTCGACATCGGCGAGAAACCGCTTGTAGCGCCGGATCAGCCGCGCTTCTTCAAGGGGGGGATGAAAGCGCATCAGCCTTGCCAGCTCTTCAGGCCGCGGGCGATCCGGTCCACCGCTTCTTGCAGGCGCGCAAGGTTTTGCGTGTAGGCGAACCGCACGTGGTGGCCGGCCTGATGACGGCCGAAGTCCAGCCCCGGCGTGAACGCCACATGCTCGGTCTCAAGGAAATGCCGGCAGAACGCGAAGGCATCGCCGCCGAACCGACTGATGTCGGCGTACAGGTAGAACGCCCCTTCCGGCTCCACGGCGATGTTGAAGCCCAGCTCCCGCAGCGCCGGCAGCAGGAAGTCCCGGCGCCGACCGAACTCGGCGCGGCGTTCCTCGAGGATGGCGATGGTGCCTGGCTCGAAACAGGCCAGCGCAGCTTGCTGGGCGATGCTCGGGGCACTGATGTAGAGGTTCTGCGCAAGCTTCTCCAGCTCGCTGACCGCGCCTTCCGGCGCCACCAGCCAGCCGAGGCGCCAACCGGTCATGCCGAAATACTTGGAAAAACTGTTCAGGACAAAGGCACTGTCATCCACTTCCAGGACGCTGGCCGCGTCGGTGCCGTAGGTCAGGCCGTGATAGATCTCGTCCACCACCAGATGGCCATGGCGCGCCTTGACCGCCGCGGACAGCGCCGCCAGCTCGTCGCGGCTCAGCACCGTGCCGGTCGGGTTGGCCGGCGAGGCGACCAGCGCACCGACGCTGTCGTGGTCCCAATGGCGGTCGACCAGGTCCGGCGTCAGCTGATAGCGCACCTCGGGGCCGACCGGCACCAACTGCGCCGCGCCTTCGACCAGGCGCAGGAAATGCCGGTTGCACGGGTAGCCGGGGTCGGCCAGCAGCCAATGCTTGCCCGGATCCACCAGCAGGGCGCTGGCCAGCAGCAGGGCGCCGGAGCCGCCAGGCGTGATGAGGATCCGCTGCGGATCGATGTCCAGGCCATGGCGCTGGCGGTAGAAACCGGCGATCGCCTCGCGCAGCTCGGGAATGCCCCTGGCGGCGGTGTAGCGGGTTTTCCCTGCCTCCAGCGCCGCCTGCCCGGCGCGGATGATCGGCTCGGCGGTGGTGAAGTCCGGCTCGCCGATCTCAAGGTGGATCACGTCGTGGCCGGCGGCCTGGAGCTCGTTGGCCCGCGCCAGCAGCGCCATGACATGAAACGGTTCGATCGCACGACTGCGCGCACTGTAGGACTGAGCCATCGGCCTTGCTTCCCAGGGAAAAGAAGCGATTCTACCCACGTCGCGGAACGGTCGAGAACCCGCAGCGGTCAGAACCTCTGAGACTCTGGACTGTAACGAGCCATACGTATGCTCCAGGATTGACTAAAATCAGTGATTGATCAGGTCTCCAGCACCACCTGACATGGCCTGGCAAACATTTGCGGGCGCCACCGGCTGCGGGCTCGACATCCGGGAGTGGCGCGGGCCGAATTGATCTGGTAAGTTCGCCCGCTTGCAGCCGCAGGGCCGGCAGGTGTCGGTGATGGAGCAATCCTGCGCAATGGATTACAAGAGTAGAGGCGGTCCATTCATGCCCACCCAAGCAAAGCAACAACCGACGATCAGCGGTTTCGAACCTTACGTTCCGGCCGAAGGCGAGGAGTACATGGGCGCCCCCATGCGCGCTCACTTCACCAAGCTTTTGATGAGCTGGAAAAAAGAGCTGATGGAAGGGGTCGACAAGACGGTAGACCACATGAAGGATGAGGCTGCCAACTTCCCGGATCCGGCCGACCGTGCCAGCCAGGAAGAAGAGTTCGCCCTCGAGCTGCGCGCCCGCGACCGCGAGCGCAAGTTGATCAAGAAGATCGACAAGACCCTCGAACTGATCCAGGACGAAGAGTACGGCTGGTGCGAGTCCTGCGGCATCGAGATCGGCGTCAAGCGCCTCGAGGCCCGTCCGACCGCCGACCTGTGCATCGACTGCAAGACCCTGGCGGAAATCAAGGAAAAACAGGTCGGCAAGTAATCCCGGCCCGAGCAGAGAACGGAGCGTGCGAACGCTCCGTTTTCGTTTCCGCCCCCTGAACCTGCGACCGCGCAGCGTCAGCCCCGTCCTATGCTGAACGAAACATCGCATCCATGGGCAAGCCCGCTCCCGCAGCGAGTCGGCGCAAGCCCGGAACCCGTATCGCCATTCCCATGACCGCCATGACCTCCCCCACCTACATCGGCCGCTTCGCCCCCACCCCCAGCGGACACCTGCACTTCGGCTCGCTGGTGGCCGCCCTCGCGTCCTATCTGGATGCGCGCTCGGTCGGCGGCCGCTGGCTGGTGCGCATGGAGGATCTCGATCCGCCCCGGGAAGAGCCCGGCGCCCAGGCGGCGATCCTCGAGGCCCTGGAACGTTACGGCTTCGAATGGGACGGCGAGATGGTGCGCCAGAGCGACCGCCACGACGCTTACGCCGAAGTGCTCGACCGCCTGTTCAACCAAGGCCTGGCCTACGCCTGCACCTGCTCGCGCAAGCAACTGGAGCCGTACGGCGGCATCTACCCGGGGTTGTGCCGCAATGCCGGCCACGGCCAGGAGGACGCGGCGATCCGCCTGCGCGTGCCGGAACTGGAATACCGTTTCACCGACCGCGTGCAGGGCGAGTTCCGCCAGCACCTGGGCCGTGACGTCGGCGACTTTGTGATCCGCCGCCGTGACGGTCTCTACGCCTATCAACTGGCCGTGGTGCTGGACGACGCTTGGCAGGGCATCACCGACATCGTGCGCGGCGCCGACCTGCTCGACTCCACGCCGCGCCAGCTCTACCTGCAGGAACTGCTGGGCCTGCGCCAGCCGCGCTACCTGCACCTGCCGCTGATCACCCAGCCGGACGGCAACAAGCTCGGCAAGTCTTACCGGTCCCCGCCGCTGACCGCCGACCAGGCCACGCCGTTGCTGCTCAGGGCCCTGCGGGCGCTGGGCCAGGAGCCCGGCCCCGAACTGGCCGACGCCACCCCGCAGGAACTGCTGGCCTGGGGCTGCGCCCACTGGGACGCCACGAAAATCCCGCGCACACTGACCCTGCCCGAAGCGCAACTGCTGTGACGGCACTTGCAGTGGCGCGCCCATCCGTTACCATCGCCGCACGTTTTCGGGCACGCGCATAAAAAAGAGAGGCCGGGATGTACATCTATCGCTTGGTCCTGCTTCTGGTCGTGGGGATCTACCTGTTTTCGCCGGCCATCATGGATTGGTGGATCGACGCCACGGGCGCCTGGTATCGCCCTTATCTGCTGTGGCTGATCCTGATCGTCGTGACCTTCATCCTGCAGAGCCAAAAAGATGCCGATGAGCTTTAGCCTGACCCAGATGATCCTGATCAGCGCCGCGTACCTGGCGGTGCTGTTCGGCGTGGCCTGGATCAGCGAACGGGGCATGATCCCGCGGGCGATCATTCGCCATCCGCTGACCTACACCTTGTCGCTGGGGGTCTATGCCAGCGCCTGGGCGTTCTACGGCACGGTCGGCCTGGCCTATCAGTATGGCTACGGGTTCCTGTCCAGTTACCTGGGAGTCTCCGGCGCGTTCCTGCTGGCGCCGGTGCTGCTGTACCCGATCCTCAAGATCACCCGCACCTATCAGCTGTCGTCGCTGGCGGACCTGTTCGCCTTCCGCTTCCGCAGCACCTGGGCCGGCGCACTGACCACGATCTTCATGCTGATCGGCGTGCTGCCGCTGCTGGCGCTGCAGATCCAGGCCGTGGCCGACTCCATCGGCACCCTCACCGGCGAGCCGGTGCAGAACCGCGTGGCCCTGGCGTTCTGTGCGCTGATCATCCTGTTCACGATCTTCTTCGGCTCCCGGCACATCGCCACCCGCGAGAAGCACGAAGGCCTGGTGTTCGCGATCGCCTTCGAATCGGTGATCAAACTGGTGGCCCTGGGCGGCGTCGGCCTCTACGCGCTGTACGGCGTGTTCGACGGCCCGCAGCAGTTGGAGCTGTGGCTGCTGCAGAACCAGACCGCCCTCGCCGCCCTGCACACGCCGCTGCAGGAAGGCCCGTGGCGCACCCTGCTGCTGGTGTTCTTCGCCTCGGCCATCGTGATGCCGCACATGTATCACATGACCTTCACCGAGAACCTCAACCCCCGCTCGCTGGTGAGCGCGAGCTGGGGCCTGCCGCTGTTCCTGCTGCTGATGAGCCTGGCGGTGCCGCTGATCCTCTGGGCCGGGCTCAAGCTGGGCGCCACCACCAACCCCGAATACTTCACCCTCGGCATCGGCATCGCCGCCGACAGCAAGGCGCTGGCGCTGCTGGCTTACGTCGGCGGCCTGTCGGCGGCCAGCGGGCTGATCATCGTCACCACCCTGGCCCTGTCCGGGATGGCGCTCAACCACCTGGTGCTGCCGCTCTACCAGCCGCCGGCCGAAGGCAACATCTACCGCTGGCTGAAATGGACGCGCCGGGCGCTGATCGTCGCGATCATCATGGCCGGCTTCTGCTTCTACCTGATGCTCGGCCCGGGCCAGGACCTGGCCAACCTCGGCATCGTGGCCTTCGTCGCCACCCTGCAGTTCCTGCCCGGCGTGCTGTCGGTGCTGTACTGGCCGACCGCCAACCGCCGCGGTTTCATCGCCGGCCTGCTGGCGGGGGTGCTGGTGTGGGTGGTGACCATGCTGCTGCCGCTGGTCGGCAACCTGCAGGGCTTCTACATCCCGCTGCTGAACATGATCTACGTGCTGGACGACACCAGCTGGCACATGGCGGCCATCGCCTCGCTGGCGGCCAACGTCCTGATGTTCACCCTGATCTCGCTGTTCACCAACGCCAGCCCCGAAGAGGCCAGCGCCGCCGAAGCCTGCGCCGTGGACAACGTGCGCCGTCCGCAGCGCCGGGAACTGCACGCCGCCTCGCCGCAGGAGTTCGCCACGCAACTGGCCAAGCCGCTGGGCGCCAAGGCCGCGCAGAAGGAAGTCGAACAGGCCCTGCGCGACCTCTACCTGCCGTTCGACGAGCGCCGCCCCTACGCCCTGCGCCGCCTGCGCGACCGCATCGAAGCGAACCTGTCCGGCCTGATGGGGCCCAGCGTGGCCCAGGACATGGTCGAAACCTTCCTGCCCTACAAGGCCGGCGGCGAAAACTACGTCACCGAAGACATCCACTTCATCGAAAGCCGCCTCGAGGACTACCACTCCCGCCTCACCGGGCTGGCAGCCGAGCTCGACGCCCTGCGCCGCTACCACCGCCAGACCCTGCAGGAACTGCCGATGGGCGTCTGCTCGCTGGCCAAGGATCAGGAGATCCTGATGTGGAACAAGGCCATGGAGGAACTGACCGGGATCGCGGCGCAACGGGTGGTCGGCTCGCGTCTGGGCACCATCGCCAACCCGTGGAAGGAACTGCTGCAAGGCTTCATCAACGTGCCGGACGAGCACCTGCACAAGCAGCACCTGGCCCTCGACGGCCAGACCCGCTGGCTGAACCTGCACAAGGCGGCCATCGACGAACCGCTGGCGCCGGGCAACAGCGGCCTGGTGCTGCTGGTCGAGGACCTGACCGAAACCCAGATGCTCGAAGACAAGCTGGTGCACTCCGAACGCCTGGCCAGCATCGGTCGCCTGGCGGCCGGCGTGGCCCACGAAATCGGCAACCCGATCACCGGCATCGCTTGCCTGGCGCAGAACCTGCGCGAGGAGCGCGAAGAGGACGGCGAACTGACGGAAATCAGCGGCCAGATCCTCGAACAGACCAAGCGCGTGTCGCGCATCGTCCAGTCCCTGATGAGCTTCGCCCACGCCGGCAGCCATCAGCACAGCGACGAACCCGTCTGTCTGGCGGAAGTGGCGCAGGACGCCATCGGTCTTCTAGCCTTGAACCGGCGCAACTTCGAAGTTCAGTTCTTCAACCTGTGCGACCCGGACCATTGGGTCGAAGGCGACCCGCAGCGGCTCGCCCAGGTATTGATCAACCTGCTGTCCAACGCCCGTGACGCCTCGCCTGCCGGCAGTGCGGTGCGGGTCAGGAGCGAAGCCTACGAACACACGGTCGACCTGATCGTGGAAGACGAAGGCAGCGGCATTCCGTCGAGCATCATGGACCGGTTGTTCGAACCTTTCTTCACCACCAAGGACCCTGGCGAAGGCACCGGCCTGGGCCTTGCACTGGTCTATTCCATCGTTGAAGAGCATTATGGACAAATCACCATCGACAGCCCGGCTGATGTACAGAGCCAGCGCGGCACCCGTATCCGGGTGACTTTGCCGCGCCATGTCGAAGCGACGTCCGCTGTGAACTGAGACCGTCGAGAGTATCGAATCAATGCCGCACATTTTGATCGTCGAAGACGAAACCATCATCCGCTCCGCCTTGCGCCGCCTGCTGGAACGCAACCAGTACCAGGTCAGCGAAGCCGGTTCAGTGCAGGAAGCACAAGAACGCTTCAGCATTCCCACTTTCGACCTGATCGTCAGCGACCTGCGACTGCCGGGCGCGCCCGGCACCGAGCTGATCAAGCTCGGCCAGGGCACCCCGGTGCTGATCATGACCAGCTACGCCAGCCTGCGCTCGGCCGTGGACTCGATGAAGATGGGCGCGGTCGACTACATCGCCAAGCCCTTCGACCACGACGAGATGCTCCAGGCCGTGGCCAGGATCCTGCGCGACCGCCAGGCCGCCCCCGCCGCCGGCGAAGCCGTCGCGGGCAAGTCCGCCAACGGCAGCGGCAAGGCCGCCGTCGATGCCGGCAACGGCGAGATCGGCATCATCGGCTCCTGTCCGCCGATGCAGGACCTGTACGGCAAGATCCGCAAGGTCGCGCCGACCGACTCCAATGTGCTGATCCAGGGCGAGTCCGGCACCGGCAAGGAACTGGTGGCCCGGGCCCTGCACAACCTGTCCCGGCGCGCCAAGGCACCGATGATCTCGGTGAACTGCGCCGCCATCCCGGAAAGCCTGATCGAATCCGAACTGTTCGGCCACGAGAAAGGCGCGTTCACCGGTGCCAGCGCCGGCCGGGCCGGCCTGGTGGAAGCGGCGGACGGCGGCACGCTGTTCCTCGACGAGATCGGCGAACTGCCGCTGGAGGCTCAGGCCCGCCTGCTGCGCGTGCTGCAGGAAGGCGAAATCCGCCGGGTCGGCTCGGTGCAGTCGCAAAAGGTCGATGTGCGCCTGATCGCCGCGACCCACCGGGACCTGAAGAACCTGGCCAAGATCGGCCAGTTCCGTGAAGACCTGTATTACCGCCTGCACGTGATCGCCCTGAAGCTGCCGGCCCTGCGCGAGCGCGGCGCCGACGTCAACGAAATCGCCAACGCGTTCCTCGCCCGCCAGAGCGCCCGGATCAACCGCACCGACCTGAAGTTCGCTGCCGACGCCGAACAGGCGATCCGCCACTACTCCTGGCCGGGCAACGTGCGGGAGCTGGAGAACGCGGTGGAGCGCGCGGTGATCCTGAGCGAAAGCCCGGAGATTTCCGCCGACCTTTTGGGCATCGACATCGAGCTGGGGGACCTGGAGGAGGACGAATTCATCGGCCTGCCGGCGCAAGCCGCCGCCAGCGTGCCCACCAACAGCCACGAGCCGACCGAAGACCTGTCGCTGGAAGACTACTTCCAGCACTTCGTCCTCGAGCATCAGGACCACATGACCGAGACCGAACTGGCGCGCAAGCTGGGCGTCAGCCGCAAGTGCCTGTGGGAGCGCCGTCAGCGCCTGGGCATTCCGCGGCGCAAGACCGGGGCCACCAGCGAGAGCTGAACGTTACCTGTCGAGGGTGCGGGTAACCGTTGAAAGGCTGAGAAAACTGTTACCTCAGCCATTTCACGTAACAGAAGCCGGGGTTATCGGTAACGAAACCCCGGCTTTTTTTCGCCCTCAGAAACCTGCCGAGCCGTCCTAACCCCTTGTTTTATTGGGGATCGCAAAAGTTGGCACGGCACCTGCTATATGTTTGGTACAAGAACAATAACAAGCAATGCATAAGACAATAAAAATAAGACGAATCGACTCACGCACAATAAAAACAAGACGGCGAGAGGCGCAGCTAACTGATTCTTTTGGAGAGGCGTTGTATTTGGGATTCGTCCCACGACCAGGCCGAGAACAACAAAAACTGTCTTGAGACAGAGCCTGCACTGGTTGGATCGCAAGATCACTGCAACTCAGCGACCAAAGCAATCCGTTTGCTCTTGGCTCCCGACTGGGAGGGTCATGAAGGGAAAACCTCATGACGAGGGCGCTCAACAAAAACAAGAAGCCCGAATCAAAAATAAAAAGAGCACGCAACTACTTCTTGGGGAGCTTCGGCTCCCCTTGTAGTTTCTGTCACCTTGACGTCCGCCGTGGCGATCCCTCCTCAGAAATTGCGGCTCCGAACGCCCTGGACCGCGGCCTGCAGCTCAAATCCGCTGCGTCCTACACCATTCACCGACTAAATGCTAGAATCCCCGCCCATCATGCGGCCATTCCCCGGTAAGGCCGAACATTCCTTCAAACAGTGCATCCCATGCTGAAGAAGCTGTTCCAGTCATTTCGAACGCCCCTGCGTCGTACGCAACACATCCGTAGCACGCCTGAAGTCCTCAACAGCGGCCAACATTCGCTGCAGAAGGCGCAATTCAGCCGTTATGCGGTCAACATCGTCGAACGTCTGCAGAGCGCCGGCTACCAGGCCTACCTGGTCGGCGGCTGCGTGCGCGACATGCTGCTGGGCATCACGCCCAAGGACTTCGACGTGGCCACCAGCGCCACCCCCGAGCAGGTCCGGGCCGAATTCCGCAATGCGCGGATCATCGGCCGCCGCTTCAAGCTGGTGCATATCCATTTCGGCCGCGAGATCATCGAGGTCGCGACCTTCCGCGCCAACCACCCGCAAAACGAAGACGACGAAGACAGCAACCAGTCCTCGCGCAACGAAAGCGGGCGCATCCTGCGCGACAACGTCTACGGCACCCTGGAAGAAGACGCGCAACGCCGCGACTTCACCATCAATGCCCTGTATTACGATCCGGTCAGCGAGCGCATCCTCGACTACGCCAACGGCGTGCACGATATCCGCAACCACCTGATCCGCCTGATCGGCGACCCGGTGCAGCGCTACCAGGAAGACCCGGTGCGGATGCTGCGGGCCGTGCGCTTCGCCGCCAAGCTCAATTTCGGCATCGAGAAGCACACCGTCCAGCCGATCCGCGACCTGGCGCCGATGCTGCGCGAGATCCCGTCGGCCCGCCTGTTCGAGGAAGTGCTCAAGCTGTTCCTCTCCGGCCACGGTGCGATCACCTATGAAATGCTGGTCGACCTGCAACTGTTCGAACCGCTGTTCCCGGCCAGCGCCGACGCGCTGGAGCACAACCCGGAATACACCCACACGCTGATCAGCGAAGCCCTGACCAACACCGACCTGCGGATCAAGCAGAACAAGCCGGTGACCCCGGCGTTCCTGTTCGCCGCCCTGCTGTGGCCCGCCCTGCCGGCCCGCGTGCTGCGCCTTCAGGAACGGGGCATGCCGCCGATTCCGGCGATGCAGGAAGCGGCCCACGAGCTGATTGCCGAGCAATGCCAGCGCATCGCCATTCCGAAGCGCTTCACGATGCCGATCCGCGAGATCTGGGACATGCAGGAGCGCCTGCCGCGGCGCAGCGGCAAACGCGCCGACCTGCTGCTGGACAACCCGCGCTTTCGCGCCGGCTACGACTTCCTGCTGCTGCGCGAAAGCGCCGGCGAGCAGACCGACGGCCTGGGCGAATGGTGGACCGACTACCAGGACGCCAACGACAGCGGGCGCCGGGACATGATCCGCGAACTCAGCGGCAAGGACGACGGCACCGGCGGCGCACCGCGCAAGCGCCGTCGCAGCAACGCCAAGCGCAAGAGCGCGGCGGGCGAATAAGGCATGGAACGCGTCTACATCGGCATGGGCAGCAACCTGGCTGACCCGGCCGAGCAATTGCGCAGCGCGCTCGACGCGCTGGCGCACCTGCCCGCCACCGCACTGGCCGGCGTCTCGGCGTTCTACCAAAGCGATTCGCTGCTGCCGGGCCAGCCGCGCTACACCAACGCCGTGGCGGCGCTGGACAGCTCGCTCTCCCCCCTGGAACTGCTCGACGCCCTGCAAGCCATCGAAAACGATCAGGGCCGCGAACGCCTGGAACGCTGGGGCCCGCGCACGCTGGACCTGGACATCCTGCTGTTCGGCGACCGGCTGATCGACGAGCCCCGCCTCAAGGTGCCGCACTACCACATGCAGGAACGCGCGTTCGTCCTGTACCCCCTGGCGGAGCTGGCGCCCAAGGAGCTGCGCCTGGCCGACGGCCGCACCCTGGCCGAGCTGCTGGCGGCCTGCCCGTTCACCGGCCTCGAACGCCTCTGACCCTTTTCCCTCGCCCGGCCCAGGGTGACCCGGGCTGACGTCATCGCCAGCAGGCTGGCTCCCGACGGGATCCCGGCCGACGGCCACGCCGCGCCTGCCACCGCCATTTTTGTAGGACAAAAAAACGGCAGCCCAGACCTGCCGCACCGCTGAATCGCATCAGTAACGCCGGTAACACTCCCGTCGTAACAATGCGGTAACACACGTAATTGACTTCCTGGGTTCTCATCACGACTATAGGCGTCCCGCTGCCGCCAACCCGGCGCACAAGGGCGCAATCCAGGCCTTATAAGCACGACAAAAGAGCGTGCGCCTGAATAGATGACGAATCACGCGCGTTACCCGCAGCAGTTTCCAATGCGCCTGAACGAGGATTTCTTACATGCCAGCCATCACCCTGACCACGCTCCAGAGCCTCAAGCAGAAAGGTGAAAAGATCACCATGCTGACCTGCTATGACGCGACCTTCGCCCACGCCTGCAACGAGGCCGGTGTCGAAGTGCTGCTGGTGGGCGATTCCCTCGGCATGGTCTTGCAGGGCCACGACAGCACCCTGCCGGTGACCACTGCGGAAATGGCCTACCACGTCGCCAGCGTCAAGCGCGGCAACACCGATGCCCTGATCCTGGCGGATCTGCCGTTCATGGCCAACGCCACCCTGGAACAGACCATGACCAACAGCGCCATGCTGATGCAGGCCGGCGCGCACATGGTCAAGGTCGAAGGCGCCCTGTGGCTGGCGGAGTCGATCCGCCTGCTGGCCGAGCGCGGCGTTCCGGTGTGCGCGCACATGGGCCTGACCCCGCAAGCGGTGAACATCCTCGGCGGCTACAAGGTGCAGGGCCGCAACGAGAACCAGGCGCGGCAGATGCGCGCCGACGCCATCTCGCTGGAGCAGGCCGGCGCGGCCATGCTGCTGCTCGAATGCGTGCCGAGCGAACTGGCCGCCGAAATCAGCCAGGCGGTGAAGATCCCGGTGATCGGCATCGGCGCCGGCAACGCCACCGACGGCCAGGTGCTGGTGCTGCACGACATGCTCGGCCTGTCGATCAGCGGCCGCGTGCCGAAGTTCGTGAAGAACTTCATGGACGGCCAGGACAGCATCCAGAACGCCCTGAAGGCCTACGTCACTGAAGTCAAAGCCGCCACGTTCCCAGGCATCGAACACGGATTCTCCGCATGAACACCGTCAAAACCGTACGTGAACTGCGCGCCGCCGTGGCCCGCGCCCGCAGCGAAGGCAAGCGCATCGGCTTCGTGCCGACCATGGGCAACCTGCACAGCGGCCACATCGCGCTGATCACCAAGGCCACCCAGCGGGTGGACTTCGTGGTCGCGAGCATTTTCGTCAACCCGCTGCAGTTCGGCGCCGGCGAAGACCTCGACAAGTACCCGCGCACCCTGGCGGCGGACCAGGAAAAACTGCTGGAAGCCGGCTGCGACCTGCTGTTCGCCCCGACCGTCGAGGAAATGTACCCCGACGGCATGGCCGGACAGACCCGGGTCAGCGTGCCTCAACTGTCCGAAGGCCTTTGCGGCGCCAGCCGGCCGGGGCATTTCGAAGGCGTGGCGACCGTGGTCAGCAAGCTGTTCAACATGGTGCAGCCGGACCTGGCGATCTTCGGCCAGAAGGACTTCCAGCAACTGGCGGTGATCCGTGCGCTGGTGCATGACCTGAACATGCCGATCCAGATCATCGGCGAACCGACCGTGCGTGCCGCCGACGGCCTGGCGCTGTCCTCGCGCAACGGTTTCCTCAGCGAAGAGCAGCGCGCCGTGGCGCCGGTGGTCTACCGCACCCTGAGCGCCATCGCCGAGTCGATCAAGCTAGGCGAGCGTGACTTCCCGGCACTGATCCAGACGCAGCTCAAGCAACTGGAAGCCGCCGGCCTGCGTCCGGACTACTTGGAGATCCGCCACGCCCTGACCCTGCGCCCGGCCACGGCAAACGACCGCGACCTGGTGATCCTGGTGGCCGCGTTCCTCGGCACCACCCGCTTGATCGACAACCTGCACCTGAACCTCGACACCCCGGCCTGAGCGCCGTAATCCTTTGTGGGAGCGGGCCTGCCCGCGATGGCCTTCCGTCAGCCGACCTGAGCGGCGACCGGCAGACCGCCATCGCAAGCAGGCCCGCTCCCACATTGTTTTGCGGTGACCAAAAATCCTGCACCCACCCAAGCCCCCTGTGTGGCCAGCCTGCTGACGACGGGGTCTACGGAAACGCTCCGGGATCCGGCCACTTCCACCTGCCTACGCCCGGCGCGCAGCCATATTGCCGCCCTCCCCCCCTTCGGGCACACTGCCTGCCGTTCGATTCCGACCAGGGGAACCCCTCATGCACGCCATCATGCTCAAGGCCAAGCTGCACCGCGCCGAAGTCACCCACGCGGTGCTCGATTACGAAGGTTCCTGCGCCATCGACGGCGAATGGCTGGACCTGTCCGGCATCCGTGAGTACGAGCAGATCCAGATCTACAACGTCGACAACGGCGAACGCTTCACCACCTACGCGATCCGCGGCGAAGAAGGCTCGCGGATGATTTCGGTCAACGGCGCAGCCGCGCACAAGGCCAAGGTCGGCGACCGCGTGATCATTTGCGCCTACGCCCACTACAGCGAAGCTGAACTGGTGAACTTCAAGCCGCGCATGCTCTACATGGCGCCGGGCAACGAACTGAGCCACACCAGCAACGCCATCCCGGTGCAGGTCGCCTGAGCAGGCAGCCCCCGCCCTTCCGTTCGTCGGCCGTTTCCTGGACAGATGTTAAAAAAGTACAGGAAACGGGTCAGACAAAGTCAAGACAGATCGCAGCGCGGGGTTTACTGTATTGGCCCTGCGCCATGAAACCGTGTCAACGCAGCTGACCCCATGCCCTGACCGGGCCTGGCGGTTCGATCCGTGTACCAAAGGCCGTTCAAGTAAAAAGGAAAACCGCAGCGATGGCGTACTACCGCACTCCTCATGACGTTACCGCTCTGCCTGCCTGGCAAGCGTTGAAAGACCACCGCCAAGCCATGCAGGATTTCAGCATGCGCGAAGCCTTCAACGCCGACCCGCAGCGCTTCAACCAATTCACCCTGAGCAGCTGCGGACTGTTTCTCGACTATTCGAAGAACCTGATCAACGCCCAGACCCGCGACCTGCTGGTGGGCCTGGCCGATGAGGTCGACCTCAAGGGCGCGATCAAATCGCTGTTCGACGGCGAAATCGTCAACGCTTCCGAAGGCCGCCCTGCCCTGCACACCGCCCTGCGCCGCCCGGTGGGCGACAAGCTGTCGGTCAACGGCGTCAACGTGATGCCGGACGTGCACAAGGTGCTGAACCAGATGACCGACCTGGTGGGCCGCATCCACGACGGCCTGTGGCGCGGCTACACCGAGAAGCCGATCACCGACGTGGTGAACATCGGCATCGGCGGCTCGTTCCTCGGCCCTGAGCTGGTCTCCGAGGCCCTGCTGTCCTACGCCCAGAAAGGCGTGCGTTGCCACTACCTGGCGAACATCGACGGCAGCGAGTTCCACGGCCTGACCCAGAAGCTGCGGGCCGAAACCACGCTGTTCATCGTGTCGTCGAAATCCTTCAACACCCTCGAAACCCTGAAGAACGCCCAGGCCGCCCGCGCCTGGTACCTGGCCCAGGGCGGTTCGGAAGCCGAACTGCACCGCCACTTCATCGCCGTTTCGAGCAACAACGCGGCGGCCGTGGCGTTCGGCATCCGCGAAGAGAACATCTTCCCGATGTGGGACTGGGTCGGCGGCCGCTACTCGCTGTGGTCGGCCATCGGCCTGCCGATCGCCCTGGCCATCGGCATGTCCAACTTCAAGGAACTGCTGTCCGGCGCCTACACCATGGACCAGCACTTCCAGAGCGCCCCGTTCGAACAGAACATGCCGGTGCTGCTGGCCCTGCTCGGCGTGTGGTACGGCAACTTCTGGGGTGCGCAGAGCCACGCGATCCTGCCGTACGACCATTACCTGCGCAACATCACCAAGCACCTTCAACAGTTGGACATGGAGTCCAACGGCAAGCGCGTGCGCCAGGACGGCACTGCGGTGTCCACCGACACCGGTCCGGTGATCTGGGGCGGCGTCGGCTGCAACGGCCAGCATGCCTATCACCAGTTGCTGCACCAGGGCACCCAGCTGATCCCGGCCGACTTCATCGTGCCGGTCGTCAGCTTCAACCCGGTGTCCGACCATCACCAGTGGCTGTACGCCAACTGTCTGTCCCAGAGCCAGGCCCTGATGCTCGGCAAGACCCTGGCCGAAGCCGAGGCCGAGCTGCGCGACAAAGGCATGAGCGAAGAGCAGGTGCACAAGCTCGCCGCCCACAAGGTGATCCCGGGCAACCGTCCGAGCAACACCCTGGTGGTCGAACGCATCAGCCCGCGCCGTCTCGGCGCCCTGGTGGCGATGTACGAACACAAGGTGTTCGTGCAGAGCGTGGTCTGGGGCATCAACGCCTTCGACCAGTGGGGCGTGGAACTGGGCAAGGAACTGGGCAAGGGCGTCTACAACCGCCTGGTCGGCAGCGAAGAGAGCGCCGCCGAGGATCCGTCCACCCAAGGCCTGATCAACTACTTCCGCGGCCGTCACCGCGGCTGATCCGGCCGTGTTGCCCGCAGCCTCTGCGGGCAACACCTTCCATTACGGGAGCGGGTTTGCCCGCTCCCTCAGTCTTTTGTATGCCCCCCTTTCCCACAGTCGTTTTTGACATGGCTTGAACCTCTCGGGCACTCGGCGCATCTTTATTCCTGTCGCACAACAAGAATAAGGAACCGTCATGTTCGATATCAGCACGTTCCCCAAAGCCGATGCCGTCCGCCGGGCCGCACAGTTGAGTCAGGACGACTACCAGCGCCTGTACCGCGAATCCATTGAACACCCCAGCACCTTCTGGGCCGAACAGGCCAAGCGTTTCCTGGACTGGAGCACCCCGTGGCAGACCGTCCAGCGCTATGACCTGAAGACCGGCGAAGCCACCTGGTTCGCCGGGGCGAAGCTGAACGTCAGCCACAACTGCATCGACCGTCACCTGGAACGGCGCGGCGAGCAGACCGCCCTGCTCTGGGAAGGCGACGACCCCGCCGAATCGGCGCAGATCACCTACCGCAAGCTCCATCACCACGTCTGCCGGCTGGCCAACGTGCTCAAGGGCCGCGGCGTGAAGAAAGGCGACCGGGTGTGCATCTACATGCCGATGATCCCCGAAGCGACCTACGCCATGCTGGCCTGCGCGCGGATCGGCGCGATCCATTCGGTGGTGTTCGGCGGCTTCTCCCCGGACTCCCTGCGCGACCGCATCCTCGACGCCGACTGCCGCACCGTGATCACCGCCGACGAAGGCGTGCGCGGCGGCAAGTTCGTGCCGCTCAAGCACAACGTCGACAAGGCCCTGCAAAGCTGCCCGGACGTCAGCACCGTGGTGGTGGTCGAGCGCACCCAGGGCAAGGTGGACTGGACCTTAGGCCGCGACCTGTGGTATCACCAGGCGGTGCGCGAGGTCAGCGACGACTGCCCGCCGGAACCGATGGACGCCGAAGACCCGCTGTTCATCCTCTACACCTCCGGCAGCACCGGCAAACCCAAAGGCGTGCTGCACACCACCGGCGGCTATCTGCTGCAGGCGGCGATGACCTTCAAGTACGTGCTCGACTACCGCGACGGCGAAGTGTTCTGGTGCACCGCCGACGTCGGCTGGGTCACCGGCCACAGCTACATCGTCTACGGCCCTTTGGCCAACGGCGCCACCACCCTGGTCTTCGAAGGCGTGCCGAGCTACCCGACCACCTCGCGGTTCTGGCAGGTGATCGACAAGCACCGCGTCAACATCTTCTACACCGCGCCGACCGCCCTGCGCGCCCTGATGCGCGAAGGGCCCGGCCCGCTCAAGGACACTTCGCGGCAAAGCCTCAGGCTGCTCGGCAGCGTCGGCGAGCCGATCAACCCGGAAGCGTGGGAATGGTATTTCAACGTGGTCGGCGAGCAACGCTGCCCCATCGTCGACACCTGGTGGCAGACCGAGACCGGCGGCATCATGCTCAGCCCCTTGGTCAGCGCCCAGCGGATCAAGCCAGGCTGCGCCACCCGTCCGATGTTCGGCGTGCAGCCCGTGCTGCTCGATGAGCACGGCAAGGAAATCAAGGGCGCCGGCAGCGGCGTGCTGGCGATCAAGTCGAGCTGGCCGGCGCAGATCCGCAGCGTCTACGGCGACCCGCAGCGGATGGTCGACACCTATTTCAAACCCTACCCCGGCTACTACTTCACCGGTGACGGCGCCCGCCGCGACGAGGACGGCGACTACTGGATCACCGGCCGCATCGACGACGTGATCAACGTGTCCGGCCACCGCATCGGCACCGCTGAAGTGGAGAGCGCCCTGGTGCTGCACGACAGCATCGCCGAGGCGGCGGTGGTCGGTTATCCCCACGACGTCAAGGGCCAGGGCATCTACGCCTTCGTCACCCCCATGAACGGCACCGAGGCCGACGACGCACTGAAGAAGGAACTGCTGGCCCACGTCAGCAAGGAAATCGGCAGCTTCGCCAAACCGGATCTGATCCAGTGGGCGCCGGCCTTGCCGAAAACCCGCTCAGGCAAGATCATGCGCAGAATCCTGCGCAAGATCGCCTGCAACGAGCTCGACAGCCTCGGGGACACCTCCACCCTGGCCGACCCGAGCGTAGTGCAGGGCCTGATCGACAAGCGCCTCAACCGGTAGCGGCCCCGGCGCGGTCGTTCGGCCGCGCCGTCCCTGCACTGAAGCCATCCGTCGAGCCCCCCATGGAATTCATCCGCCACCGCATCGAAAGCCAGCTCATGAGCCTGACCGGGCTGTCCCTCGGCCAGCTCGACCTGGAAAACCCCAAGGGCGATCCCGGCCTGTTCGGCCCCGACTCGGTCAGCTGGCAAGTGCACGGCGACTTCAGCAGCATGCTGATCGGCGGCATCGCCGCGCTGCTGCTGCAGGCTTTGCACCCGCTGGCGCTGGCCGGGGTGTGGGATCACTCGAACTTTCGCCAGGACATGCTCGGACGGCTGCGCCGCACCAGCCAGTTCGTCTCGGGCACCACGTTCGGCTCGCGCAAGGACGCCGACTGGCTGATCGAAAAAGTGCGCACCATCCACCTGCAAGTGGTCGGCACCGCTCCGGACGGCCGCCCCTATGCGGCCAGCGACCCGGATCTGCTGACCTGGGTGCACGTGGCGGAAGTCAGCCACTTCCTCGCCGCCCACCTGCGCTACCGCAATCCGCACCTGTCCCTGACAGACCAGGACCGCTACTACGCTGAAATCGCCGTGATCGCCGAACGGCTCGGCGCCCGGGACGTGCCCCGCTCGCGCGCGGCGGTGGCCGAGTACCTGCAGCGCATGCGCCCGCAGCTGCTGTGCGACGGACGCAGCCGCGAAGTCCTGCGGTTGCTGCTCGACGCGCCGGCCCCCAGCCTACTGGCCCGGCCCTTCGGCGACCTGATGATGAAGGCCGGCATCGACCTGCTGCCCGACTGGGCCAGCGACATGCTCGGCGTGCGCCAGAACCCGCTGCGCCGCCAACTGATCCGCGCCAGCGTCAACCGCAGCGCGCCGATGCTGCGCTGGGCCATGCGCAACGGCTCGGTGCAGCGCGCCCGGCGGCGGATGGGGCTGCTGCCCTGATCCCTCGCCACAGGCGCCGACAATGCTAAACTCCCGCGCCCCCATACCCTCCAGCAAGGCGCCCGCATGTCTTCCTTGAACCAGGCGCTGCGCGCCGCCCTCGACCAACGCCAGGACCTGCTCGCCGAACTGCACGGCCAGGGCACCGACTGCTACCGCCTGTTCCACGGCAGCCAGGAAGGCGCGGGCGGCCTGACCGTCGACCGCTACGGCCCGCAACTGATGGTGCAAAGCTTCCACCAGACGCTGGAGCGCGACGCCCTGCTGCACCTGCACGAGACCGTCGACCAGACCCTGGGCCTGGACACCCTGCTGGTCTACAACGACCGCTCCCGGGGCAACTCGCGGATCGACCGCACCGACCCGGTCTACCGGGCCGACGACGCGGCGCTGGAGGATCTGGTCGGCCACGAATGGGGCCTGAACTACCGCGTGCGCGGGCGCCACGCCGGGCAGGATCCGCTGCTGTTCCTCGACCTGCGCAACACCCGGGGCTGGGTCAAGGACCACGCCAAGGGCAAAAGCGTGCTCAACCTGTTCGCCTACACCTGCGGGGTGGGTCTGAGCGCCGCCGCCGGCGGTGCGCGCGAGGTGTGCAACCTGGACTTCGCCGAGGGCAACCTCGCGGTCGGTCGCGAGAACGGCCAGCTCAACCCGCAGTTGCCGGCCATGCAGTTCGTCCAGTCCGACTACTTCCCGGCGATCCGCCAACTGGCGGGGCTGCCGATCACCCAGCGGCGCGGGCAAAAGCTGCCGGGCTATCCGCGCCTGGAACAGCGCCAATACGACCTGGTGCTGCTCGATCCGCCGGCCTGGGCCAAGAGCGCGTTCGGCACCGTCGACCTGCTGCGCGACTATCAGAGCCTGCTCAAGCCGGCCCTGCTGGCCACCGCCGAGGACGGCGTGCTGATCTGCTGCAACAACCTGGCGAAAGTCAGCATGGACGACTGGCGCGAACAGGTGCTGCGCTGCGCGGACAAGGCCGGGCGGCCGGTGCGCGAATGGACGGTGATGACACCGGGCCGGGACTTCCCGTCCATGGACGGACAGCCGCCGCTGAAGACCCTGATCCTCCGGCTGTGAAACCTGCTTGGGAAAATTCCCACAGAAAAATCTGAACAATCCTGACCCTGGGCGATTACTTCGGAACCGCAATCGCGTGCCATACTCCAAGGCACTCCGATTCAGACAGATGAAGCCGCACATGCCCAAAGGATTGATTCGCGCGATTGGCGCCCTGTTGACCGCTCTGGCCCTCTACAGCCTTTTGGGGTTTCTGATTCTGCCGGGCATTGCGTTACGGGTCGCCAACCAGCAACTGGCCCACTACGCCACCGTGCCGGCGCATGTCCAGCGCATCGAACTCAATCCGTTCAGCCTCGAGCTCACCTTGTGGGGGCTGGTGATCGGCGGGCCGGGCAAGGAACAGGTCGGGTTCGAGCGCCTCTACGCCAACCTGCAGCTCGACAGCCTGTGGACCCGGGCCCTGCACCTGGCCGACATCGAGCTGGACAAGCCCAAGACCGAAATCCTGTTCGCCAAGGACGGCCAGCTCAACCTGCTCGGCCTGTTCAAGCTGCCGGCCAGCGAACCCGCACCGGCCGACCCCGACGCCAAACCGTTCCCGCTGCGCATCGACCGCATCAAACTGGCCGGCGGCGCCGTGCATTTCGAGGACGCGCGTCCGAGCGAACCGATCGAATTCCTCTACGACACCCTCGACTTCGAACTGAAGAACCTCAGCACCCTGCCCGAAGACAGCGCCGACATGACCCTGGTCGCCGTCGGCCCCGCCGGCGGGCGCATCGACTGGAGCGGCAACTTCAGCCTGATCCCGATCACCTCCGAAGGCACGCTGAAAATCACCGACGGCAAGATGAAGGCGTTCTGGCCCTACGTGCGCGACGCCGTGCCGCTGGTGCTGGAAGACGGCGTGGTCAGCCTCAGCACCGACTACAAGCTCAACCTGTCCAGGCAAACCGAACTGCTGCTCAACAACGTCGCCGTCAGCGTCGCGCCGTTCGCCATCAAGGCCCCGGACGGCCGTCCGCTGGCGAAGCTCGAACGCCTGGACGTCAGCGAGACCACGGTGGACCTGGCCAAGCAGCAGGTCGTGGTGGGCAAGATCCGCAGCCAGAAGCTGGAGACCTGGGCCGCCCGCGAAGCCGACGGGCAACTGGACTGGCAGAAGCTGTTCGCCGGCCAGCCGTCCAGACCGGCGGCCAAGGCCGCCGCCGAACCCAAGACCGCGCCGGCCGCCGCCGACTCGCCGAAGGAACCGGCAGCGCCGGCCAAGCCCTGGCAGGTGCTGCTCAAGGACGTGCAACTGCGCAATTACCAGGTGCACCTGGCCGACCGCCAGCCGCAGCCGCCGGTGGCCCTGGAGGTCGGCCCGCTGAACCTCGACCTGCAGAACTTCGACAGCCTCAACGGTTCGCCCTTCAACCTCAAGCTCGACACCGGCCTGGGCAAGCAGGGCAAGATCAGCGCCGACGGCACGGTCAACCTGGCGCCTGTCACCGCTCAGCTCAACGTGAAGACCCAGGACATCGACCTGCGGGTCGCCCAGTCCTACATCATCCCGTTCATCCGCCTGGAACTGCGCAGCGGCATGCTCGGCAGCGACCTGAAGGTCAACCTCAAGAGCACCGAGCCCCTGGCGCTCAGCGTCACCGGCCGCGCCCAGGTCGATCAGTTGCACACCCTCGACACCCTCAAGACCCGCGACTTCCTCAAGTGGCAGCAGGTGGTGGTGGAGGGCCTGAACTACCAGCACGGCGACAGCCTGTCCATCGACCGGATCAACCTGTTCCAGCCCTATGCGCGGTTCATGATCAACGATGACCGCACCACCAACATCGACGACCTGCTGGTGCCGCAGCCCGCCGATTCGGCGGCGAAGCCGGCCGCCGCCAAGCAGCCGTCCGGAGGCGACAAGCCGTTGGGCATCCACATCGGCGCCATCGCGATCAACGACGGTTCGGCCAACTTCGCCGACTTCAGCCTGACCCCGAACTTCGCCACCGCGATCCAGCAGCTCAACGGCCAGATCGGCACCATCGACAGCCGCCAGGCGAAGCCGGCCAGCGTCGACGTCAAGGGCAAGGTCGACCGCTATGCGCCGGTGACCATCAAGGGCTCGGTCAACCCGTTCGACCCGATGGCCAGCCTCGACATCGCCACCAGCTTCAAGCGCGTCGAGCTGACCACCCTGACCCCCTACTCCGGCAAGTTCGCCGGCTACCGGATCCGCAAGGGCCGGCTCAACCTCGACCTGCACTACCTGATCACCAAGGGCCAGCTCAAGGCCGAGAACAAGGTGGTGGTCGAGCAACTGCAGCTGGGCGAAAAGGTCGACAGCCCGGACGCCGTGAGCCTGCCGCTGAAACTGGCGATCGCCCTGCTCAAGGACGTGGACGGCAAGATCTCCATCGAGCTGCCGGTCAGCGGCGACCTGAACAACCCGCAGTTCAGCGTGATGCCGATCGTCTGGCAGACCCTGCGCAACCTGATCGTCAAGGCCGCCGCCGCGCCGTTCAAGCTGATCGGCGGCCTGGTCAGCGGCGGCGGTTCGGAGGACCTGGGCAGCGTGTCGTTCGCGCCCGGCTCCAGCGAGCTGAGCAAGGACGCCGAAGCGGCCCTGGTCAAGCTGTCCCAGGCGCTCAAGGAGCGTCCGGCCCTGCGCCTGGAAATCGAAGGCACCGCCGCCAAGAGCAGCGACGGCCCGCTCATCGCCGAGCAGCGCCTGGAGCGTGAATACCAGTACAACTACTACAAGATGCTCCAGCGCCGGGGCGACAAGGTGCCGGCCCAGGCGTCCCTGCTGCAGGTGCCGGACGGCGAGAAAGGCCCGTTGCTCGAAGGTATCTACCGCACCCGCCTGAAGACCCAGCCACCGGCCGAATGGAAGGATCTGGGCAAGGAAGAGCGCACCGCGAAGATGCGCGAAGACGTGATCAAGTTCTGGAGCTCCAGCGACGTCCTGCTGCGCCAGCTCGGTCAGGACCGCGCCAGCAGCATCAAGGATTACCTGGTGGACAAGGGCCAACTGGCCGACGACCGGGTGTACTTCATCGACGCCAACCTCGGCGAAGCGGAAAGCGATGGCCGGGTGGTGACGCAAATGCATCTGGATGCCGAATGATGAACCGCAAATGTCTGCCCGCAATCCTCTTGGCGCTGGCCGCAGGCCAGGCGTCTGCGTCCGACACCCTGCGCTGCGGCAGCCAACTGGTCAGCCTCGGCGACCGCGCCAGCGAAGTGCTGCACAAGTGCGGCGAGCCGCTGAGCCGTGACCTGTTGGGCTACAAGCGCAGCGCCGACCGCCGCGAAGAGTTCCAGGTCGAGGAATGGACCTACGGCCCGAGCAACGGCATGTACCAGTACCTGCGTTTCGAGGGCAACCGCCTGAAACAGATCAACAGCAAGCGCGGCAACTGAAGTCCCCTTGCCCGCTGCCTTTCCCTATGGGAGCCAGCCCAGGCACCCGCTGCCGCTATGCATTAGCCCAAAATGAAACGGGCCCCGGCAATCAACCGGGGCCCGCATTGGCCACATCCTTGTGGCCGTTCGCATGAACTTCAAGTGCGGCAGACGTATTGCACGGATCGCCTGTCGCGCCTCCTCCCGTCCAGGCGAGAAGCCTTGCCTTACTCGGCTTTGAGGCCGTCGGCGGAAACCGCCTTGACGCCTTTGATTTTCTTGGCGATCGCGACCGCCATCTCTTTCTGCGAATCGGTCACGGCGACGGTGGACGACAGGGACACCACGCCTTTGTTGGTTTCGACCTTGATGTCGGTGCCGGGAATGCCTTTTTCGGTGACCAGGTCAGCTTTGACCTTGGTGGTGATCCAGGTATCGGAAGTGGCTTCCTTGGCTTTGGTCATTTCGCCGGCTGCCAGCGTCATGGGCGCCTGAGCCGTCTGGGTGGACTGGGCGAATGCGCCGGTGGCCATGGTCAGAGTCAGCGCGGTAGCAGCAGCGGCAGTGATAGCGAACTTCTTCATACGAGTAACTCCTGTTTTTCTGAAAAGTCTGCTGCGCTTCTTGTCAGCAGGTTACTGGAGATATTGCGAACGCTGTGCCAACTTCCCTACAAAAATAAATCCTTAAAAATCAATGATTTATAAAAATACCAGGTTGACGGAATCATGCAATTTGCATGACCGCGATCCGTTCTGCATGCAACTTGCGGATTCCTGAAAAGTTCCTAAGGCACTGAAACAATTCAGGCTTTTGCGCTGCCCGGAAAACAGAATGCCCCGCAAGGCGGGGCATTCGGGTGACGCATCGCAACCCTCAGGTCCCGGTGCAGCCCTTCGGCGCGTAGTCCTGGGCTGCCGTGGTCGCGCAGCTCCAGCCGGTGGCGGCGGTGCGGGTCAGGGTGATGGTTTTGCCCAGCACCGGACCCGGGGCATTGGCCAGCGTGCAGGTGATGGTGCCGGCCCCTGTGGAGGCCGTGCCCGAGGCCGCCAGGGTGCCGCAGTTGGACGTGGTTGCCGTGGCGCTGCCGGCCACCAGCGTCAGCGTCGGGTCGGTGCCTTGATTGATGGTGTCCTCGAACGGCACCTTCATGGCGCTGATCTCCGCCAGCCCCGCCGTCACTTTCGAACGGGCCTGGTACTTGGAGTACTGCGGCAGCGCGATGGTCGCCAGGATACCGATGATCGCCACGACGATCAGCAGCTCGATCAGAGTGAAACCTTGTTGTTTCTTCATAGACACGCTCCTTGCATGAGTCGGAATCTCATGGTCTGAACACGACTCAGCACAGCCCGTGCCAATCCCTTGCAGGCCCTGAAGGCGGGGCGCGGCGGCATGCCCGAAGCGCGTCCTACAGCCTTGAACCGCAGTATCTGACACTTTTTGTCACCTGCACCCCACAGGTTTGGCGCTGTCACTTGTCTAGGCTATAAGTCATGAACTGTCTGCGTCCGGGATCCCCATGAATGACATCGCTCTGAGCGGTCTGGCCAAGCAACTGGTGCAGGCCGAACTGCTGACGGAAAAAAGCGCGCAGCAAGCCTGGCAACAGGCCCAGCGCAACCGCTTGTCGCTGGTCAGCTATCTGGTGCAGAACAAACTGGTGAAAAGCTGGCAGGTGGCCGAGATCGCCTCGGAGCATTTCGGCGTGGCCTACCTGGACCTCAACTGCCTGGACAAGGAAACCCAGCCCAAAGGCCTGGTCAGCGAAAAACTGGTGCGCCAGCACCACGCGCTGCCCCTGTGGCGGCGCGGCAACAAGCTGTTCGTGGGGATCTCCGACCCGAGCAACCAGCAGGCGATCAACGACATCCAGTTCAGCACCGGCCTGAGCACCGAGGCCATCCTGGTGGAGGACGACAAGCTCACCGACGCCATCGAAAAGTTCTTCGACACCCACGCCACCGGCCTTGAGGAGATGGCCGACGTCGACCTGGACGGCCTGGACGTCGAGTCCGTCGACGACAGCCGTCAGGACGCCATCGGCGGGCTCGACGCCGACGATGCGCCGGTGGTGCGCTTTGTCCACAAGATGCTGCTGGACGCGATCAAGAGCGGCTCGTCCGACCTGCATTTCGAGCCCTACGAAAAGAACTACCGGGTGCGGATGCGCACCGACGGCATCCTGCGCGAAGCGGCCCGGCCGCCGATCCAGCTGGCCGGCCGGATCGCCGCGCGCCTGAAGGTCATGGCCAGCCTCGACATCTCCGAACGCCGCAAGCCCCAGGACGGGCGGATCAAGATGCGCCTGTCCAAGAGCAAGTCGATCGATTTCCGGGTCAACACCCTGCCCACCCTGTGGGGCGAAAAGGTGGTGATGCGGATCCTCGACCCCTCCAGCGCGCAGATCGGCATCGACGCCCTCGGCTACGAGCCGGAGCAGAAAGACCTGTACATGGCCGCCCTCAAGCAGCCCCAGGGCATGATCCTGGTCACCGGCCCCACCGGTTCGGGCAAGACCGTGTCGCTTTACACGGGGCTGAACATCCTCAACACCGTCGACATCAACATCTCCACCGCCGAAGACCCGGTGGAGATCAACATGGAAGGCATCAACCAGGTCAACGTCAACCCGAAACAGGGGATGGACTTCGCCCAGGCCCTGCGCTCGTTCCTGCGCCAGGATCCGGACGTGATCATGGTCGGCGAGATCCGCGACCTCGAAACGGCGGAGATCGCCATCAAGGCCGCGCAGACCGGCCACCTGGTGCTCTCAACCCTGCACACCAACAGCGCCGCCGAGACGCTGACCCGCCTGCACAACATGGGCATCCCCGGCTTCAACATCGCCACCTCGGTCAGCCTGATCATCGCCCAGCGCCTGGCCCGCAAGCTGTGCAGCCACTGCCGCCGCCCCGCCGAGATCCCCCGGGAGACCTTGCTCAAGGAAGGCTTCCCCGAGGAACGCATCGGCCATTTCACGCTCTATGAGCCTGCCGGCTGCGACCACTGCAACGGCGGCTACAAGGGGCGCGTGGGCATCTACGAGGTGGTGAAGAACACCGCCGAACTGCAACGGCTGATCATGGCCGAAGGCAACTCGCTGGACATCGACACCCAGATGCGCCGGGACGGCTTCAACGACCTGCGCACCTCCGGCCTGATCAAGGCCATGCAAGGCATCACCAGCCTTGAGGAAATCAACCGGGTCACCAAGGACTGAACATGGCGGTCAAGGCAGCGAAAACCAGCGTGTACGCCTGGGAAGGCACGGACAAGAAAGGCGGCAAGGTGACCGGCGAACTGAGCGGGCAGAACCCGGCGCTGATCAAGGCGCAGTTGCGCAAGCAAGGGATCAACCCCGGCAAGGTGCGCAAGAAGTCCGCCTCGCTGCTCAGCTTCGGCCAACGCATCAAGGCCCAGGACATCGCGCTGTTCACCCGGCAGATGGCGACCATGATGAAGGCCGGCGTGCCGCTGCTGCAGTCGTTCGACATCATCGGCGAGGGCTTCGAGAACCCGGCCATGCGCAAGCTGGTGGACGAGGTGAAGCAGGAAGTCGCCGCCGGCAACAGCTTCGCCGCCGCCCTGCGCAAGAAACCGCAGCATTTCGACGAGCTCTACTGCAACCTGGTGGATGCCGGCGAGCAGTCCGGGGCCCTCGACACGCTGCTGGAACGGGTCGCGACCTACAAGGAAAAGAGCGAAAGCCTCAAGGCCAAGATCAAGAAGGCCATGACCTACCCCGCCGCCGTGGTGCTGGTGGCGGCGGTGGTCACCGGGATCCTGCTGGTCAAGGTGGTGCCGCAATTCCAGTCGGTGTTCTCCGGGTTCGGCGCCGAACTGCCGGCCTTCACCCTGATGGTGATCGCGCTCTCGGAGTTCATGCAGCAATGGTGGTGGGCGATCCTGGCGGCCCTGGTCGCCGCGTTCTTCGGCACGCGCCACGCGCTGAAACGCTCCCAGGCCCTGCGCGACCGCCGGGACGCCTGGCTGCTGAAGCTGCCGCTGGTGGGTACGCTGATGTACAAGTCCGCCGTGGCGCGGTTCGCCCGCACCCTCTCGACCACGTTCGCCGCCGGGGTGCCGCTGGTCGAGGCGCTGGACTCGGTGGCCGGCGCCACCGGCAACGTGGTGTTCAAGAACGCGGTGCTGCGCATCCGCCAGGACGTGTCCACCGGCATGCAGTTGAATTTCTCGATGCGCAGCACCGGAGTGTTCCCCAACATGGCGGTGCAGATGACCGCCATCGGCGAGGAGTCCGGCGCCCTTGACGACATGCTCGCCAAAGTCGCCGGGTTTTACGAGGACGAAGTGGATAACATGGTCGACAACCTCACCAGCCTGATGGAGCCGTTCATCATGGTGGTGCTGGGGGTGATCGTCGGCGGGCTGGTCGTGGCCATGTACCTGCCGATCTTCCAACTCGGCTCAGCGATCTGACATGCCCTTCGACGAACTGTTTGCCCTGTATCCGCTGGCCTTCGTGTGCACCGCCCTGCTGCTGGGGCTGGTGGTCGGCAGCTTCCTCAACGTGCTGGTCTGGCGCCTGCCGAAGATGCTCGAGCGCGAATGGCGCCAGCAGGCCCGCGACATCCTGGGGATGCCCGGCGAAACGCCGCTGCCCACCTACAACCTGATGCTGCCGGCCTCGCAGTGCCCGCATTGCGCCCACCGCATCCTTGCGTGGGAAAACATTCCGCTGTTCAGTTACCTGTGGCTGCGCGGACGCTGTTCGGCCTGCGCCGCGCCCATCGGCAAACGCTATCCGCTGACGGAACTGGCCTGCGGCCTGCTCACGGCCTTCATCGCCTGGCACCTGGGGTTCGGCTGGCCCGCGTGCCTGCTGACGGTGCTGACCTGGGGCTTGCTGGCGATGAGCCTGATCGACACCGAGCACCAGTTGCTGCCCGACGTGCTGGTGCTGCCGCTGCTGTGGCTGGGCCTGATCGTCAACAGCTTCGGCCTGTTCACGTCGCTGCACGATGCGTTGTGGGGGGCGGTGGCCGGCTACCTGTCCCTGTGGTCGGTGTTCTGGCTGTTCAAGCTGCTCACCGGCAAGGACGGCATCGGCCACGGCGACTTCAAGCTGCTGGCGATGCTCGGCGCCTGGGGCGGCTGGCAGATCCTGCCGTTGACCATCCTGCTGTCGTCGCTGGTGGGCGCGGTCATCGGCATCATTCTGCTGCGGCTGCGCGACCGCAACGCCTCGACGCCGATCCCCTTCGGCCCTTATCTGGCGATCGCCGGCTGGATTGCCATGCTCTGGGGTGGTCAAATGACGGCCTTCTATTGGCAGTTTGTCGGTTTGAAATGAATACCCCTGTGGAAAAACCCTGGATTCTCGGCCTGACCGGCGGCATCGGCAGCGGCAAGAGCGCGGCCGCCCAGCACTTCATCGACCTCGGCATCCACGTGGTGGACGCCGACCACGCGGCACGTTGGGTGGTCGAGCCGGGGCGCCCGGCGCTGGCGAAGATCGCCGAACACTTCGGCCCTGCCGTGCTGCAGGCCGACGGTACGCTGAACCGCGCCGCCCTGCGCAAGCTGATCTTCGAAGTGCCCGAAGAGCGCCGCTGGCTCGAAGCGCTGCTGCATCCGTTGATCGCCGAGGAAATCGCCCATCACCTGGCGCTGGCAGAATCGCCGTATGCGATCCTGGTCTCGCCGCTGCTGATCGAGTCGGGGCAATACGCGATGACCCGGCGGATCCTGGTGATCGACGCCCCCGAGCAACTGCAGATCGAACGCACCCTGCAACGCGACCAGACCAGCGAACAGCAGGTCCAGGCGATCCTCAAGGCCCAATCCAGCCGCGAAGACCGTGTGAGCCGTGCCGATGACGTGGTGGTCAACGACCGCGACCTCGCCTGGCTGCACAGCGAGGTCGAGCGCCTGCATCACTTTTACCTGACTTTATCCGGAGGCCAGCCATGAGCCAGACCCCAACCGTCAACTGCCCGACCTGCGGCGCCCCCGTGGAATGGGTGGCCGGCAACGTCAACCGGCCGTTCTGCTCGGACCGCTGCAAACTGATCGACCTCGGTGCCTGGGCCTCGGAGGAACACAAGATCCCGGTCGCCCCGGACGCCGAGGATGAGCTGTTCTCCGGCGATTTCGACCCGCGCCACTGACCCGCCGTCAGGGCCGCATGAAGCCGTAGTCCTGATCGTCGTCGAGGTTTTCCGCCAGAAAGCGCAACTCGTCGGCCAGGTCTTCGGCGTTGCGCACGGTCTTGCTCTGCTGCACCACCGCGCTGAGCAAGGCCCGCAGGCTCAGCCCCGGATCGAACCCCACCTCCTGCGCCATGTCCAGACTCTGACGCAACTCCTGCCTCGCCCACTCGTAAACGCTCATGCCGCTCGCTCCTGAAGGAATTCGAACGAGCATGAAGGCACGGCGGCCGGCGGATTTGATGTGGGTCAAGACTTGGGATCGTCGTCCTTCCAGGGCGCCGAAAGGTAGCGGGTGCGGTTGAAGGTCTCCAGCCATTCCGGGCAGAACACCACCAATGCGCTGATCACCATGCCGTTGATGAACGCCTCGGGGAAGATCAGCAGCCACAGGTAGCCGATGAAGTCTTCCAGCCATTCCGGCAGGGCGAACAGGCCGTCGTACCACAGCAGCGCCAGGCTCGACACCAGGCACAGCAGCGCCGCCAGCGCAGCGGCGAAGAAGCCGGAACAGAAGATGTACACGAACGGGTTGCGTGGCTGGGCGCGCTCGACCAGGACCGCCACGCATTCGGTGACGAGCACCGGCAACAGGATCAGCAACGTGCCGTTGACCCCCACCGCCGCCAGGTCCTGGCGCCCGAGCAGCACAAGCCCGGCCTGCGCCACCAGCCCGCCGACGATCGCCAAGGGCCAGTCCAGCAGCAGCGTCACCGCCGTCATGCCGATGAAGTGGTACGACACGCCGGTATCGAAATCCCGGCGCACCAGCCACAACAGAAACAACGCGAACACAGTGCCGAACAGCAGGTGCTGACGCCGGCTGTCGCTGAACAGTTCGACCCACGAGGCGCTCCAGACCGCCCACAGCAAGACCGGCAAATAGATCAGCCAGCCCAGGGTCAGACTCGTGGAAGACAGCAGTTCGGCACCGATCATGATTCCCTCATTTTTTGCGACAAATTCCCTTGCGGCAGCTGTGGCAGTCTACACCCCCACAACGCTGCTCAACGCAAGGCCTGAGCCCGCCGCAAACCCTCTGGGGACGATGAGGCATCCTGCCGATGCCTTTGGTGAGCAGGACCGACGCAAATCTATCTGCCTGTCGCATTTGAACGCTAAGCTTGGGCCTATGGATGACTCAGACTACCTGCGCCTGCTGACCATCGCGGCCGAGCAAGCCAACGCCTTCCTGTCCAATGCCCGCAAATGGGAGCGTGAGCGTTGGGTCTGCCAGCGCCTGCTGCAAGGCCTGAACATTCCCTATCGGGCCGATGAGTTCGCCCCGGCCGGGGAGCCGCCGGACGTCTTGTTCCGCGACGCCAATTTCGAGGTGTTCTTCGTCCTCGACGAAGGCCGCCGGCTCAACGACGAATGGCGCGACGAACTGCAGCGCCGGCGCAGCGCGTTTTCCCTGAGCCAGCTGGTGCGCCGCGAAGCCAAGCCGCGGCGGATCCCGGCCAACGAGTTCCTCCTGCGCCTGGCGCCGACCCTGCGCAAGAAGGCCCACAACTACAAGGAACGCGGCATGGACCTGGGGGAGCTGGACATCATCGCCTTCGCCAGCCTCAAGCGCGAAGTGCTGGACCTGAACAGCCATTTTCCGCCGCCGACCGAGTACCTGCGCCAGGGCTGGCGCTCGCTGTCGCTGGTCGGGCCGACCTTCGCCCGGGTGCTGTTCGCCCACCCGGACGCGCCGGACTTCCTGCGCAGCAACCTGGGGCGCAGCATCGTGTTCGACGTCGGCATCAGCCTTTAGCCCTTGGCAGGATGGCGCAAACACCGGTCGGATGTTAAAAAAGCGCAATCATTCGCCCGGATGCCCTGCGCCGTTCAACGCGCGCAGGCAAACCGCTGTAACGTCTGCGCATCCAGCAACGTCTATCCCTGACGAGGCCTCACATGACCAGCCGCCTGAACCCCGATGACCAGAAGCATGTCGAAGAGTACCTGCAACTGTCCCAGCACCGCGTCGAGCGCCGGCCTTTCCGGCCGTGGATGCTCCTGGTGCTGGTGGTGGCGGTCACCGTCGGCCTCGGCCTGTTGAGCCGACTCATCAGTTACCTGACGCTATGAGCTGCCTTGCGCTCGCTCGGGTAACCACGACAACGATTTCCTTTAGCCTTGCGAGTTGTTCCCATGTCCCATCGTATTGTCATTGTCGGCGGCGGCGCCGGCGGCCTGGAGTTGGCTACCCGTCTGGGTAAGACCCTGGGCAAGCGCGGCACCGCCAGCGTCATGCTGGTCGACGCCAACCTGACCCACATCTGGAAACCGCTGCTGCACGAAGTGGCCGCCGGATCGCTGAACTCCTCCGAAGACGAACTCAACTATGTCGCCCAGGCGAAATGGAACCACTTCGAGTTCCAGCTGGGGCGCATGAGCGGGCTCGACCGTGCCGCGAAGAAAATCCAGCTGGCCGCCACCTACGACGAAAACGGCATCGAACTGGTGCCCGCCCGGGAAGTGCCCTATGACTCCCTGGTGATCGCCGTCGGCAGCACCACCAACGATTTCGGCACCCAGGGCGCGGCGCAGCATTGCCTGTTCCTCGACACCCGCAAACAGGCCGAGCGCTTCCACCAGCAGTTGCTCAACCACTACCTGCGCGCCCATGCCGGCCAGAACGAAAGCGACGAGCAGATCAGCGTGGCCATCGTCGGCGCCGGCGCCACCGGCGTCGAACTGGCGGCCGAGCTGCACAACGCCGCCCATGAGCTGGCGGCCTACGGCCTCGACCGGATCAAGCCGGAAAACATGCACATCACCCTGATCGAAGCCGGTCCGCGGGTGTTGCCGGCCCTGCCGGAGCGGATCAGCGGCCCGGTGCACAAGACCCTGGAAAAGCTCGGGGTCAACGTGATGACCAACGCGTCGGTCAGCGAAGTCACCGCCGACAGCCTGATCACCGCCGACGGCAGCCAGATCAAGGCCAGCCTCAAGGTCTGGGCCGCCGGGATCCGCGCGCCGGGCTTCCTCAAGGACATCGACGGCCTGGAGACCAACCGCATCAACCAGCTGCAGGTGCTGCCGACGCTGCAGACCACCCGCGACGAGAACATCTTCGCCTTCGGCGACTGCGCCGCCTGCCCGCAACCGGGCACGGACCGCAACGTGCCGCCCCGCGCCCAGGCTGCGCACCAGCAGGCGTCGCTGCTGGCCAAGTCGCTGAAGCTGCGGATCGAAGGCAAGGCGTTGCCGGAGTACAAGTACACCGACTACGGCTCGCTGATTTCTCTGTCGCGCTTCTCGGCGGTGGGCAACCTGATGGGCAACCTGACCGGCACAGTGATGCTGGAGGGCTGGCTGGCGCGGATGTTCTACGTGTCGCTGTACCGCATGCACCAGATGGCGCTGTACGGGCCGTTCCGCACGGCGATGCTGATGCTCGGCAGCAAGATCGGCCGGGGCACCGAGCCGCGCCTGAAGCTGCATTGATGTAGAAGCCTGCAGGAGCGAGCCTGCCCGCGATGCGGTGATCCAGACGAAATGATCTCGCCTGGGCCGACGCCACCGCGAGCAGGCTCGCTCCCACGCAGTGACCGCAGATCCTGATTTCACCCACCCAACCCTGTGGGAGCCAGCCTGCTGGCGATGACGCCGGTGAGGTCGACACCGGGCTGGATCAAGCCGCTAATGTTCGACCCGCACCAGAGCCAGTGTTTCTCACTGTATCCCGCCCCCGCATTTCCCGCCTTCGCTTACAAACGCCTCGCCCCGCGACACAGTCGCGATACATCGGCGCCGCCTAATGGCCACACCCGAGCGCACCCGCGCCGGCAAATGCCCTTAACGCGTGGTTGCACTGAGCAACCGTAGGAGAATGCAATGTCCCGTACCTCGAAAATCGGCAAGAACTCCATTGGCCTGGTCGGCGCCGTGCTGGCCGGCGGCCTGATGCTTTCCGGCTCGGTGTTCGCCGCCCAGCCGCTGGCCCAGGGCTACATGGTCGCCTCGGCCGAAACCTCGGTGAAGACGCCGGAAGGCAAATGCGGTGAAGGCAAATGCGGCGATGCCTCGATGGCCAAGACCGACACCGATGGCGACGGCAAGGTGTCCCGCGCCGAGTTCCTGAAGGTCGCGCCGAAATCCGACTTCGACAAGATCGACACCAACCATGACGGCTTCATCGACGAGCAGGAAGCGTACAACAACGTCAAAGCCAACTTCGAAGCCAACGGCAAGAAAATGCCCAAAGGCCTGTTCGAACACCTGAAAGATCAAGACGGCGCCTGATTGCCCGCCTGATGTCCGACACACAGCCGCGCATTCTCCTACGAGAAGCGCGGCTTTTTCGTGCCCGCAGAAGTCAGAGGCGGAAACGCCGCACCATACCCTGCAAGGCATTGGCCAGTTGCGACAGCTCATGGCTGGAGGCGCTGGTCTGGTCGGCCCCGGCCGCCGAGCGCACCGACAGGTCGCGGATGTTCACCAGGTTGCGGTCCACTTCCCGCGCCACTTGCGCCTGCTCTTCGGCGGCGCTGGCAATCACCAGGTTGCGCTCGTGGATCTCGTGCACCGAGGCCGTGATGGTCTGCAGCGCCTCGCCCGCCCGTTCGGCCAGCACCAGTGTCGTGGCCGCTCGGGAGGCGCTGGCCTGCATCGACTCCAGGGCCAGGCCCGATCCGCTGCGCATGCCTTGCACCATCTGTTCGATTTCCTGGGTCGACTGCTGGGTGCGGTAGGCCAGTGCCCGCACCTCATCGGCCACCACCGCAAAACCCCGGCCGCTCTCGCCCGCCCGCGCCGCCTCGATGGCGGCGTTGAGCGCCAGCAGGTTGGTTTGCTCGGCGATCGCCCGGATCACGTCGAGCACTTTGCCGATGTCCTGAGACTGGTCGGCCAGGGACTGCACCAGCTCGCCGGTGTGCTGCACTTCGCTGACCAGGGCATTGATGGCCTCGGCGGTCTCGCCGACCCGCTCCTGCCCCAGGTGCGCCGACTCGCTGGACTGGCGCGTGGCGTCGGAGGTGGACACGGCATTGCGCGCAACCTCCTCCACCGCCGTGGTCATCTCGTTGACCGCCGTCGCCGCCTGTTCGATTTCATTGTTCTGCTGTTGCAGGCCCTGGGTGCTGTCGAGGGTGACGGCGTTCAGCTCATCGGCCGCGGTGGCCAGTTGCGTGGCCGAACCGCTGATGCCCTGCAGGGTCTCGCGCAGGTTCTGCTGCATGGTCGCCAGCGCCTTGAGCAGGCGGCTGACCTCGTCGTTGCCGCGGGCTTCGATCGGACGGGTGAGATCGCCGCCGGCCACGCTTTCGGCGGCGTCCACCGCGCTCGCCAGCGGACGCACGATGCTGCGGGTCAGCAACATGGCCAACGCCACGGTGGCCAGGGCCGCCAGCACGATGAACAGGCTGACGATGGTGCGCGAGGTCTCGTAGTGCGCGGCGGAGTTCTGGCTCTCGGCGGCGACCTGTCGGGTGAACAGATCCGCCAGGTCGCTGAGCTGCTTGCCGGAGCCGTCGACCACGGTCTTCATGTCGACCAGCAGTAGCCTGGTCAGCTCATCGCGCTTGCCTTGTTCGGCGAGGACGAAGGATTGGGCGATGCCGGTGCGGTAGGCGGCGAAGGTTTTCTTGAACTGGTCGTACAACTGCTGCCCCTCAGGGGTGACCACCAGCTTGTCGTAGGCGGCGATCTTCTCGCTCAGCTCCTTGTCGCGGGTGTCCATCTGGCTGCGGTAGGCGGCGACGTTCTTCGGATCCGGATCCAACGCCATGCGCAAGGAGATGGTGCGGATGCGCAGCATGATCTCGCGGATTTCGTCACCGCCACGGATGCTCGGCAGCCATTGGGTTTCCACCGCGACCTCGCTGTCGCGGATGCTCGACATCTGCCCCAGCGAAAACACCCCGAGCAGCGCCACCAAAACCGCGATCACAGCGAATCCCAGTGCGGCACGGGGAGCAATGTTCAACTGACGAAGCAACATGACGAACGCCCTTTTTCTTGTATTGGCCAGGTTAGAGGGCGAACGGCACGGCGGCCTGCCCCTCTTTTGCTAGCGGGCTATCGGCAAGTTGTACGATGACTTGAATGAAATTGCGTTTCTGACGGGCAAAAAAAATCCCCGCATCTTTCGATGCGGGGATTTCTTTGTATGGTCGGGGTAAGGGGATTCGAACTCCTGACATCCTGCTCCCAAAGCAGGCGCGCTACCGGACTGCGCTATACCCCGGTAAAAAAAAGGCACCTTCGAAAGGCGCCTTCTGCGAACAGAGCTTTTGGCGTCTGATCTTAAGATTCGATTCCAGCGAACTGGTTTCAAAAATGGTGGGTCGTGTAGGATTCGAACCTACGACCAATTGGTTAAAAGCCAACTGCTCTACCAACTGAGCTAACGACCCAAATATGGTCGGGGTAAGGGGATTCGAACTCCTGACATCCTGCTCCCAAAGCAGGCGCGCTACCGGACTGCGCTATACCCCGGTTTGAAATTGGCTCCGTGACCAGGACTCGAACCTGGGACCCAATGATTAACAGTCATTTGCTCTACCGACTGAGCTATCACGGAACTACATATTTCAAGTTACAACAGTGAGGCTTGCCTCACCTCCGCCACCCGTTCGCATCGCTGCGTTCGTGTGTCTGAGGCGCGCTATTCTACAACCTAGAACACCTCTGTCAACCCCCTAAATTGCTTTCAAGTTAATGATTTGCAACTTATTTCGGATTTCAACTCAGTGAGCTGAAGCCCTGCGGGTGACTGACTGCGGGGCGCACTTTACAAGCCTTTTCCTTTGAGTTCAACAGCCTGGCGAAAAAAAAGGCCTCGCGATGGGCGAGGCCTTCTTCTTTGGCGCCGAGCGTCAGCTGAACGCGATCTCGTCGTTCTCCACCACACCGGTCGCCGTTTCGCCCGGCATGAAGCGTCCGGACAGGATCAACTGCGCCAGCGGGTTCTCGATCCAGCGCTGGATCGCCCGTTTCAGCGGACGTGCGCCATAGACCGGGTCGTAGCCGACGGCAATCAGCTTGTCCATCGCCTCCGGGCTCAGCTCCAGCTTCAGCTCGCGCTCGGCCAGACGGCTGCGCAGGCGGCCCAGCTGGATCTCGGTGATGCCGGCGATCTGATCCCGCGCCAACGGCTCGAAGATCACCACTTCGTCGACCCGGTTGATGAACTCCGGCCGGAAGTGGGTGGAAATCGCGTCCATCACCGCCGCACGCTGGGCCTCGCGGTCGCCCACCAGTTCCTGGATCTGCATCGAGCCGAGGTTGGAGGTCATCACGATCACCGTGTTGCGAAAATCCACCGTGCGCCCGTGGCTGTCGGTCAGGCGTCCGTCCTCCAGCACTTGCAGCAGGATGTTGAACACGTCCGGGTGGGCCTTCTCGACTTCGTCCAGAAGGATCACCGAGTACGGCTTGCGCCGAACCGCTTCGGTCAGGTAACCGCCCTCTTCATAGCCCACGTAGCCCGGCGGCGCACCGATCAACCGCGCCACGGAGTGTTTCTCCATGAACTCGGACATGTCGATCCGCACCATCGCCTCTTCGGTGTCGAAGAGGAACTCGGCCAGCGCCTTGCACAGCTCGGTCTTGCCGACCCCGGTCGGGCCGAGGAACATGAACGAGCCGCTCGGCCGGTTCGGATCCGCCAGCCCGGCGCGGGAACGCCGCACGGCGTTGGCCACCGCCACCACCGCCTCGTCCTGGCCGATCACACGCTGATGCAGCAGGCTTTCCATCTTCATCAGTTTGTCGCGCTCGCCTTCGAGCATTTTCGACACCGGGATGCCGGTCCACTTCGACACGACTTCAGCGATTTCCTCTTCGGTCACCTTGCTGCGCAGCAACTGGTTCTCGCTCTTGCCGTGCTGGTCGACCATCTGCAGGCTGCGCTCCAGGTCCGGGATCACCCCGTACTGCAGCTCGGCCATGCGGTTGAGGTCGCCCTTGCGCCGCGCCGCTTCCAGTTCCTGGCGGGACTGCTCGATCTTCTGCTGGATCTGCGCAGAGCCCTGGACTTCGGCCTTTTCCGAGTTCCAGATCTCTTCCAGGTCCGAATACTCGCGCTCGTGGCGGTCGATTTCTTCCTGAAGCTTCTCCAGGCGCTTCTTCGCCGCGTCGTCGCTTTCCTTCTTCAGCGCCTGGGATTCGACCTTCAGCTGAATCAGGCGGCGCTCCAGACGGTCCAGCACTTCGGGCTTGGAATCGATTTCCATGCGGATGCGGCTGGCGGCCTCGTCGATCAGGTCGATGGCCTTGTCCGGCAACTGCCGGTCGGTGATGTAGCGATGGCTGAGCTTCGCCGCCGCGATGATCGCGCCGTCGGTGATCGCCACCTTGTGGTGCACCTCGTAGCGCTCCTTCAGGCCGCGCAGGATCGCGATGGTGTCCTCTTCGCTCGGCTCGTCCACCAACACCTTCTGGAAACGCCGCTCAAGGGCCGCGTCCTTCTCGATGTACTGGCGGTACTCGTTGAGCGTCGTGGCGCCCACGCAGTGCAGTTCGCCGCGGGCCAGGGCCGGCTTGAGCATGTTGCCGGCGTCCATCGAGCCTTCGCCCTTGCCGGCGCCGACCATGGTGTGCAACTCGTCGATGAACAGGATGATCTGCCCTTCCTGCTTGGACAGTTCGTTGAGCAGCGCCTTGAGCCGCTCCTCGAACTCGCCGCGGTACTTGGCGCCGGCGATCAGCGCGCCCATGTCCAGCGACAGCAGACGCTTGCCGCGCAGGCCGTCCGGCACTTCGCCGTTGATGATCCGCTGGGCGAGGCCTTCGGCGATGGCGGTCTTGCCCACGCCAGGCTCGCCGATCAGCACCGGGTTGTTCTTGGTGCGGCGCTGCAGGACCTGGATGGTGCGGCGGATCTCGTCGTCACGGCCGATCACCGGGTCGAGCTTGCCGTCTTCGGCGCGCTTGGTCAGGTCGATGGTGTACTTGTCCAGGGCCTGGCGCGATTCCTCGTGGTTGGCGTCGTTGACCGCCTCGCCGCCGCGCAGGTTGTTGATCGCGTTCTCCAGGGCCTTCTTGCTCACGCCCTGGCCGAGCAGCAGCTTGCCCAGCTTGCTGTTCTCGTCCATGGCGGCGAGCAGCACCAGCTCGCTGGATATGAACTGGTCACCCTTCTGCTGGGCCAGGCGGTCGGCCTGGTTGAGCAGGCGCGCCAGGTCCTGCGACATGTTGACGTCGCCGGTCGGGTTCTGGATTTTCGGCAGTTGGTCGAGCTCTTTGGTCAGCTCTTTGCGCAGGCTGTTGACGTCGAAGCCCACCTGCATCAACAGGGGTTTGATCGAGCCGCCCTGCTGTTCGAGCATGGCCTGCATCAGGTGCGCAGGTTCGATGCCCGGATGGTCGAGGCCGACGGCCAGGGATTGGGCATCGGACAGGGCCAACTGAAGTTTGCTGGTTAAACGGTCTATACGCATGGGGTCACCTTCCTTTTGAGCAGGTCGGATCTAGGAAACCATCCTGAATGAAGAAACCTGCCAGATACCGCTATAGATGCGGCCGATTCTGGAAGATTCAAGCGTCAGGGGATTGATGCAGGTCAGACAAGCTTAGCGGGTGCCCGGGCGGGCCGATGCGTTTCCGTTTGACGGTCGGTTGCCGGCCTCGGGCGACGCGGCATGGCAGAAACCGGCGCCTTCAGACGGCGCCGCCGGGGGCCTCCAGCCACACCAGCGAGGCGAAGCGCCCGGTGCGCGATGCGCGGCGGTAGGAGAAGAAGCGCGGGTCGCTGACGGTGCAGAAACCGCCGCCGTACACCGCCGTGACACCCCGCTCGGCCAGGCGCAGGCGCGCCAGCAGATAGATGTCGGCCATGAACTTGCCGGCGTTTTGGCTCGGGACAAAAGCGGCTGCCGCGGCGGGTAATTGATCGACGAAGACTTCCCGCACTTCCGGGCCCACTTCGAAGGCCTGCGGGCCGATGGCCGGGCCAAGCCACACCAACACGTCATCAGGCGCGGTGCCCAGGGTGTCTAGGGTGGCTTCCAGCACGCCGGCAGCCAGACCGCGCCAGCCGGCATGGGCGGCGGCGACGCGGGTGCCCGCACGGTCGCAGAACAGCGCCGGCAGGCAATCGGCCGTCATCGCGGCGCAGGCGATGCCAGGCGTGGCGGTCCAACTGGCGTCGGCGGTCGCCACCACGGCGGGGTCGGCGTGGGCCACGGCGATGCCGTGGACCTGCTGCAGCCAGGCGGGCCTGATCGAAAAGTGATCGGTGAGGCGCCGACGGTTCTCGGCGACGTCCTGGGGGCGGTCATCCACGTGATCGCCCAGGTTGAGCGTGTCGAACGGCGCCTCGCTGACACCGCCCTCGCGGGTGGTGACACAGGCCTTGACGCTGGCCGGCGCGGGCCAGTCCGGCGTCAGCCAGTTCATCCGACGAACGCCTCGCGGTCCTGCTTGAGCAGGGTCAGCAGCCAGACGAAGTCTTCCGGCAGCGGCGATTCCCAACTCATACGCTCGCCGGTGGTCGGGTGTTCCAGCTCAAGGAACCGCGCATGCAGGGCCTGACGCGGAAAATGCTTGAGGGACTCGACCATGGTCTGGCTCGCGGCCGGCGGAATGCGGAAACGGCCGCCGTAGGCCGGGTCGCCGACCAGCGGGAAGTTGATGTGCGCCATGTGCACGCGGATCTGGTGGGTGCGCCCGGTCTCCAGCTTCACCCGCACGTGGGTGTGGGAACGGAAGCGCTCCAGCACGCGGTAGTGGCTGACGGCCGGCTTGCCGCCTTCCATCACCGCCATGCGCTGGCGCTGCTGGCCGTGGCGGCCGATCGGCGCGTTGATCTTGCCGCCGGCGGTCACCACGCCGATCACGATGCATTCATAGATGCGGCTGACGGTGCGGCTCTGCAGCTGGGCGACCAGTTTGGTCTGCGCCTGGATGGTCTTGGCCACCACCATCAGGCCGGTGGTGTCCTTGTCCAGGCGGTGCACGATGCCGGCACGCGGGACGTTGACGATGTCCGGCACGTGGTGCAGCAGGGCGTTGAGCAGCGTGCCGTCGGCGTGGCCGGCGGCCGGGTGCACCACCAGACCGGCAGGCTTGTTGATCACCAGGATGTCGTCGTCTTCATAGACGATGTCCAGCTCGATGTCCTGGGCCACCCACTCGCCCTGGGCTTCCTGCTCGGCGGTCAGCTCCAGCACCGAGCCGCCGTGAACGATGTCGCGCGGACGGATGACCGCGCCGTCCACGGTCAGGCGGCCGTCTTTGATCCAGGCGGAAAGGCGCGAGCGCGAGTGCTCGGCGAAGAGTTGGGCGGCGACTTGATCGAGGCGTTGGCCGCCCAGTTCGGACGGCACCTCTGCGCGAAGTTCAATTTTATCGGACATGCTCGGACTGGGCGTCGGCACAGCCTTTGGTTTCGGCTGCGCGCTTGTGGTTAAATACGGCTTCTTTTGCCCCGAGGCTTTTCAACGGGGCGCTCATCATAACAGGACGGTCCCGCCCAAGACAGCGGCCGTCATAGGGACGCAAGCCGCCATGCAAGTGAAACACCTGCTGCTGATCGCCATCCTCGCATTGACCGCCGCTTGCTCATCGAAGGAAGTCGTAGACGAAAACCTGAGCGAAGCCGAGCTGTACCAGCAGGCCCAGAACGACCTGGACAACAGCAGCTACACCAGCGCCACCGCCAAGCTGAAGGCCCTGGAGTCGCGCTATCCGTTCGGCCGGTACGCCGACCAGGCCCAGCTCGAACTGATCTACGCCAACTACAAGAACGCCGAGCCGGAAGCCGCCAAGTCCGCCGCCGAGCGCTTCATCCGCCTGCATCCGCAGCACCCGAACGTCGATTACGCCTACTACCTCAAGGGCCTGACCTCGTTCGACCAGGACGTCGGCCTGCTGGCGCGCTTCCTGCCGCTGGACATGACCAAGCGTGACCCGGGCGCCGCCCGCGACTCCTACAACGAGTTCGCCCAGCTGACCAGCCGCTACCCGAACAGCCGCTACGCGCCGGACGCCAAGCAGCGCATGATCTACCTGCGCAACCTGCTGGCGGCCTACGAGATCCACGTGGCCGACTACTACCTGACCCGTCAGGCCTACGTCGCCGCCGCCAACCGTGGCCGCTACGTGGTGGAAAACTTCCAGGAGACCCCATCGGTGGGCGACGGCCTGGCGGTGATGACCGAAGCCTACCAGCGCCTGCACCTGGACGAACTGGCGGCCTCCAGCCTCGAGACCCTGAAGCTCAACTACCCGAACCACCCGAGCCTGGTGGACGGTCAGTTCGTGCCGTCGGTGGCCGAAGCCGACAACCGTTCGTGGCTGAGCAAGGCCACCCTCGGCCTGATCGAGTCCCGTCCGCCGCTGCCGCCGGGAGAGACCCGCGCCAACCAGGACGTGCAGAAGCAGTTCCAGGACGCGAAGGACGCGATCCCGAACGAGCTCAAGCCAAAAGACGAAAACGGCAACGTGATCGAAGAGCCGGAATCCGAGTCCGGCAGCTCCGACCGTTCGATCTTCAGCTACATGACCTTCGGTCTGTTCGACTGATCCGCAGCGGCCGCACCAGAAAGGGAGATCTTCGGATCTCCCTTTTTCGTTGCCGCGTTTGACGGGGCTGTGCGACCGGCGGACTCCTTGGCTAAACTGCCGGATCATCAGCCGAAAAGCCGCCCATCATGCTTCGTTTACTGTTCTGGATCGCCCTGATCGCCGCCGCCGTCTGGCTCTGGCGCAAGATCAAGGCCCCTGCCTCCCCCGCCCAGTCTCCCCGCGAACAGGACGCAGCGCCCATGGTGCGCTGCGCCCATTGCGGCGTGCACCTGCCCCGCGACCGTGCCCTGAGCCTCGAGCAGCAGTGGTACTGCAGCCAGGCGCACCTGGAGCAAGGCCCCGGCTCCAGTGGTCGCTGAGACCGCCGACGCCTCCGGCAAGCAGGCCCAGCGCCTGCTGCGCCTCTATCATCTCTTTCGCTTGAGCGTCGGCATCACCCTGGTGCTGCTGATATCCAGCAACATGGACAACCGCCTGCTGACGTCGGCCGACGACGAACTGCTGCGCAGCGGCAGCTGGCTGTACCTGGTGCTGAACATCCTCCTGGTGGTGTTCCTGGAGAACATCCGCCGCCCGGCGCAACTGTTCGGCCTGGCGCTGACCGACATCCTGCTGCTCTGCGGCCTGTTCTACGCGGCCGGCGGCGTGGCGAGCTCCCTGGGCAACCTGCTGATCGTCTCGGTGGCCATCAGCAATACCCTGCTGCGCCGACGGATCGGCCTGCTGATCGCCGCCGTCGGCGCCCTCGGCATCGTCGCCCTGAGCTTCCTGCTCAGTTTCGAGCATCCCCTGAGCCCCAACGACTACCTGCAGGCCGGCACCCTCGGTGCCTTGTGCTTCGCGGCGTCCCTGCTGGTGCAGGGCCTGATGCAGCGCCTGGAGGTCAGCGAGCACCTGGCCGAGCGCCGCGCCAGCGAAGTGGAAGGCCTCGAGGCCCTCAACGCCCTGATCCTGCAACGCATGCGCACCGGCATCCTGGTGCTCGACGAACAGCGCCGCATCCAGTTGGCCAACCACAGCGCCAAGGCCCTGCTGGGCCGACAGCACCTCGACGGGCAACTGATCGACGACTGCGCACCGGGGCTGGTCGAACGTCTGCAACTGTGGCTGAGCAACCCGAGCCTGCGCCCCCAGAGCCTGAAGATGCCCGGTGACGGCCCTGTGCTGCAACCGAGCTTCATCGCCCTGGAGCAGAGCCCGGGACGCCAGACCCTGGTGTTTCTCGAAGACCTCGCGCAGATCGCCCAACAGGCCCAGCAACTGAAGCTGGCGGCGCTCGGGCGCCTGACCGCCGGCATCGCCCACGAGATCCGCAACCCGTTGGGCGCCATCAGCCATGCGGCGCAACTGCTGGGCGAGTCCGAGGAACTCGACGGCGCCGACCGGCGTCTGACGCAGATCATCCAAGACCACTCCCAGCGCATGAACCGAGTCATCGAAAACGTCCTGCAACTGTCCCGCCGCCAGCAAAGCGAACCGCAGCGGCTGGATCTCAAGCCCTGGCTGGAACGCTTCGCCGCCGAGGCCCGCGAGCAGGCGACCGCCCGTCAGTCGCTGCACGTGCACATCGGCGCCGGCGACTTGCGCACCCTGATGGATCCCGACCAACTGACCCAGGTCCTCGACAACCTGGTGCGCAACGGCTGGCGCCACAGCGGCGCGCTGCACGAACAGGCCGAAGTCTGGCTGGAGCTGTCCCTCGACCCCGAATCCCGCCAGGCCGTGCTGCACGTGCAGGACAACGGCCCGGGTGTGGCGCCCGAGCAGCAGGCGCACCTGTTCGAACCGTTCTTCACCACCAGCAGCCAGGGCACCGGCCTTGGGCTCTATCTGTCCCGTGAGCTGTGCGAAAGCAATCAAGCGCGCCTAGACTTCAAACCACGCCAAGGCGGCGGCTGCTTTCGCATCACCTTTGCTCACGGACGGAAACAAAGTTGACTACGAGCCCACGGCAAAAAGTCCTGATCGTCGACGACGAGCCGGATATCCGCGAACTCCTGGAAATCACCCTGGGACGGATGAAACTCGACACCTTCAGCGCGCGCAACCTGGCCGAGGCCCGGGCGCTGCTGCACCGCGAGGCCTTCGACCTGTGCCTGACGGACATGCGCCTGCCCGACGGCACCGGGCTTGAGCTGGTGCAGCACCTCCAGCAACGTTATCCACAGCTGCCGGTGGCGATGATCACCGCCTACGGCAGCCTGGAAACCGCGATCAACGCCCTGAAGGCCGGGGCCTTCGACTTCCTCACCAAACCGGTGGACCTTGCGCGCCTGCGCGAACTGGTCGCCAGCGCCCTGCGCGTGCCGGCGGCGGGCGGCGTCTCATCGATCGAACGGCGGCTGCTGGGCGACTCCCCGCCCATGCGCAACCTGCGCAAGCAGATCGACAAGCTCGCCCGCAGCCAGGCGCCGGTGTACATCAGCGGCGAGTCCGGCAGCGGCAAGGAACTGGTCGCACGCCTGATCCACGAACAGGGGCCGCGGGCCGGCCAGCCGTTCGTGCCGGTCAATTGCGGGGCGATCCCTTCGGAGCTGATGGAGAGCGAGTTCTTCGGCCACCGCAAAGGCAGCTTCAGCGGCGCGGTGGAGGACAAGCCCGGCCTGTTCCAGGCGGCCCACGGCGGCACGCTGTTTCTCGACGAGGTGGCGGATCTGCCGCTGTCTATGCAGGTCAAGCTGCTGCGGGCGATCCAGGAAAAGGCCGTGCGCAGCGTCGGCGGCCAGCAGGAAACCGTTGTCGATGTGCGCATCCTTTGCGCCACGCACAAGGATCTGGACGCCGAGGTCGCCGCCGGACGATTCCGTCAGGATCTGTATTACCGCCTGAACGTGATCGAACTGCGGGTGCCCTCCCTGCGCGAGCGACGCGACGACATCGAAGCGCTGGCCGGCCAGATGCTCAAGCGCCTGGCCAACAGCACCGGCCAGCCGGTGGCGCGCCTGCACCCGCAAGCGCTCGAGGCCCTGAAGAACTACCGCTTCCCGGGCAACGTGCGGGAACTGGAGAACGTCCTCGAACGGGCGCACACCCTGTGCGAAAACCGCACGATCGAAGCCGACGACCTGCGCCTGAGCGAAGGCAACTGCGCGGCCGAGGGCGGCATCGCCGACCTGACGCAGATCGACAACCTGGAGGACTACCTGGAAAACGTCGAGCGCAAGCTGATCCTGCAAGCGCTCGAGGAAACCCGCTGGAACCGCACGGCGGCGGCGCAACGCCTGAACCTGTCGTTCCGCTCGATGCGCTACCGCCTCAAGAAACTGGGGCTGGACTGAGGCCCTTTAAGGGAGCGACTGTCTTGTCCTGCGGTGCCTTGACTGACGCCTTCGCGGGCAAGCCCGCTCCGGGCGGCGATCCGACGATGGCGGCCTCGCCGACGCGCCGAGTGCCGGCTAGATCCGCCCCTGCGGCGCATACGGGGCCGGATCGATGATCGGCGCCCGCCCCAGCATCACATCGGCGAACAACTGACACGACGCCGGCGCCAGCACCAGCCCGTTGCGGTAATGCCCGCAGTTGAGCCACAGCCCGTCAAAGCCCGGCACGGCGCCGATGTAGGGAACGCCTTCCGGCGAGCCCGGCCGCAGGCCGGCCCAATGCCCCACCACCTCGGCGTCGGCCAGCGCCGGCAGCAGCTCCACCGCCGAAGCCTTCAGGCTGGCCAAGGCCACGTCGGTCGGCGTCTTGTCGAAGCCTTCATGCTCCAGCGTGCTGCCGATCAGGATGTGCCCGTCGCGGCGCGGAATCGCATAGCGCCCCTTGGCCAGCACCATGCTCGGCAAAAAGTCCGCCGCACATTTGTAGAGGATCATCTGGCCTTTGACCGGCTCGACCGGCAACGTCAGGCCCAGGGTCTTGAGCAGTTCGCCGCTCCAGGCGCCGGTGGTCAACACCACCTGATCGCCGCGGATCACGCCCACCGAGGTCTCGACGCCGACCACCCGGCCCGCTTCGCGGACGAATCCACCGACTTCGCACTGCTCGCGGATGGTGACGTTCGGCAGGGCCTGCAACGCCGCCTTCAGCGATTTGACCAGGCGCGGGTTGCGCACGTTGGCCACGTCCTCCATGTAGACGGCCCGGGAGAACCCGCCGCCCAGCGCCGGCACCGCGTCGTGGGCCGCCGAGATATCCACAGGCCGCAGCGGACGCCCTTCCCGTTCGGCCCAGGCCAGCGCCTCGGCCTCGTCGTCCAGGTCCAGCCAGTACAGGCCGGTGGTGTGCACTTCAGGGTCGACGCCGGTGGCGGCGAACAGGCGCTCGCCCAGCTGTGGATAAAAATCCTGCGACCAATGCGCCAGGGCGGTCACCGCCGGGCTGTAGCGCCACGGATAGAGCGGAGACACGATGCCGCCGCCGGCCCAGGACGATTCCCGCCCCAGGTCCGACCGATCCAGCAGCACCACGCTGCCCACCTCGCTGGCGAGGTTGTACGCGGTGAGCAGGCCAATCACCCCGCCACCGACAATCACCACTTGCTGTTGCCTGGTCATCTCAGTTCCAACCGTTAAATAGACAGCGGGCGCACAGGGCGCCCCGATAAAGCGGCTCAGCGGCCCCAGCAATCCTTGGTGGTCAGCCCGGTGGTCGCGTTGTTCATGCTTCTCACGCCGGTGTTGGTGAGGGTGAAGTCCCCGCACTTGTCGGTGGCCATCGCCGTGCCGGCCTTGCGCGTCGCCGTCAGCAGGAAGGTCTGGTCGGTGATCGTCGGCGTGAGGGTGTAGAAGTCGTTGCCGGCGCTCAGGCCGGTGACGTTGGTGTAGACGTTGTTCTTCGAGTAGAACCGCTCGAGAATCTGCGCCTGCTCCGACAGCAGCGACACCACTTCGCCACGGCGGCCCTTCTTCACGTACTCGGTGAGGCTCGGATAGCCGATGGTGATGACGATACCGATGATCGCGATCACGATCATGATTTCGATCAGGGTGAAGCCTCGGTTGGTTCTGCGCATGCCTCGGTTCTCGCTCACTGTAGTTGCCGCCACATGATGCGGCGGCTGCCGCCGCCGGATTTTTCCACCAGCGTGGTGATGGTGCCACTGGAATCGTTCACGACCTTGCGGCTCGCCCCGTTGACGATGGCGTTCACGGTCGGGATGCCGCCGTTGAACACCACGCCGCTGGAGATCGTGTCGTTGGTGTCGACCACGCCGTCGGCGTTGGTGTCGAGCACCGCGTAGTTGAGCATCTTACCGCTGAACGCCTCGAGTTCGATGAGTTTGCCCGTCCCGAAGCTGGAACACGGGTCGGTGGTGTCGACGCTGGCGGTGGTGAACACGATCCGCCCCAGCACCAGGCTGGCCTGGTTGATCACCCGCTCGCCGGTCAGCACGTTGTTGTACACCAGCGGCAAGTACCAGCCTTTCTCTGCCGGATACGTCGTGTCGTTCTGGGAGGTGGTGACGAATTGCCCGGAGCTGCCTGAGAACACACCCGTGATGGCCTGGGCCTGCAGGCTGCTGACCGTCAACTGCCCCGACCCGCCGTCGGCGTCCCACACCGAATAGAACGCCTGCAGATCCTTGTTGGTCTTGTCGGCGGTTTCGTTGAACTTGCCGGTGCCGACGAAGACCTGCTTGCCGCCCAGAGCGTTGTCCGCCAGCAACGGCTGCGCGGTGATCGGCTGGGTCGCCCCACCCGCCGTGGTGAACAGCGGCTTGCCGGAGAACGCCACGCCCCAGCTGTCGCTGGAGGCCGCGCTCAGGTCGAACTTCCACAGGCGCCCTTTCAGGTCGCCGCCGTACGCGGCCTGCACCACGTTCTGCGAGTCGACCTTGAGCTTGACCGACGACAGGCCGTTGGTGGTTTCGGTGGCGTCGATCACGATCTTGCGGATCAGCGAACCGTCGCGCACATCCAGCACATACAGCGCCGCCACCCCGGAGTTGCTGCCGTAGCCGTTGGCGATGAAGGCCGCCCAGCGCCCGTCGGCCAGGCGTGCCACTTCCGCCCGGGCATAGGCGTAGCCCAGATCGTTGAACACGTTCGACGCGCTGGCGGCGGACGGTGCGCTGACTTCCCAAAGCCCCTTGATCACGTTGCCCGCCGAGGCGTCGTACAGTTGAAGCCCGTAGAAGGTCTTGCCGCCGGCGCCGGTGCCGCCGATGGCCAGGGTTTTCCAGGCGGTGCCGAACTGCGCGTCGTACACGCCGACCTGGCCGTCCACCAAAAACTTGTGGCCGACGCCGTTGATGTAGGCCGGGTCTGCGATCAGACGCAGCAACGGCAGCACGCTCGACGGCATGTAGGCGTAGCGCCGGGTGCCGTTGGCCGAGTTGATGACGCTGACGAATCCGTCGTTGCCGTTCACCACCAGGCTGGCGTTCATGTTGGCCGCCTTGGTGGTCAGGTACGTGCTGTAGGAGGTGTCGCCCGACAGGTCGGACGCGGTTTTCTCCGAGGGCGACGCCAGCACCAGCGGCGAGTTGATGATGTCGCCCAGCAGTACGCTGCGCACTTTCAGGCCGGCCTTGTTGGTGCCCTTGCTCCACTCCACCAGATCGCTGCCGCTGATGCCGGTGGGCAGGCCCTGGCCCAGGACGGTCTGCTGGGCGGCGGAAAAGTTACCGAAGGCCAGGGTGACGGCGGCGTTGGTCGTGGTGTTCCACGACTGGTAGGTCGGCGCCGTGGCGCTGGGCACGATGGCCGTGTCGGTGCTCCACAGCACCGTCGACGTGTTCACGGCGCCGGCCGAGGTGAACCCGAAGGACTTGATGGTGCCGCGCCAGTCCTTGGGGTCGTAGCTGGTCTGGAAGTAGCTGGTGCCGCTGGCCAGGGTGTTGCCGCTGGCGACCCCGCTGCCGCCGGAGCCGGCCTTGGAGGTGATGTCGCTCAGCGCGGCGGACAGCGCGGTGTTGAGGCCGGCGCTGTCGGTGGCCTGGTAGTACTTGCCCTGGCCGTAGCCGGCGGCGTCCGAAAGCATGTCGTTGGCGGCGGTGAAGCCCACGGTGTAGGTGTTCATGTTCTGCTTGGGGAAGTCCGCCGCGTTCCAGCTCTTGCCCGCCGCGTCGTTGCCGGTGGAGCGCATGTCGATGTCGAAGGCGAACTTGGCGATGTCGTCCAGGTACAGTGTGTCGCCCTCGCTGTCGCCGTTGAGGTTGTTGCCGTCGTTGTTGACCCCATCCCAGTTGGGCAAGCGATTGCCGCCCAAAGGGTCGTTGTTCGGGAAGGTGCGGTCGTAGGTCGGCAGGCCGTCGGTGATCACCACCCCGTAGTTTTTCTGGCAGCGGTACTGGATCGGACTGGTGTAGGTGCTCGGCGTGCTGTTGTAGTACGGCGCCAGGCCGCGCATGTAGCGGGTGATTTCGTAGTAGGTCTCGGCCAGCGGCGTGTTGGCCACCGCGCTCAGGCCATTGATCGAGGAAATCAGGGCGTTGTAGTTGCTGTCGGCCTGGGCCTGGGTGACGCTGCCGGACACCGGCGACAGGTCGCTGACCGAACGGGCGATGTAACCGCCGTTGCCGGGGTTGTTGTTGGTGGCCGGGTTGAACGTCGCCAGGCCGATGCGCAGGGTGCGGTTGCTGGTGACCAGCGCGGTGGACACGTTGCGCGCGACGTTGATCCGGTAGTCGTTGGGGATCGCACCCGTGGTGAAATCGCGGTTGCTGCCGTTGGCCAGGCCGACGATGTACGAGAGGTAGTCGCCCGAATAGCGCGTGTTGCCGCTGCCTACCGGATCCGGCAGCTTCAGGCACAGGGGCGTCAGCGAGTTGTTGTAGAACGCGTAGGCGCCGCCGGAGCAGCCCGAGGTAGGCAGGCTCGACAGGAACACCGAGTCGCCTGTGATCGCCGTCGAGCTCAGGCACAGGCCTGCGAAGGCGTTGCACTGCCGGGCCGGCGTGCGATCCACCGTCGGGTCGAATCCCGCCGCGTAGATGATGCTGTTCATGCTCCCCGAATCGTCGATCAGCAACATCACGTTCGGCGGCACCGCCGCAGCACTCAGCAACGGCGAGTCGGACGGCGTGAAGGCGTAGGCCGGCGCCGCCAGATAGCCGCCGAGCAGCAGCCCGACCAGCAGGGCCCGCCATGGCCGGCGCAGATCAGTACTTGGCATAGACACTCTCCACCACGCTGCGCGAAGTGCCGGCGACGCCGACGGCCGTGACCCGGTACAGCGTCGCCGAGGTGTTGCTCGGCACATTGACGGCGGTCAGGGTGGTGCCGATGTTCTGCACGCCGTAGAACCCGCTGCCGGCGGCGATCCAGGTCACCCCGGACGTGGAATTGAGCCCCGCCGAACTGACCGTCGACGACTCCGCCGGCGGCGCGCACTGGGCCGTGGTGGCGCACACCGCCAGCGAATAGCTGTCGAGCTGCACCGCGCTTTCGCCGATGCGCAGCGCCGCCTCGGCCACCTGGAACGACTGGTTGCGCAGGCTGACGCTGCCGGCCATCTTTTCCTGGAGGTTGGCGCTCTGCATGGACGACAGCCCGATCAGCGTCAACAGCAGCAGGAACACCAGGCTGACCAGCAGCACCATGCCGCGCTGCGCCTGCGGGGGACGGAAAGGGATCGTCATCGTCCGGCCCTCACTGCAGGCGGTTGCGCAAGGCGGCAACCACGTTGAAGGTTTGGCTGCGCACCCGGTTGTTCGGGTCGGTGAGGGTCAGGCTCAGGCGCACGCTGCGGATGCGGGCCGGATCGCTGGGGTTGCTGCTGTAGGTGGAGGCCGCGACATCGGTGGCTGAAGCCGCCAGGCCGAACATCACACTGAAGGCGCTGACGTTGTTCACCAGCGCCGCCTGGGTCGGCGTGCCGCTGCCGGTGCCCAGGAGTATCTGGTTGTTGCTGAAGCTGTAGACCAGGCGACGGATCGGGAACGCGATCTGCCCGGACGCTGCGGCCCGCACGCCGGTGTAGGCCGTGGCGCTGTTGCGGCAATCGGAGACCACCGTCCAGGTCGGCGTCCCGCCGCTGCCGCCGACATCGGCGGTGACCAGGGTGAGCTTGAGGTTGGCGTTGTCCCAGCTGATCGGCGTGACCTGGCTGGCGTTGAAGTCGCCGGCGGAGCTGGAGTCGGTGATGGTGCCCAGGCAGCCGAACATCCCGACCATGCGGATCTCCTGGATCATCTTGCTCAGCACGAAGCGCGCGTCCTCTTGCATGGCGGCGGCGCTGTTCTGGCTGGCGTAGGTGTTTTTCGCGGCGATGAAGATCTGCACCACGCCCAGCACCACGATCAGCCCCAACGCCAGGGCCACCAGCAGCTCGATAAGGCCGAACCCTCGGTTGCGGCGGTTCATGGCGTGGCCACCGGATCGACGGCGGCGCGGCTGGTGAGCACGAAGCTGCGCTGGGCGGTCGCGGCGTTGGCGGCCCGGGCGTCGCTCCAGGTGATGGTGATGGTGTACACCCGCTGGTTGAGCGTGATGGTGCCGGTGGCGGTGGGCCCGCCGAAACCTGTGATGTTGGTGGTGAAATCGTAGAGGTCCTGATCCCGGGCCACGCTCAGGTTGCCCGAGGCAGGCGGCGAGACGGTGTAGTCGGCCGCGGAATTGGCGCGGATCCGGTCCATCATGTCGTAGGCGATGAAACTGGCCTGGCTGGCCATCCGCGAGCTGTCGGTGTATTTCAGCGCGTTGAGCTGAACCGCCGCCGCCCCCAGCAACCCGACCGTCAGAATCAGCAACGCGACCAGCACCTCGATCAGCGTCATGCCCTCCTGTGCACCCTTGCTCCCTGCCCTCATCCGCAGCTTCCACCCAATTGGATTCGTCCGTTAAGACACACGTTCAGCGTCCTGCTTTGCGTTCCCAGCGTGTAGCTGATGACCACCGCCGTCGACGGCGCCGCCAGCCCGCCCAGATTGTTGAAATCCAGCGCGCTCACTCCTGAGGTTAGCGTCAGACTCGCGCCGCTGCTCATCGCAGGAACAACCCGCAATACATTGGCCGGGGTGCCCGTGCTGTCGTAGACCGACAGTTCGCCGGTCCAGACGCTGCCGCCTGCGGTCGGCCGGATCCGGGTGGTCACGCCGCGGTCGATCGCCTCAAGCCGTGCGTAGTTGAGGGCCCGCTGCAGATCGCCGACTTCGGTGTCGGCCTTGCTGCCCTGCACCGACCGGGTGAACGCCGGCACCGCCATCGTGACCAGGACCACGAACACCGCGACCGCCACCAGCAGCTCGACCAGCGTGAAACCTTTTGTACGATGATCCATCGATGCCCTCCGTTGCCGTCGGCTATACCTGATACACGCTAGAACATCCGGCCGGCCGATGTCGGTCGATTTGCCCTGCCCGACGCCGGGAGGCGCCGCACAGCCGCTCCACGGAGGGAGCCTTCATGCCGCAACCTGTCACGCCGCAACGGGGCCTGAGCCTGGTCGAACTGCTCATGGGACTGGCGATCGGCGCAATTGTTCTGTCGCTGGTCGGCCCGGCGTACGCCGCGCTCACGGAGTCCAACCGCCAGGAACAGGCGGCGCGGTCGCTGCTGGAAGGCATCCGCCATGCCCGCACGCTGGCCATCACGCACAACCGGACCGTGGTGATGCACGGAATCGACGGCGACTGGGGCCGGGGCTGGCGGATCATTCTGGACATCAACGGCAAGGGGCCGGAAGACAGCGCCAATCCGGTGCTGGTCGAGCATGCGAGCGACGGGAAAGTGCCGGTCGTCGGCAACTGGTGGGTCAGCCGCTATGTGCGGTTCAGCGGCCTGGGCCAGCCGCTGATGCCCGGAAGGTCGTTTCAGGCGGGGAAGCTGCACATCTGCTCGGCCCGGGAGCCGGTCAGCCGATGGCAGATCGTGCTGGCGGCGAGCGGCCGCGTGCGCCTGGCCGGCGAAAAGGCCGAACAGGCGCTATGCGGCAAGGCGCAGGGGGTCAGATCGAACGGACGCGCAACTCTTTCGGCATCGAGAACGTAATGTTCTCTTCACGCCCGGCCAACTCGTCGGCGCCGGTGGCGCCCCAGGCCTGCAACTGCTGGATCACGCCGCGCACCAGCACTTCCGGGGCAGAGGCGCCGGCGGTGATGCCGATGCGCTCGACGCCTTCGAACCAGGCCTCTTGCAGGTCTTCGGCGCCGTCGATCAGGTAGGCCGGGGTGGCCATCCGCTCGGCCAGTTCGCGCAGGCGGTTGGAGTTGGAGCTGTTCGGGCTGCCGACCACCAGCACCACATCGCACTCGTCGGCCAGTTGCTTGACTGCGTCCTGCCGGTTTTGCGTGGCGTAGCAGATGTCGTCCTTGCGCGGGCCGCCGATGGCCGGGAACCGGGTGCGCAAGGCGTCGATGACACGGCTGGTGTCGTCCATGGACAACGTGGTCTGGGTGACGAAGGCCAGCCGGTCCGGGTTGTGCACCTGCAGTTCGGCGACGTCCTGCTCGTCCTCGACGAGGTAGATCGCGCCGCCGTTGCTGGCGTCGTACTGGCCCATGGTGCCTTCGACTTCCGGGTGGCCGGCATGGCCGATCAGGATGCATTCACGCCCGTCGCGGCTGTACTTCGCCACTTCGATGTGCACCTTGGTCACCAGCGGGCACGTGGCGTCGAACACCTTCAGGCCGCGGCCGGCGGCTTCGCTGCGCACGGCCTGGGAGACGCCGTGGGCACTGAAGATCACGATGACGTCGTCCGGCACCTGATCCAGCTCCTCGACGAAGATCGCGCCGCGGCTGCGCAGGTCTTCGACCACGAACTTGTTGTGCACCACTTCATGGCGCACGTAGATCGGCGGCCCGAACACTTCCAGGGCGCGGTTGACGATTTCGATCGCCCGGTCCACGCCGGCGCAGAAGCCACGGGGGTTGGCGAGTTTGATTTGCATGCTGTGCCTCGTGCCTTGCGCGCAAGAAATTGCGAATACAGTAAAAACCATTCGAAGGGGAAAGTCCCCTTCGAATGAGGAAGAACACTGCGGGAGCAAGCCTGCCCGCTCCCGCACGGTTACTGCCCGATGACTCAGAGCGCCTTGACGGAAATGATTTCCACGTCAAAGGTCAGTGTCTTGCCGGCCAGCGGGTGGTTGAAGTCGACGGTCACTTGCGCGTCGTCGAATTCCTTCACCACGCCCGGCAATTCAGTATTGGCCGCATCGTTGAAGATCACCAGCAGACCGGGCGACAGCTCCATGCCCGTGAACTGCGAACGGGGGATGACCTGCACGTTCTGCGGGTTCGGCTGACCGAAGGCGTTTTCCGGCTCGATGGTCAGGGTGCGCTTGTCGCCGCCCTTGAAGCCGAACAGCGCCGCCTCGAAGCCCGGCAGCAGGTTGCCGTCGCCGACCTTGAAGGTCGCCGGGGCCTTGTCGAAGGTGCTGTCGACGGTGTCGCCGTTCTCCAGGCGCAATGCGAAGTGCAAGGTGACTTCGGTGTTCTGGCCGATGCGTTGCACGGCCGATACCTGTTCAGTCATGAACGGCCTCTTCGGTTTTCTTGGATTTGAACATGTCCAGTGCCAGCATCACCGCACCCACGGTGATGGCGCTGTCGGCGAAGTTGAACGCCGGGAAGTACCAGCGGTTCTGCCAGTGCACCAGGATGAAATCGATCACATGGCCCAGGGCGATGCGGTCATACAGGTTGCCCAGCGCACCGCCCAGCACCAGCGCCAGGGCGACGGCCAGCCAGGTTTCGTTGCGGCCCAGGCGCTTGAGCCAGACCACCAGCACCGCGCTGACCACGATGGCGATCAGCGCGAACAGCCAGCGCTGCCAGCCGGAGCTGTCCGCCAGGAAGCTGAACGCGGCGCCGGTGTTGTAGGCCAGGGTCCAGCTGAAGTAGTCGGGAATGACCACGATCTGCTGGAACATTTCGAGCTTGCCTTCGAAGTAGAACTTGCTGGCCTGGTCGATGACCAGCACCAGCACGCTCAACCAGAGCCAGCCCAGCCGTCCGAAACGGCCCACGGCATTAGGCATAGTGACGAACCTCGCCGGCGCCGCTGATGTTGTCCACGCAACGGCCGCAGATTTCCGGATGCTCCGGGTTCACGCCGACGTCTTCACGGCAGTGCCAGCAGCGGGCGCACTTGGTGTGGTTCGACTTGACGATCTTCAGCTTCAGGCCGCCGACTTCGGTGGCCACCGCATCGGCCGGCGCCTGGGCGAACGGCGCGACGGCGGCGGTGGAGGTGATCAGCACGAAGCGCAGTTCGTTGCTCAGTTTGGCCAGGTCGGCGCTCAGGGCGTCCTCGGCGAACAGGGTCACTTCGGCCTGCAGGTTGCCGCCGACGGCCTTGGCCGCGCGCTGGATCTCCATTTCCTTGTTGACCGCGACCTTCACTTCCATGATGCGGTCCCAGTAGGCACGGCCCAGCTCGAAGCCTTCCGGCAGTTCGGTCAGGCCCTCGTACCAGGTGTTGAGCATCACCGATTCGTTGCGCTCGCCCGGCAGGTACTGCCACAGCTCGTCGGCGGTGAACGCCAGGATCGGCGCGATCCAGCGCACCAGCGCCTCGCTGATGTGGAACAGCGCGGTCTGGCACGAACGGCGGGCCTTGCTGTCGGCGCCGGTGGTGTACTGGCGGTCCTTGATGATGTCGAGGTAGAAGCCGCCCAGCTCCTGCACGCAGAAGTTGTGGATCTTGGAGTAGACGTTCCAGAAGCGGTATTCGCCGTAGCTTTCCTTCAGCTCGTTCTGCAGCAGCAGCGTGCGGTCCACCGCCCAGCGGTCCAGCGCCAGCATGTCTTCGGCCGGCAGCAGGTCGGTGGCCGGGTTGAAGCCGGTCAGGTTGGAGAGCAGGAAGCGCGCGGTGTTGCGGATGCGCCGGTAGGCGTCCGCGCTGCGCTGCAGGATCTGCTCGGACACCGCCATTTCGCCGGAGTAGTCGGTGGACGCCACCCACAGGCGCATGATGTCGGCGCCCAGGGTGTCGTTGACCTTCTGCGGCGCGATCACGTTGCCCAGGGACTTGGACATCTTGCGGCCCGCTTCGTCCACGGTGAAGCCGTGGGTCAGCAGCTCGCGGTACGGCGCGTGGTTGTCGATGGCGCAGCCGGTCAGCAGCGACGAGTGGAACCAGCCGCGGTGCTGGTCGGAGCCTTCCAGGTACAGGTCGGCGCGCGGGCCGGTCTCGTGGCCCATCGGGTGCGAGCCGCGCAGCACGTGCCAGTGGGTGGTGCCCGAGTCGAACCAGACGTCGAGGGTGTCGCTGATCTTGTCGTACAGCGGCGCCTCATCGCCCAGCAGTTCGGCGGCGTCCAGCTTGAACCAGGCGTCGATGCCTTCGGCTTCGACGCGCTTGGCGACCTCTTCCATCAGCTCGACGGTGCGCGGGTGCAGCTCGCCGCTTTCCTTGTTCAGGAAGAACGGGATCGGCACGCCCCAGTTGCGCTGACGGGAGATGCACCAGTCCGGACGGTTGGCGATCATCGAGTGCAGGCGCGCCTGGCCCCAGGCCGGCACGAACCTGGTGTCTTCGATGGCCTTGAGCGAGCGCTGGCGCAGGGTGTCGCCGGTGGTCGGCTGCTTGTCCATGCCGATGAACCACTGCGCGGTGGCGCGGTAGATCAGCGGGGTCTTGTGGCGCCAGCAGTGCATGTAGCTGTGGTCGATGACGGTGGTGTGCAGCAGCGCACCGACTTCGCTCAGCTTGTCGACGATGGCCGGGTTGGCCTTCCAGATGAACTGGCCGCCGAAGAATTCCAGCGACGGCGCGTAGACGCCGTTGCTCTGCACCGGGTTGAGGATGTCGTCGTTGACCATGCCGTATTTCTTGCAGGTCACGAAGTCGTCCACGCCGTAGGCCGGAGCGGAGTGAACCACGCCGGTGCCGGCGCCCAGTTCCACGTAGTCGGCCAGGTACACCGGCGACAGGCGGTCATAGAACGGGTGGCGGAAGTTGATCAGTTCCAGCGCCGAGCCCGGCGCGGTGGCCAGCACGGTGCCTTCGACGCCGTAGCGCGACAGGCACGACTCCACCAGTTCCTCGGCCAGCACCAGCAGCTTGTCGCCGACATCGACCAGGGCGTAGTTGAATTCAGGGTGGACGTTCAGCGCCTGGTTGGCCGGGATGGTCCACGGGGTGGTGGTCCAGATCACGATGGCGGCCGGCCTGGCCAGCGACGGCAGGCCGAACGCGGCGGCCAGCTTGGCCTCGTCGGCGATCGGGAACGCCACGTCGATGGTCGAGGACTTCTTGTTCTCGTACTCGACTTCCGCCTCGGCCAGGGCCGAACCGCAGTCGAAGCACCAGTTCACGGGCTTGAGGCCCTTGAACACGAAACCGCCCTTGACGATTTCGGCGAGGGCGCGGATCTCACCGGCCTCGTTCTTGAAGTCCATGGTCTTGTACGGGTTGGCGAAGTCGCCCAGCACGCCGAGGCGGATGAACTCGCTCTTCTGGCCTTCGATCTGCTCGGACGCGTAGGCGCGGCACAGTTCGCGGGTCTTTTCCGCGCCCAGGTTCTTGCCGTGGGTCACTTCGACCTTGTGCTCGATCGGCAGCCCGTGGCAGTCCCAGCCCGGCACGTACGGCGCGTCGAAGCCCGACAGGGTCTTCGAGCGGATGATCATGTCCTTGAGAATCTTGTTCAGTGCGTGACCGATGTGGATCGTGCCGTTGGCGTACGGAGGGCCGTCGTGCAGGACGAACTTCGGACGGTCCTTGCCAATCTCGCGCAACTTTCCGTACAGGCCAATACTGTCCCAGCGCTGCAGGATCTGCGGTTCGCGCTGTGGCAGGCCGGCCTTCATTGGGAAGGCGGTGTCCGGAAGGTTTAGCGTGGCTTTATAGTCGGTCATTTAAGGCTCTTCATTAGCGATGGGCGCTAGGTGCGGCGAGTGCACGGGCGGCGGCGACATCCGCGTTGATCGCCGTTTTCAGTGCCTCCAGGGAGGCGAAACGCTGCTCTTCGCGCAGCTTTTGGTGGAAAACCACCGTCAGGCGCCGGTCGTACAGATCGCCGGCGAAATCGAGTAGATGGACTTCAAGGTGGGCCTTGCCGTCACCTTGGACCGTGGGCCGCACGCCGATGTTGGCGACGCCGGGCCAGGCCTTGCCGTCGATGGCGACGTCGACCAGGTAGACCCCGGTGAACGGCACGCGACGGCGCTTGAGCTGGATGTTGGCCGTGGGCGTACCCAGTTGCCGGGCCAGCTTCTGCCCGTGCAGCACGCGGCCGGCGATCCGGTACGGACGGCCGAGCAGGCGTTCGGCCAGGGCGAAATCGGCGGCGGACAGCGCGTTGCGCACCTGGGTGCTGCTGACCCGCAGGCCGTCCAGCTCGACGGTCTGCGCGGCCTCCACGGTGAAACCGTGCACCTGGCCGGCCTGCAGCAGGAAATCGAAATCGCCGAGCCGGTCGCAACCGAAACGGAAATCGTCGCCGACCTCCAGGTGCTGCACGCCGAGGCCGTCCACCAGGATGGTGTCGACGAACTCGCTGGCGCTGAGCTTGCTCAGGCGCTGGTTGAACGCCAGGCACAGCACCCGGTCGACGCCTTCGGCGGCCAGCAGCTGCAGTTTGTCCCGCAGCCGGGCCAGACGTGCCGGGGCCGTGTCCGGGGCGAAGAATTCCCGGGGCTGCGGCTCGAAAATCACCACGCAACTGGGCACGCCCAATTCGAGCGCGCGCTCGCGCAGCCGGCCCAGGATAGCCTGGTGACCCCGGTGCACACCGTCAAAGTTGCCAATAGTGGCGACGCAGCCCCGATGCTGGGGGCGCAAGTTGTGAAGGCCTCGAACCAGCTGCATAACGCGCTTCTTGCTCATAAAGTGGCCGATTATAACCACACCCGACGGCCGACGACAGGCAACACCGTCACCCAAAGTGATCGAGCCGACAAAACCGCCGGCCCGAACCGCGCAGCCGGGGCCGAAACCTCAGCCCAACGCCTTGCGGTTGAAGTCGCGCAAGCGGAAGCCCAACAGCACCAGCATGCCGAAATACGCCACCACGCCCGCCGCCACCAGCACGCCCAGGCGCAGGAAGCGCTCCAGCATATGCCCTTGGTCCCAGGCCGGCATGAAACGCATGCCGACCAGCAGCACCAGCGACATCACCGCGACCGCCACCAGCAGCTTGAAGCCGAACTTGGCCCAGCCCGGCTGCGGCTGGTACATCTGCTGCTTGCGCAGTTGATAGAACAGCAGCCCGGCGTTCAGGCAGGCGCCGGCGCTGATCGCCAGCGCCAGGCCGGCATGGGCCAGCGGGCCGATCAGCAAAAGGTTGAACAACTGGGTGACGATCAGGGTGAAGATCGCGATCTTCACCGGCGTGCGGATGTTCTGCTGCGCATAGAAGCCCGGCGCCAGCACCTTGATCAGGATGATCCCGAGCAGGCCGGCGGAATAGGCGATCAACGCCCGCTGGGTCATCGCCGCATCGAAACCGGTGAACTGACCGTACTGGAACAGCGACACCGTCAGCGGCTCGGCGAGGATGCCCAGCGCCAGCGCGCACGGCAGCACCAGCACGAAACACAGGCGCAGGCCCCAGTCGAGGATGCGCGAATACTCATGACGGTCCTTGTTGGCGTAGGTCTTGGCCAGGGTCGGCAGCAGGATCGTGCCCAGCGCCACGCCCAGCACGCCGGACGGCAGTTCCATCAAGCGGTCGGCGTAGTACATCCAGGACACCGAACCGGCCACCAGGAACGAGGCGAAAATGGTGTTGATGATCAAGGAGATCTGGCTGACCGACACCCCGACGATCGCCGGCAGCATCTGCTTCATCACCCGCCAGACGCCGGTGTCGCGCAGGTTCAGGCGCGGCAGCACCAGCATGCCGATTTTCTTCAGGTGCGGCAGTTGGTAGAGCAACTGCGCCAGGCCGCCGGCCAGCACCGCCCAGCCCAGGGCCATGACCGGCGGGTCGAAGTACGGGGTCAGGAACAGCGAAAACACGATCATGCTGACGTTCAGCAGCGTCGGCACGAAGGCCGGCACCGAGAAGCGGTTCCAGGTGTTGAGGATCGCCCCGGCCAGCGAAGACAGCGAGATCAGCAATATATAAGGAAAGGTCACCCGCAACAGGTCGGAGGTGAGGCGGAACTTCTCCGGCGTATCGGCGAAGCCCGGCGCGGTGGCCCAGATCACCCACGGCGCGGCGAGCATGCCCAGCGCCGTGACGAGGGCCAGCACCAGGGTCAGCAAGCCCGAGACATAGGCGATGAACGTGCGGGTGGCCTCCTCGCCCTTCTGGCTCTTGTATTCGGCCAGGATCGGCACGAAGGCCTGGGAGAACGCGCCTTCGGCGAAGATCCGCCGCAGCAGGTTGGGCAGCTTGAAGGCGATGAAGAAGGCGTCGGTCGCCATTCCGGCGCCGAACGTGCGCGCGATGAGCGTGTCGCGGACAAACCCGAGAACCCGGGAAAGCATCGTGATAGAGCTGACGGCGGCCAACGATTTGAGCAGATTCATTGAAGGAATGTGTGCCTGTCGATAAACAGCAGGCGAACTGTGCGCCCACTTGTGCGATACTCCGCGCCGCAACAGCACAGAGCCAAAGCTCGCGAGTTTACAGGTCATGCGCGGGAAAGAAATATCCCGTCGCGTTATGCCTACCACTTAGCGGAACGTCTCAAGCGCCCTTGACAAGACTTCAACTCATCGGCATGATTCGCGGCCTATTTTGTTTGCTATTCCCTAAAAAGTCTTTCGAGGAGCTCGACGGTGGCCAACTCACCTTCCGCCAAAAAACGTGCAAAACAGGCTGAGAAGCGTCGCAGCCACAACGCCAGCCTGCGTTCCATGGTTCGTACCTACATCAAGAACGTAGTTAAGGCCATCGACGCAAAAGACGCTGAAAAAGCTCAAGCCGCTTACACCCTGGCTGTGCCAGTCATCGACCGTATGGCCGACAAAGGCATCATCCACAAGAACAAGGCCGCTCGCCACAAGAGCCGCCTGAATGGCCACGTCAAGGCACTGAAAGCAGCTGCCTAAGCGACGTAGTCACTGAAAAACCGACCCAAGGGTCGGTTTTTTATTGCCTGCGATTTGGCGCATGCGGATACAGATAATGCCGCCCCTGCCCCGCCATCACCACCAGCAGGCTGGCCCCCACAGATTCCGTGCCGCGCACAGCCCATGCGGAGGCCTCCGGATGACTACTGGGCAGGCGCCCACGGCAGGATCGGGATCGCCGTCACCGCATTCTGCGGGCTGCCTTCGATCAGGCGGTCGCTGTAGACCAGATACACCAGGGTATTACGCTTCTTGTCGAGGAAACGCACCACCTGCATGGTCTTGAACACCAGCGACGTGCGCTCCTTGAACACCTCATCGCCATCCTTCAGCTCACCCTTGAACCGGATCGGCCCGACCTGACGACAAGCGATGGACGCTTCGGCGCGATCCTCCGCCAACCCCAGGCCGCCCTTCACCCCGCCCGTCTTGGCGCGGGACAAGTAGCAGGTCACACCATCGACCTTGGGATCGTCGAACGCCTCGACCACGATCCGGTCGTTGGGGCCGACAAACTTGAACACGGTCGACACCTGGCCGATCTCCTCGGCCGAGACCGCCAACGGCAACGCCATCAGCAGCCCCAACAGTCCTTTTGCAATCCGCATCGCACGCATCCTCAAACCAGAATCAGGTTGTCACGGTGAACCAGCTCGGGCTCGGCCATATAGCCCAGCAGGCCGACAATGGAATCCGACGACTGACCGATGATCTTCTGCGCCTCCAGGGCGCTGTAGTTGGCCAGGCCACGGGCGATCTCTCGACCGTCCGGCGCCACGCAGACCACCATCTCGCCACGGCGGAAGCTGCCCTGCACCAGCTTGACGCCAACCGGCAGCAGACTCTTGTTGCCCTGGGACAACGCCGAAACCGCCCCATCGTCCAGCACCAGCGTGCCGCGGGTCTGCAGATGCCCGGCCAGCCACTGCTTGCGCGCCGCCAGCATGCCGCGCTCCGGCGACAGCAGCGTGCCGATGCGCTCGCCCGCTTTCAGACGGTCCAGCACCCGCTCCAGCCGCCCGCCGACAATGATGGTATGCGCACCGGAACGGGCCGCCAGACGCGCCGCCCGCAGCTTGGTCTGCATGCCGCCGCGCCCCAGCGCACCACCGGTGCCGCCCGCCACCGCATCCAGGGCCGGATCGTCGGCACGGGCTTCGTAGATCAGCTGCGCATCCGGGTTGCTGCGCGGGTCGGCATCGAACATGCCGTCGCGGTCCGTCAGGATCACCAGCAGGTCCGCCTCCACCAGGTTGGCCACCAGCGCCGCCAGGGTGTCGTTGTCGCCGAAACGGATCTCGTCGGTGACCACGGTGTCGTTCTCGTTGATCACCGGGATCACCTTCAGCTCGACCAGCGCGCGCAAGGTGCTGCGGGCGTTCAGGTAGCGCTTGCGGTCAGACAGGTCATCGTGGGTCAGGAGGATCTGCGCCGTATGCCGGCCATGCTCGGCAAAGCTCGACTCCCAGGCCTGCACCAACCCCATCTGGCCAATGGCAGCGGCCGCCTGGAGCTCGTGCATCGCACTGGGTCGTGCGCTCCAGCCCAAACGGCTCATGCCGGCCGCCACCGCCCCGGAGGACACCAGCACCAGCTCCACGCCCGCTTCGTGCAGGGCCACCATCTGCTCGACCCAGACACCCATTGCCGCACGATCCAGCCCCTTGCCGTCAGCCGTCAGCAAAGCGCTGCCGATCTTCACGACCCAACGCTGCGCACCTGTCACCTTGCTCCGCATCATCTTCAACCTTAGCTTGAGGACAGCGCGACCCAGCGCTGCCCGTGACGTTATTTGTGGCTACCGTTTTCCAGATACCAAAACGCCGCTCGATTGAGCGGCGCTTAAGTTTACTGCAACGGATCAGTCGCGCACGTAAATGATTTCCGGACCGTCGTCGTCATCCACGTCTTCCTCGTCCCAATCGTCGTCACCGATGTCATGGACCGACTTCACGCCGCTGCGGCGCAGGGCGCGCTGGTCGTCCAGGGCCTGCAACTGGGCGCGGGCTTCGTCTTCGATGCGCTGATCGAGGTCGGCCAGCTCTTCCTGGTAGGCCGGATCATTGGCCAGACGGTCGGCACGGTCTTCCAGGTAACGCATGATGTCGCGGGTGAGGCGCTCGGTGCCCTCTTTGGCGATGGCCGAAATCACGTAGACCGGACCTTCCCACTGCAGGCGCTCGACCACTTCCTTGACCCGAGCCTCGTGCTCTTCCTCAAGGATCTGGTCGCACTTGTTCAGGATCAGCCAACGGTCGCGCTCAGCCAGCGAAGGGCTGAACTTGGTCAGCTCGTTGACGATCACTTCCGCCGCATCCGCCGCGCTGCTTTCGTCCAGCGGCGCCATGTCCACGAGATGCAGCAGCAGACGGGTGCGCGCCAGGTGCTTGAGGAAACGGATGCCCAGGCCGGCGCCGTCGGAAGCGCCTTCGATCAGCCCCGGAATGTCGGCGATGACGAAGCTCTTCCAGCGGTCGACACTGACCACGCCCAGGTTCGGCACCAGCGTGGTGAACGGGTAGTCGGCGACTTTCGGCTTGGCGGCCGACACCGAACGGATGAAGGTGCTCTTGCCGGCGTTCGGCAGGCCCAGCAGGCCGACGTCGGCCAGCACTTTCATTTCCAGCTTCAGGTCGCGCTGCTCGCCGGGCTTGCCCGGCGTGGTCTGGCGCGGCGCACGGTTGGTGCTGGACTTGAAGCGGGTGTTGCCCAGCCCGTGCCAGCCACCATGGGCCACCAGCAGCTTCTGACCGGACTTGGTCAGGTCGCCGATCACTTCCTGGGTGGACGAGTCGATCACCGTGGTGCCGACCGGCACGCGCAGGATCAGGTCTTCGCCCTTCTTGCCGGTGCAGTCGGTGCTGCCGCCGTTGGAGCCGCGCTCGGCATCGAAGTGCCGGGTGTAACGGTAGTCCACCAGGGTATTGAGGTTTTCGTCGGCCATCATGTAGATGGAACCGCCGTCACCGCCGTCACCGCCGTTCGGACCGCCGTTCTCAATGAACTTCTCGCGACGGAAGCTCATGCACCCGTTGCCGCCGTCACCCGCCTTCACGCGGATCGATACTTCATCAACAAACTTCATAACCAACGCCTCTCGCCGTACGGACGAGCCGAAAAACAATCAAGACATAAGACTCTTGCAAAGATGAGCGCAGCGACCCCAATACACGACCCGCATCGCACGCCGACAGCCCATACAAACAGCTTTGCAAGAGACTCATCCCACAAACGAAAAAGCCCCGTCGCAAGACAGGGCTTCTCCAGCATTCTCGCAATCAGGCTGCGACAACGCTCACGTAACGGCGGTTGAAAGCGCCCTTTACTTCGAACTTGATCACGCCTTCGATTTTCGCGAACAGGGTGTGATCCTTGCCCATGCCAACGCCGTAGCCAGCGTGGAATTGGGTGCCGCGCTGACGCACGATGATGTTGCCGGCCTTGATGGCCTGGCCGCCGTACATCTTCACGCCAAGTCGTTTGGCTTCTGAGTCGCGACCGTTGCGGGTACTACCACCAGCTTTTTTGTGTGCCATGAGTTCAATTCTCCTAGTGAGGAATTAGGCTGAAATTAAGCCTGAATACCGGTGATTTTGATCTCGGTGAACCACTGGCGGTGGCCCATACGCTTCATGTGGTGCTTACGGCGACGGAACTTGATGATGCGGACTTTATCGTGACGACCTTGGGAGATCACTTCAGCCTTGACGGTTGCGCCAGCAACGACAGGTGCGCCGATGTTCACGTCGTCGCCGTTGGCGACCAGCAGAACGCGGTCAAAGGTCACGGATTCGCCGGTGGCGACTTCCAGTTTTTCGATCTTCAGGTATTCACCTTCAGCGACTTTGTATTGCTTACCGCCGGTAACGATTACTGCGTACATGGTATTTCTCCGATAATCCTGCTCACCCAGCTCTTTATAGGAAGAGGTATTGGCTGGCATGGCTGCATGGGGCTGGAACGGCCCAAGTGCAATTGCGTAAGGCAGGTGCTGCCCAGGAAGTTCAGGGTGCGCGATTGTACGCAAGCCGCCGACGCCGCGCAAGGGGCCGTCCATCGCGCCTTGACACCTGCGGACGTGGGTCCTAGCATGCCGCGCAACCCTTCTGGAGCACCTGTCTCTGATGCAACCCCAAGCTTTCTACCGCGCGGTGGCGGACGATTTTAGCGCCGTCGACGGCATCATCAAGAAACAGCTGACTTCCCGCGTACCGCTGGTATCGAAAATCGGCGATTACATCACGTCGGCCGGCGGCAAACGCCTGCGCCCGCTGCTGGTGCTGCTGTGCGGCAAGGCCCTGGGCCGCGAGGGCGACGACCTGCGCCTGCTGGCCGCCACCATCGAATTCCTGCATACGGCGACCCTGCTGCATGACGACGTGGTCGACATGTCCGGCATGCGCCGCGGCCGCTCGACCGCCAACGCCATGTGGGGCAACGCCCCGAGCGTGCTGGTCGGCGACTTCCTGTACTCGCGCTCGTTCGAGATGATGGTCGAACTGGGCTCGATGCCGGTGATGAAGATCCTGTCCCAGGCCACGCGCATCATCGCCGAAGGCGAAGTGCTGCAGCTGTCCAAGGTGCGCGACGCCAGCACCACCGAAGAGACCTACATGGAAGTCATCCGCGGCAAGACCGCGATGCTGTTCGAAGCCTCGACCCACAGCGCCGCCGCGCTGGCCGGCGCCACCGCCGAGCAGGCCGAGGCCTTGCGCACCTTCGGCGACCACCTGGGCGTGGCGTTCCAGCTGGTCGACGACCTGCTCGACTACAAGGGCGACGCCGACACCCTGGGCAAGAACGTCGGCGACGACCTGGCCGAAGGCAAGCCGACCCTGCCGCTGATCTACACCATGCGCGAAGGCACGCCGGAACAGGCGGCCCTGGTGCGCCAGGCGATCCAGAAAGGCGGCATCGAAGACCTCGAAAGCATCCGCGCAGCGGTCGAAGCGTCCGGCTCGCTGGACTACACCGCGCAGCTGGCCCGCGACTACGTGGCCCGTGCGATCAAGTGCCTGGAAGCGCTGCCTGCCAGCGAATACCGCGATGCGCTGGTCGAACTGAGCGAGTTCGCGGTCGCCCGCACGCACTGATCCTGCTTGCCACCCTGTGGGAGCGAGCCTGCTCGCGATAGCGCCAGAAGCCATCGCAAGCGGGCTCGCTCCCACAGTGCTTTGTATGCAATCCCCTCCTTCGCTTAAAACCCTATACAATGTGCGCCCTTTAACGATCCTCATATCAAGGAGCCTTAGTGAGCACGTTGCCACCCTGCCCGAAATGCAATTCCGAATACACCTACGAAGACGGTGCCCAACTGGTGTGCCCGGAGTGCGCCCACGAATGGTCCGCCAACGGTGAGGCCGACGCGGCATCCGAAGACACCGTGAAGAAAGACGCGGTGGGCAATGTCCTGCAGGACGGCGACACCATCACCGTGATCAAGGACCTGAAGGTCAAGGGCACCTCGCTGGTGGTCAAGGTCGGCACCAAGGTCAAGAACATCCGCCTGTGCGACGGCGACCACGACATCGACTGCAAGATCGACGGCATCGGCCCGATGAAGCTCAAGTCCGAGTTCGTCAGGAAGGTCTGAGCCCGCTGCCTGCCATCCCGCACCCGACGCGGGATGGCGCCCCCCCCTCCTGCGCCTCCTCCCCCTCGCCACAACGCAATGGCCAAACGCCAGCCGTTTTGACCTTACGCAATCTTTACCCGCAAAAAAACGCAAACCGCCAATAGGCGCTTGCTATTTGACGAATAAGAATTATTCTCATTGAAACCCTTTCAATGGAGATGAGAACCATGACTTATCTGATCGACGCCTGGCTGGACCGTCCGCACCCTTACCTGCGGATCCTGCATCGGGAAACCGGGGAAGTGTGTGCCGTCCTGGAAGAAGAGGCCCTGCACGAGTTGCAGGATCAGGGGGATCTGGACGTCAGCAGCCTGAACTCCAGCGAGCCGATGGTGCTCAAGGAACTGGTGCGCAATCTGTTCCTGTTCTGCTACGCCCGGGCGTTGCGCCCGACCCATGAGCTGCATCACAAGATCGAAATATGAAGCGCGGCAACAACGGCAGGCGTGAGCCTGCCCGCGATAGCAGTCTGTCAGGCAACCGGGTCGCCGACTGAAAAGACGCCATCGCGAGCAGGCTCGCTCCTGCATCGGCCCGCCCTCAAGGCAGGCCGTGCATTACAGAACGTCGAGCAGCTCGACGTCGAACACCAGAACGCTGTGCGGCGGGATGCTGCCCACGCCTTGCGCGCCGTAAGCCAGCTCGCTCGGCACGTACAGGCGCCATTTGCTGCCGGCATTCATCAGTTGCAGGGCTTCGGTCCAGCCGGCGATCACGCCGCCCACCGGGAATTCGGCAGGCTGGCCGCGCTCGTAGGAGCTGTCGAACACAGTGCCGTCGATCAGCGTGCCGTGGTAGTGGGTGCGCACGTTGTCTTCACGGGTCGGCTTGGCGCCTTCGCCCTGGGTCAGCACTTCGAACTGCAGGCCGGAAGCCAGGGTGGTGATGCCTTCGCGCTTGGCGTTTTCGGCCAGGAACGCACGGCCTTCGCCGGCGGCGGCTTCAGCCTTGGCAGCGGCTTCGGCTTGCATGATCTCGCGGATCACCTTGAAGCTGGCGGACATCTCTTCCTGGCCCACACGGCTTGGCTTGCCGGCGAACGCGTCGGTCAGGCCGGCCAGGATCGCGTCCAGGCTGACGCCCGGTGGCGGGTTGTCGCGCAGCTGGTCGCCCAGCTGACGGCCGATGCCGTAGCTGACGCGGGTTTCGTCGGTGGACAGATTTACTTCGGACATGACACTGCTCCGCTGTGCGGACGGCCCGGGACTGGCCGTGCATGCACGGCGCGTCCCGGCGCGCCCGGAACCAAAAGGGCGAGCAGACTAGCACAGATGCCCAGGCTTTGACCGGATCGCGGGCGCTACAGCGCCGAGCGCCAGGCCAACGGCACTTTCAGGCTTTCCTCGCCGCTGGCGCCGAGCCCGCACATCTCGTCGTGCACCGAGGTGTGCACCAGGTTGAACGGCAGCACCGGGAAGTTGTGCAGCAGATCCCGGGCATGCTCCACCGAACGCACCGTCAGCATCTGCCCATGGGTGTCGCTAAGCGGGTACGCCGCGCCGTGCATCCGCGCCTCGAGCAGATAGATTCCGCCCTCCATGGAGATCAGGTTCAGTTCATCGACCTTCCTGGCGACGGCAAACGCATTCAGCTCTTGCAGGTTCATGGGCGCACCTCATGCGATGGCGGGTCTGGACGCCTACAGGGATAGGCTTCGGCACGACAAAGCACAAGCCATGAACGAGACCGCCCGTCCGTTTTGCAACGGACGGGCGGTGTTTTTCCTGCTTGAAGAGGGAAGCCGCCGGGCGAGCTCCCCGGTCACGGCTCAGTGCTTGGTGACCTTGTCCAGGTAACCCATGGCGAACGCCGAGACCACGAAGGTCATGTGGATGATCACGTACCACATCAGGTGTTCGGGATCGACGTTCTTGGCGTCCATGAAGATGCGCAGCAGGTGGATCGAGGAGATCGCCACGATCGAGGCCGCCACTTTCATCTTCAGCGACGAAGAGTCCATGGTGCCCAGCCAGTTGAGCTTTTCCTTGCTGTCGTCGATGTCCAGCTGAGAGACGAAGTTCTCGTAGCCGGAAATCATCACCATCACCAGCAGGCCGCCCACCAGCGCCATGTCGATCAGCGACAGCAGCACCAGGATAAGTTCCGACTCGGCCATCTCGAACACGTTGGGGATGACGTGGAAGACTTCCTGGAAGAATTTCAGCGCCAGCGCCAGCAGCCCGAGGGACAGACCGAAGTAGATCGGCGCCAGCAGCCAGCGCGAGGCGTACATTGCGTTTTCGACAAAGCGTTCCATTGAATCTCACACAAGGGGGGTTGTAATCGACGGCGAGTATACCAGCCGCCCATGACCGCCAGAAACCGCCCGGAAATCCGCCACCTGCGCGTGTGTGTCAAAGTTTTTCTGCTAGTGTCCAGAGCATTGACAGCCCAGAGAAATCGGACAGGACGACTGGAAATGGATGTGCGATTGCCGCTGACGACCGCCGGAATGTGCCTCGCCCTGCTGCTGGGCGCCTGCTCGCCGGACGACGAAAAGCACGGCCCGGGCCTTGAGGAAAAGACCGCGCAGTTCGAACAGTCGCTGGACGCCATCACCGACCCCAAGCTCAAGGACGCCGTGACCGAACTGGGCGGCTCGCTGCTGCTGCTCGAACGCGCCCGGCGGCGGCTCGATGGCCAACCGGCCAAGACCGAATACGGCGAAGACGCCCTCGGCGCGCTCAGGCACTACCCCACGCCTCAGGCGTTGGTCGATACATTCATCGATGGCCTGTTCGTGCTGCGCAAGGACGTCGGCTCCGACTACCTCACCGATCTGCAGCCGGTGTTCCCCTTCAACCTCAACATCCCCGGCGGCTTCCTGTTCCCCCACGGCGTGCAATGGCAGTCGGTGACCCTGAGCGACAAGCGGGTGATCGCCTGGCAAACGGAATGGTCGGAGACCGACCCCGGCATCCAGCTCAGCCCGTCCAGCTCCACCCCCGACGACCTGACCCTGTCCTATCCCTTCATCGAAGGCCTGGACATCGACCGCAAAAGCCAGCCGCAGCCGGTCAGCCTGCTGGGCGAGATCGAGGTCATCGCCCCCGGGCGCCTGCACAGCTTCGACCTAGGCAAACAGGACATCGGCCAGACCCGCACCGACGGCAACCTCAGCGTCACGCTGCTCAAGCTTGAGAAGAACTACGCCGAAGTCGAATTCAGCAACAGCCTGCCCTTGGCCCCGGAGGTCGGCGGCACACCGCTCAACCCGATGATCGTCCAGGCCCGCGACGCCACCGGCCAGTACCTCAAGCGTGCCGGCTCGATCAACGAAAGCCCGGAGCAGGTCGCGTTCTACCAGGAACAACTGGCGCACCTGCAGCAGCAAAAGGCCTGGAGCGACGTCCTGGAGAAACAGCTCAACGACAGCCAGAGCGCCTTCGAACGCCAGCATCCGCGCCGCTACAACAAGGTGTACTTCCACGGCCCGGTCGAGAGCCTCGAAGTCAGCGTGCTGGATTTCTCGAACGTGAGCGTGACCCGCAAGCCACTGGACCTGCCGGTGCGCCGCCTGGATCCGCACACCACCGCGAAAGCGGTGCAGCCGCTGGACTTGCCGGTGACGGTGTACGACGACCAGGCCGCGGACTGGCTAAAAGGCGCGTCCCTGACCGAACAGCAACTGAAGGACAGCATCCGCATCCGCCAGTCGGTGGAGGAGCCCAGCGCCGCCCGGATCGAGTTCGATCACCGCAAGACCTTCAACGACGAATTGCTGGGCGAGGACTTCAGCCCCGGCGACAGCCCGGTGACCTTCTTCACGCAAAAGCGCAACGGCGAACGGGACGAGCCGATCGAACTGCCGCCGGAGGCGTACCAGGTCGATCCGCTGTCGGGCACGATCACCTACGACCTGAACCTGTTCCCGGAAACCCCGGCGTTTGCGGTCGGCTCCATGCCGCTGTTCCTGGCCACGGTGGAAAGGCAGACGTTCGACGCCAAGTCCCTGCCCAAGGGCCTGGACATCCGCAACAACATGCTGGTGGTGGATCTGAAGCGGTTCGCGGCCGACCAGTGGCGCTTCTTCGTCAAGGACGGCAGCGGCCAGTACCTCAAGCAGATTCTTTCGGTCAGCCACGACGCGGGCGCAGAGGGCCCGGCGATCTTCGGCGTGCACTACTTCTACGGCCGCCCCACGCAGGTGGAAACCTACCGGCGAACCGACCTCGCCACCGTGCAGTACGGCTTTGAGGTCAAACTCGACAAGGCCCAGGTGCCGGGCACGGCCCCCTGAGACCCGGAACCGGCAAGCTCAGTTGAGGCTGCGGCTGCGGCCGCCGTTGATCTGCCGCAGTTGGGCTTGCAGGTGCAGGCTCCAGATCTGCGGGTCGTCGGCCAGCTCATAACCGTGCATCGTGAGGCTTTCGACGATGGTGTCGAGGATCGACTCGGCGGCGACCGGCCCGTGGAAAGGGCCCTGGGCCTTGATGGCGGAAGGTTGTTCGCCGGCCATGCCGGCGGCGAAGAGCAGCGTCCACATGCCGGTGTCGCCGGCCAGGGGCTTGATGGCGCATTCGATACGGGTCACAAGACCCAGACACTGACGGGTGAGGCAGAGGTTGCGCGACATGGCGGCGACCCTCGGTGAAGCCGGTGTTCAACCCTCAAGGGAAGGCTGTTTCGATCCAGTGATGCTCTCGATGTCCTTGAGCTGAGAATAGAAGAAAAGTCGTCTGCGCCAACCGGATACGACCAGAAGGCGCCGAATGGTCATTGTGTGAATTTTGGCGCCAGAGTGATGGCACTTTCCCGCACGTTCCCGACCGAATACGACAGTGGCAACCCGCCTGCCGGCGATCCGGAATGTCAGACAAACAGAGGTCGAATGACACGCCGCAATCGCCGGCACCCGGGCTCCCACCGGTTTACCGCATCGGCCTTCAGGCCGGCTTGGCTTCGGCCAATGCCTCTTGGGCCGCTTCCTTCTCGGCCTCCTTCAGGTCCTCTTCGCTGATCATCTCGGCGATCACCCGCAGGCGCTCCACGACGCGAGCGTTGACGCTGCCTTCCGGGAACTGGCCGTCGGCGTCCGGCTCACCGGCCGGCTCACCCACCAGCAGGCTCAGCGCCTCGTCGGCCTGGCTCACCGCGTAGACGTGGAACTGGCCGGCGCGCACCGCCGCCAGCACCTTCTCGTCGAGCATCAGCGTGGCGACGTTGGCCTTGGGAATGATCGCGCCCTGCTCGCCGGTCAGCCCGCGGGCCTCGCAGAGGCGGAAGAAGCCTTCGATCTTCTCGTTGACCCCGCCGACCGCCTGCACCTCGCCGAACTGGTTGATCGAACCGGTGATCGCGAAGCACTGCTTGAGCGGGGTCCTGGACAGCGCCGAGATCAGCGTGCAGACCTCGCCCAGCGACGCGCTGTCGCCGTCGACGTAGCCGTAGGACTGCTCCAGCGCGATGCTTGCGGAGATCGCCAACGGGAATTCCTGCGCGTAGCGGCTGCCCAGGTAGCCGGTGAGGATCATCACGCCCTTGGAGTGGATCGGCTGGCCGAGGTTGACTTCGCGTTCGATGTCGACGATGCCGCTGCCGCCCGGGTACACCGTGGCGGAGATCCGCGCCGGCACGCCGAACGCCGAATCGCCGACCTCCAGCACGGTCAGCCCGTTGCACTTGCCCACCGCCGCGCCGTCGGTGTCGATCAGGATGATCCCGGCGAGCATGTCGTCGAGGATCCGCGCCGACACCCGTCCAGTGCGGGTGGCCTTGGCCTTCAGCGCCCGTTCGATGTGGCCGGCGTCGGTCATCTCGTCGCCGGCCAGGTGCCGGATGAAGTCCGCTTCGCTGACCAGCTGGAACAGGTCGCCGATCCGCGCCGACAACCGCCCCTGATGTTCGGCCAGGCGAGCGCTGTAGGTGGCCAGGCGCGCCACCGCGTCAGCGGTCAACGGCGCCATGCCCTCCTCCGAGGTGCGAGTCTTGAGCAGTTGGGCGAACTGCTCCAGGCTTTCGTCGACCATCGGGATGTCTTCGTCGAAGTCCACCAGGACGCGGAACATCTCCTGGAAGTCCGGATCGTGGTCCTGCAGCGCGTAGTACAGTTGCCGGGCGCCGATGATGATCACCTTGACCTGCAGCGGGATGTGCTGCGGCGTCAGGGTCACGGTGGCGAAGCGGCCCATTTCGCTGAGCGGCGACTCCATCTTCAGCTTGCGCGATTGCAGGGCGCGCTTGAGCGCATCCCACACGAACGGCTCGCCGAGCATCTTTTCCGCCTCAAGGATCAGGAAACCGCCGTTGGCCCGGTGCAGCGCCCCCGGCCGCAACTGGCGGTACGTGGTGTAGAGCGCACCCTGGTCGGTGGTGTACTCGATGCGGCCGAACAGGTTTTCGTAGGTCGGGTGCGGCTCGAACACCACCGGCGCGCCGCCGCTGACCGGGTGGCCGACCACCAGGCTGGGGGCGTATTGCTCCTCCAGCAGCTTGCGGGCGACGGCGTCGGTCTTGCTGTCGTCCACCAGTTGCTCGACCACGGTCTTGAGCAGGTACACCTGCATCGCTTGCAGGTAGCCGCAGACGCCGGCGTTCTCGGCGTACTTTTCCGACAGCGGCGCCAGCAACGGCTGCAGGGCCAGGGTGATGGTCTCTTCGTTGAGCTGGCGCAGCTGGTTGCTCGACTCGCGCTTCCACTGCGGCAGGCTGGCCAGCTCCTCGTTGAGGCGCTCCTCCAGCGCGGAGATGTCCTCGTGGAAACGCTCGCGGTCGGCTTCCGGCAACTGGGCGAACTCCGCCTCGTCCAGGGCCTTGCCCTCGAACATCGGGGTGAAGGCGATGTTGCTGCTGTCGCGGTACAGGGCGACGTCCTTTTCCAGGGCCAGGCGCTCGATCACATCCAGCGCACGGTCGTAGCGCTGGTTGAAGGCGCGGTCGATGCCGCTCTTCTTCTGCTGGTAGGACGGGTGCTCGAAGACGGCCGGAAAGGTCGCCAGCAAGTTGTCGATCAGGCCGTTGATGTCATTGATGAAGGCGCCGGCGGTGCCCGACGGCAATTCCAGGGCGCGGGGCTCGCGCGGTTCGTCGAAATGGTTGACGTAGACCCAGTCCGCCGGGGTCTGCAAGCGCTTGCCTTCGGCCTTCAGGTAGCGTTTGACGAACGAGAAGCGGCCGGTGCCGGGCTCGCCCATGACAAAGACGTTGTAACCGGGGCGCGGCATGGCCACGCCGAACTGCAAGGCTTCGACCGCGCGTTCCTGGCCGAGCACACCGCGAAAGGGCTCCAGATCGTTGGTGGTGGTGAAGCTGAACTGTTCAGCGGAAAACGGACGGGTCAGCGCTTCGGGCGCCAGACGCAAACTGGCGGCAACAGGATCAGGCATCGGGCTTCCTTAACAATCAGGCGGGGCAGATAAGGGGCATTCTGGCGCTGCCCGTACCCACTGGCAAGGCGCCTTGCGGCGATGCGCGGCCAACGGTGCCGCGCGAAACCGGAACCCCTGCGCGAATCTGAAGGAAAATGTGACGGAACCCGGCGAACGTGCCTAAACTCCAAGCTGCGCGGCTGGAACGAATACCGGCCCACTGGCGCCGTTCGGGTCTGTACGCACAGAGCTTGGGGGGGCCAGAACCCTGTCCATTGGTACGCACATAAAGAGAACAAAGCTATGAAACGGATTCTTCTCGGTACTCTCTTCACCGCTGTATCCATCAATGCCATGGCCCAGGCGCCGGGCGGCCCTGATTGCGGCTGGGGCAACATGCTGTTCGAAGGCCAGCGCGGCACGCCGGCCCACTTCCTCGCCTCCACCACCAACGGCACCTCCGGCAACGCGACGTTCGGCATGACCTCCGGCACCAACGGCTGCTCCACCAACGCGGCGCTGACCTACGGCGGCAAGTCCTGGTTCGCCATGAACGGCATGATGAACGAGCTGTCCGAAGACATGGCCAAGGGCCAGGGCGAAGCGCTGACCACCTACGCCGTGGTGCTGGGCGTGGCGCCGGAAGACCGCGCGCACTTCGCCGCCGTGACCCACGAGCACTTCCAGCAGATCTTCAGCAAGGCTGACGTGACCGCCGAGGACGTGCACACCAACACCCTGGCCGTCCTCAAGGCCGACCCTCGCCTGGCCAAGTACGCGACCCAGGCCTAAGCCAGGCCCCGCCCGCTTCCTTCGGGGAGCGGGTTTTGCTTTATGTGGCGAGGGAGCTTCCCTCGCCACAGGATGACTGCCCGGATCGGCTGACTCGGCTTTCGCTCCTGGGGCCTTCGCATTTTTCGACTTAAGTTGCCACCTATGCTCAAACGCCTTGCCTGGCTGGCGCTGTGTGCCTGCGCCCCGCTGTACGCCGCGCCCCACATCGATCCCCAACGTTTGCAGCAACTGGCCAACGACCGCTTCTGGATTTCCCTGGGCCACTACGAAACCGCCAAGCTCGGCGGCTGGCGCAGCTATGTCAGCGACAGCCGGTTCTTCCTCGCCGCCGACGGCAACGAACACCCCGACCGTGAACTGGCCGCCACCGTGCAGGCGCTGTACGCGCCGGCCAGCCTCGGCGAGCGTCACGCCCAATGCGTTTATCCGGCCCGCACCCGCTGGCTGAAGGCGCAACTGAACCTCAAGGACCTGCCGGCGCCGGACTGCGCCGAATTCCGGCAATGGTTCAAGGACGTCTCGCCCCACAGCGCGGTGATGATCTTCCCGGCGGCCTACCTCAACAGCCCGTCGTCGATGTTCGGCCACACGCTGCTGCGCATCGACCAGGCCGACGTGCAAAGCGACAAGACATCGCTGCTCAGCTACGCGATCAACTTCGGCGCCTACATCGAGGGCTCGGACAACAGCATCCTGTATGCCTGGAAAGGCCTGATGGGCGGCTATCCGGGGCTGTTCGCCCTGGTGCCCTACCAGGAAAAGCTCTCCGAGTACCGCAGCCTGGAGAACCGCGACCTGTGGGAATACCGGCTGAACCTGACGCCGCAGGAAACCGCACGCATGGTCGAACACGTGTGGGAGCTCAAGCAGATCAAGTTCGACTACTTTTTCTTCGACGAGAACTGCTCCTACCGCCTGCTCGAACTGCTGCAAGTGGCCCGCCCGAGCCTGCGCCTGACCGAACAGTTCCCGCTCACGGCCATTCCCACCGACACCGTCAAAGCGGTGAAAGAGGCGGGCCTGGTGGAGCACATCGAATACCGTCCGTCCCGGGAGCGCGAACTGCTCAGCCGCGCCGAGCCGTTGAGCGACGACGAACAGGACTGGGTGCTGAAGGTCAGCGCCGACCAGCAGCAGTTGCAGGCACCCGCCTTCAAGGCCCTGCCCCGCGAGCGCCAGGCGCTGGTCATCGATGCCGCGTACCGCCTGGAACGCTACCGCGCCAACGGCCAGGAGCGTGACCCGCAGCGGGCCCAGCGCAGTTTCGAACTGCTGCGGGCGATCAACAAGAACCCGGCGCCGGAGCAGCAGATCCCCCGCCCCGGCCTGCCCGAGGACGGACACGAATCGCGCACCTGGCAGGCCGGCCTCGGCACCCGCGGCGACCGGGCGTTCGGCGAGTACGGCCTGCGCATGGCCTACCACGACCTCAACGACAACGCCGAAAGCTTCCCGCTGGGCGCGCAGATCGAAATCCTGCAGATGAAACTGCGCCAGTACGAAGGCAACGACTGGCAGTTCCAGCGGCTGGACCTGGCCACCATCCGCTCCCTGACCCCGCGCAACGCGCTGCTGCAGCCGCTGTCGTGGCAGGTCACCGGCGGCCTTGAGCGGGTGCCGGGCAAGCATGACGACGAAACCCTGGTCAGCCACGTCAACGGCGGAGGCGGCGGCACCTGGCAACTGGGCGAGGACATGCTCGGCTTCGCCCTCGGCACGGTGCGGATCGAGCACAACAACGATTTCGCCGGGTTCATCGCCCCCGCCGCCGGCTTCAACAGCGGCGTGCTGTGGAAAAACCCGCTGGGCAACCTCAGCCTGGAGGCCAAGGGCGATTACTTCACCAACGGCGAAGTGCGCCGCAGCCTGAGCCTCAACCAGCAGTGGGAGCTGTCGCGCAACCTCGGCCTGCGGCTGAGCGCCGAACGCGAATTCAGCCATCTGGCCACCCCGCAGACCGAAGTGATGCTTGAGGTGAAGTGGTATCACTACTGATCCCCCACCGTCCCATTGTAGGAGCGAGCCTGCTCGCGATTGCGGTGTGCCAGCCCACGAAATGGTCGGCTGAAAAATCGAATCGCGAGCAGGCTCGCTCCCACATGGGTTGTGGGGGTTCAACGAATTGCTCACATGCCTTTCACGCACACCGGACGAATCCGCTTCTAGACTTTCCCGTATCAGCCGTGAAACGGCCCGGGAGAACGCGATGTGGCGGTGTGCAGGGTTGCTGGGCGTGTTGTTGCTGGTCGGCGGTTGCCAGAGCACCCATGAAGAGTTGATCGCCCGAGGGTATCCGCCGGCCTTCGCCGACGGTTTCGACGACGGCTGCATCAGCGGCCGCCAGGCGGGCGGGTCGATCAGCGGGGAATTTCGCAAGGACGTGCCGCGCTACCTCAAGGACGCGCAGTACGCCGAAGGCTGGAGCGACGGTTTCCGCCAGTGCCAGGCCATGCTGGAAAACAAGGGCCGCGACGACTACCGCAACGAACATTGGGATGAGCGCGAACGCGCCTGGCAGCAGCAGAAGGATCGGGACGCGGCGCGGGCGTATCGCTCGCCTTAGGTCGTTTCCAGACAACCACGCCCGAACGATGCCTGCGACCATGGGGTCGACTCCCTGAGAAGACCCGTCAAAGGAGGCGACCATGAGCCGCGCTTTCGTCAATGAGGACAACGCCGCCGCGCAAGCCGACCAACCGGTCGAGCGGCAGGTCAGCACGCAACCCAACTACGTCACGCCCCAGGGCTTTGCGCTGCTGCAGGCCAAGGTGGCCGAACTGCAGGCCTTGCACGCCGGGCAATCGGAAAAGGGCGATCAGGCCGACAAGCAACGCCTGGCCGATCTCGACCGGGACTTGCGCTATTTCATGCAGCGCGTCGGCAGCGCCCAGGTCGTGCCCGCCGCCACCTCGACCGACAAGGTGCAGATCGGCAGCTGGGTGACCTACGCCGACGAGCACAGCACCGAGCGCCGGGTGCAATTGGTGGGCGAAGACCAGGCCGACGTCGCCCGCGGCCTGATCAACTGGAGTTCGCCCCTGGGCCGGGCGCTGCTGGGCGCCCGCCTCAACGACGAAGTGCTGTGGCAGCGCCCGGCCGGCGATCGAGTGATCGAGGTGATCCGCATCGAACCGGCCTAGGCGACAATCTTCACTGACGCCATCGCCAGCCGTCTGGCTCCCGGAGTCGAGGGCGTTGGATCAGGCAACAGTGATGTCGGATGCGCCGGCCCTATCGCTGGCAAGCCAGCTCCCACAGGTTTCGCGCTGGCCATAGATCACCTGCAGGCTGGCTCCCGCAGGTTTTGCGCTGGCCGCAGATCACCGGCAAGCCAGCTCCCGCAGGTTTTGCGTTGGCCGCAGATCACCGGCAGGGTGGCTTCCACAATGTGGATGCCGGACACGGAACCTGTGGGAGCCGGCCTGCTGGCGATGGCCCCGCTGCGGTTGCGCTGAAAGCACGCAGGCAAAAAAAACGGAGCCCGAAGGCTCCGTTCGTTTTCATGCCGCCGGCCGGGTCAGGCCAGCTTCTTGTGGCGAACGCGGTGCGGCTGGGCCGCTGCGTCGCCGAGGCGTTTCTTGCGGTCGGCTTCGTACTCGGTGTAGTTGCCTTCGAAGAACACCGCTTGCGAGTCGTCTTCGTACGCCAGGATGTGGGTCGCGACGCGGTCAAGGAACCACCGGTCGTGGGAGATCACAATGGCGGCGCCCGGGAAGTCCAGCAGGGCCTCTTCCAGGGAACGCAGGGTTTCGACGTCGAGGTCGTTGGACGGTTCGTCGAGCAGCAGGACGTTGCCGCCCTCCTTCAGGGTCAGCGCCAGGTGCAGACGGCCGCGCTCACCGCCGGACAGGTCCTTGACGAACTTCTGCTGGTCGCCGCCCTTGAAGTTGAAGCGGCCGACGTAGGTGCGCGACGGGATCTCGTAGCTGCCGATGCGGATCTGGTCGGAACCGTCGGAGATCTGCTGGAACACGGTCTTGCTGCCGTCCAGGTCTTCGCGGCTCTGGTCCACGCAGGCCAGTTGCACGGTCTCGCCGATCTCGATGCTGCCGGAGTCCGGGGTTTCCTTGCCCATCAGCATGCGGAACAGGGTCGACTTACCGGCGCCGTTGCCGCCGATCACGCCGACGATGGCGCCTTTAGGCATGGAGAACGACAGGTTGTCGATCAGCACGCGGTCGCCGTAGCCCTTGGTGACGTTCTTGAATTCGATGACCTTGTCGCCCAGGCGCGGACCGGCCGGGATGTAGATCTCGTTGGTCTCGCTGCGCTTCTGGAATTCCTGCGACTGCATTTCCTCGAAGCGCGCCAGACGTGCCTTGGACTTGGACTGGCGGGCCTTGGCGCCTTTGCGCACCCACTCCAGCTCTTCCTTCATGGCCTTTTCGTGAGCCGACTGCTGCTTGGATTCCTGGGCCAGACGCTCGGACTTGGCCTCCAGCCAACCCGAGTAGTTGCCCTCGTAAGGAATGCCCGCGCCGCGGTCGAGTTCCAGGATCCAGCCGGCGACGTTGTCCAGGAAGTAACGGTCGTGGGTGATCGCCACCACGGTGCCCGGGAAGTCGTGCAGGAAGTGTTCGAGCCAGGCGACGGAGTCGGCGTCCAGGTGGTTGGTCGGTTCGTCGAGCAGCAGCATGTCCGGGGCGGACAGCAGCAGGCGGCACAGGGCCACGCGGCGTTTCTCACCGCCGGACAGGTGTTCGACCTTCGCGTCCCAGGCCGGCAGGCGCAGCGCGTCGGCGGCGACTTCCAGCTGGCGCTCCAGGTTGTGGCCGTCGCTGGCCTGCAGGATCGCTTCGAGCTTGGCCTGTTCGGCGGCCAGCTTGTCGAAGTCGGCGTCCGGCTCGGCGTAGGCGGCGTAGACCTCGTCCAGGCGGGCCTGGGCGTCCTTGATCACGCTGACCGCTTCCTCGACCACTTCGCGCACGGTCTTGGTCGGATCCAGCTGCGGCTCCTGCGGCAGGTAACCGATGTTCAGCTCCGGCATCGGGCGGGCTTCGCCCTCGAACTCGGTGTCGACGCCGGCCATGATTTTCAGCAGCGTGGATTTGCCCGAGCCGTTGAGGCCGAGCACGCCGATCTTGGCGCCCGGGAAGAAGGACAGCGAAATGTTTTTCAGGATTTCCCGCTTCGGCGGAACAACTTTGCCCAGCCGATGCATGGTGAAGACGTATTGAGCCATGGAGAACCTAGGGTCAGTGACGGATGAATGAGTGGAGCGCAGGCGATGCCTGGCCAGACCGGTGCGCGTCGTTCAGTTGAGACAGCCCAATGCGTGCGCGCGGAAAAAGTCTGAGTCTAGGAGCTGGAACGCTCCCGCGTAACCGGCAAAGCTACCTGAATGACGGAAGGCAGTCCAGCCGAGCGGGGCTGGCACTTCGCCACAACTCAAGGCATGCTAGCCGCCCTTCGGGCGTCCGGCTTATAGTGCACGTCGCGCCAGTCCAGCCAAACCGCAGGATTCCAGCTTGTCCAATGTCACTCCGCCAGCCTCTGTGAGCAGTACCCAACCGGCGCCCGGCTCGCCCCTGCGCGGAACATTGAAAGGCGCGCTGGCGACCCTGGTGCTTCTGCTGCTGGCGCTGCTGTTCTGGCAACTGCTCGACCAACTGCGCGAAACCCAAAAGAACCAGCGCCAGTACACCATCGACTACACCGCCGACCTGGCCTCCCAGGTCAGCCTGAACATGGCGCTGAACGCGCAGATCGCCCTCAACCTGCTACCGATCGTCGAACAGCCGCAATCGGCCGACGAACAGCAGGCGCTGCTGCGCAAGCTGCAGCAGTCGCTGCCCGACCTGCGCAGCCTGGCGCTGCTCAGCCCGTCCGGCAAGGTGCTCAGCGACAGCGACGCCGCCAGCCAAGACGCCGACTACCTCGGCGAACTGGTGCGCCGCAGCCGCGCCCAGGCCCATTATTTCAGCAACGCCGACGACGGTTCGGTGGTGCACCTGCTGCTGCACCAGGCCAGCGGCAGCACCCGCGGCTACTGGGCGCTGCGCCTGACCCCGACCTTCTTCGCCTCGCTGACCAAACAGGGCGACACCGGCATCCGTCCGCTGTGGCTGGTGGAAAACCGGATCAACCATCAGATCATCAGCCGCGACGAAGGCCTGCCCTCCACCCGCACCAGCACCCTGACCCCGGACGACCTGACCAACAGCGTGCTGACCGTGCCGCTGAGCAGCAGCGACTGGCAACTGCGCGGCCTGTTCGACCGCCAGCGCGTGCTCGAGCAACTGTTGCCGGCCTTCATCGGCAAGTGCCTGCTGGGCCTGGCGTTCTCGCTGCTGCCGTTCATCGCGTTGCTCAACATGCGCCGCCGCCAGCGCCAGTTGCATGAAGGCCGGCGCCGCTACCAGGACATCTTCGAAGGCACCGGCGTGGCCCTGTGCGTGCTGGACCTGTCCGGGCTCAAGCAGGTGTTCGACAAGGCCCGCCTGCAGACCAGCGACCAGCTCAAGGCCTGGCTCGACCACCCGCAGCAGCGCCAGCAGCTGTTGCAGGAACTGCGCATCACCGAGGTCAACCAGGTGGCGCTGCAACTGCTCAACGTCAATTCCTGCGACCACGCCTGGCAGCTGCTGATCGACGGCCGTCCCCACACCCACTGCGCCATCGGCAACCAGGTGCTCGACGCCGTGCTCCAGCGGCAGAAGCAACTGGAGCTCGAAATCAAGCTGCCGGACATCAACGGCCGCGACCAGCACCTGTGGCTGGTGCTGCGCCTGCCCCAGGAACAGCACGACTACAAAGCGGTGATCCTGAGCATCAACGACATCACCAGCCGCAAGCTGATCGAACTGTCGCTGCTGGAGCGCGAGGGCTTCTGGTCGGACGTGGTGCGCACCGTGCCGGACCACCTGTACGTGCAGGACGTGATCAGCCAGCGGATGATCTTCAGCAACCATCACCTGGGCCAGACCCTGGGCTACAACCGCACCGAACTGCATCAGATGGGCGAGTACTTCTGGGAAATCCTCCTGCACCCGGAAGACGCCGACTACTACCACCGCTCACGCCAGCTGCAACGCCACGCCGGCTACAGCCAACTGCTGCAGTGCCAGTTGCGCTTTCGCCACCGCGACGGCAAGTGGCGGCGCTTCGACATCCGCGAACAGGCGCTGGCCCGGGACAAGCACGATCAGGTCACGCGGATCATCGGCGTGGCCAAGGACATCACCGAACAGATCGAGGCCAGCGAATCCCTGCGCGACAGCGAGCAGCGCTACCGGATGCTCGCCGAAAGCATCAGCGACGTGATCTTCTCCACCGACAGCAAGATGTCGCTCAACTACGTCAGCCCTTCGGTGCAGGCGGTGCTGGGCTATGACGCCGAGTGGATCTTCCAGAACGGCTGGCAGTCGACCATCGCCAACCCGCAGCAGCTGACCGGCATCTATCACCTGATGGACCGCGTCAGCAAAGCCCTGGACAAGCCCGAGCAACTGGCGCTGCTGCGCAGCCAGGTGCAGACCCAGATGTTCCTGTTCGACTGCCTGCGGGCCGACGGACGCAAGATCCCGATCGAGCTGCGCCTGGTGCTGGTGTGGGACGAGCACGGCGCCTTCGAAGGCGTGCTCGGCGTCGGCCGCGACATCAGCCAGCAGCGCCGCGCCGAAAAAGACCTGCGCATGGCCGCCACGGTGTTCGAGCACTCCACCTCGGCGATCCTGATCACCGACCCTGCCGGCTACATCGTGCAGGCCAACGAGGCCTTCAGCCGGGTCAGCGGCTACGCGGTGGCCGAAGTCCTCGACCAGTTGCCGAACATGCTCACCGTCGACGAGCAGCAGGACGCGCACCTGCGCTACGTGCTCAAGCAACTGCACCAGCACAGCACCTGGGAAGGCGAAGTCTGGCTCAAGCGACGCAACGGCGAGCATTACCCGGCCTGGGTCGGCATCACCGCCGTGCTCGACGACGAAGGCGACCTGGCCAGCTACGTGTGCTTCTTCAGCGACATCAGCGAGCGCAAGGCCAGCGAGCAGCGCATCCACCGCCTCGCCTACTACGACGCCCTGACCCACCTGCCCAACCGCACGCTGTTCCAGGACCGCCTGCACACCGCGCTGCAGTCGGCCGAACGGCAGAAGTCGTGGGTGGTGCTGATGTTCCTCGACCTCGACCGCTTCAAGCCGATCAACGACTCCCTCGGCCACGCCGCCGGCGACCGCATGCTCAAGGACATGGCCACGCGTCTGCTGGCCTGCGTCGACGATGACGACACCGTGGCGCGGATGGGCGGCGACGAGTTCACCCTGCTGCTGCAACACCGCTCCAGCCGCGAGATGGCGCTCAACCGGGCGATCCATGTGGCCGAGCAGATCCTCGCCAGCCTGGTGAAACCGTTCGTGCTCGAAGGCCGCGAGTTCTTCGTCACCGCCAGCATCGGCATCGCCCTGAGCCCCCAGGACGGCAACGAGCTCAGCCAACTGATGAAGAACGCCGACACCGCGATGTACCACGCCAAGGAGCGCGGCAAGAACAACTTCCAGTTCTACCAGGCCGACATGAACGCCAGTGCGCTGGAACGCCTGGAGCTGGAAAGCGACCTGCGCCACGCGTTGGAGCAGAACGAATTCGTGCTGTATTACCAACCGCAGTTCAGCGGCGACGGCAAGCGCCTGACCGGCGCCGAAGCCCTGCTGCGCTGGCGCCATCCGCGTCGCGGGCTGGTGCCGCCGGGGGATTTCATTCCGGTGCTGGAAGAGCTCGGCCTGGTGGTGGACGTCGGCGACTGGGTGATCGCCGAAGCGTGCCGCCAGCTCAAGACCTGGCACCAGAGCCGCGTGCGCGTGCCGAAGGTGTCGGTGAACATCTCCGCCCGGCAGTTCTCCGACGGCCAGCTCGGCACGCGGATCGCCACCACCCTGCGCGAAACCGGCCTGCCGCCGGCCTGCCTGGAGCTGGAACTGACCGAAAGCATCCTGATGCGCGAAGTCAGCGAGGCGATGCAGATCCTCGACGGCCTGAAAAACCTCGGCCTGAGCATCGCGGTGGACGACTTCGGCACCGGCTATTCGTCGCTGAACTACCTCAAGCAGTTCCCGATCGACGTGCTGAAGATCGACCGCACCTTCGTCGACGGCCTGCCGTCCGGCGAGCAGGACGCGCAGATCGCCCGGGCGATCATCGCCATGGCCCACAGCCTCAACCTGGCGGTGATCGCCGAGGGCGTGGAGACCCACGAGCAGCTGGATTTCCTGCGCGAGCACGGCTGCGACGAGGTGCAGGGCTACCTGTTCGGCCGGCCGATGCCGGCGGGGCGGTTCGAGGCGCAATTCAGCAATGATGCCCTCTTTATGTTTGATTGATCTGGGGCAGCTGCAAGCTTCAAGCTTCAAGCTACAAGGGGGCGAGGCTTGCAGCTTGCAGCTTGAGACTTGCCGCTTGCCGCTTGCCGCTTGCCGCTTGAGGCTTGAGGCTTGAGGCTTGAGGCTTGAGGCCTATAGCCGCTTGAACGCCACTTGTCTGCGACATGATGTCGTTTCATATGCCATCCAAAACCCGTTGGGTTAGAATGCCCCCCTTTTCTGCCCCGATCCTTGAGGACCGCCATGTTCAGCCGTGATTTGACTATTGCCAAGTACGACGCCGACCTTTTTGCCGCCATGGAGCAAGAAGCTCAGCGCCAGGAAGAACACATCGAGCTGATCGCTTCGGAAAACTACACCAGCCCTGCGGTGATGGAGGCTCAAGGCTCGGTGCTGACCAACAAGTACGCCGAAGGCTACCCGGGCAAGCGCTACTACGGCGGCTGCGAATACGTCGACGTGGTTGAGCAACTGGCCATCGACCGCGCCAAGGAACTGTTCGGCGCCGACTACGCCAACGTCCAGCCGCACGCAGGCTCCCAGGCCAACGCCGCGGTCTACCTGGCCCTGCTGTCGGCCGGCGACACCATCCTGGGCATGAGCCTGGCCCACGGCGGTCACCTGACCCACGGCGCCAGCGTGTCCTCCTCCGGCAAGCTGTACAACGCCATCCAGTACGGCATCGACGCCAACGGCCTGATCGACTACGACGAAGTCGAGCGCTTGGCCGTCGAGCACAAGCCGAAAATGATCGTGGCCGGTTTCTCGGCCTACTCGCAGGTGCTGGACTTCCCGCGCTTCCGCGCCATCGCTGACAAGGTCGGCGCCTACCTGTTCGTCGACATGGCCCACGTGGCCGGTCTGGTCGCCGCCGGCGTCTACCCGAACCCGGTTCCGTTCGCCGACGTCGTGACCACCACCACCCACAAGACCCTGCGCGGTCCGCGTGGTGGCCTGATCCTGGCGCGCGCCAACGCCGACATCGAGAAGAAGCTGAACTCCGCCGTGTTCCCGGGCGCCCAGGGCGGCCCGCTGGAGCACGTGATCGCGGCCAAGGCGATCTGCTTCAAGGAAGCTTTGCAGCCTGAGTTCAAGGCCTACCAGCAACAAGTGGTGAAGAACGCCCAGGCCATGGCCGGCGTGTTCATCGAGCGTGGTTTCGACGTGGTGTCCGGCGGTACCCAGAACCACCTGTTCCTGCTGTCGCTGATCAAGCAGGAAATCTCCGGCAAAGACGCCGACGCCGCACTGGGCAAAGCGTTCATCACCGTGAACAAGAACTCCGTGCCTAACGATCCGCGCTCGCCGTTCGTCACCTCTGGCCTGCGCTTCGGCACCCCGGCCGTGACCACCCGCGGCTTCAAAGAGGCCGAGTGCAAAGAGCTGGCCGGCTGGATCTGCGACATCCTGGCTGACCTGAACAACGAAGCGGTGATCGACGCCGTTCGCGAGAAGGTCAAGGCCATCTGCAAGAAGCTGCCGGTGTACGGCGCGTAATCGCAGCCTAAACCGCAGCACGGAAAACCGGCCAAGCGATTGGCCGGTTTTTTTTCGCCCGTACAAATGCACGTCTCTTAACGGAAGTCCTTTCCCCAAGCAACTTTCCCTCACGCTGCTCAAGACTTGAAACAACACGAGCTCATCAAATCAGACCACAGCATAGAACTTGCTGTTATTGTTCCGACAAAACAGCTACCCCAAACAAACCCACTCGAAAGAGCAAAGAACAGAAACATCCAGCCATGTAACAAACAACATAAACACCCACCTTTTGAATTCAAGGATGAGTTCATGAAAACAAACAGACAACAGTCTTTCATCGCGACATTGGAACTGGGCACTTCGCACGTAAACTTTCTGGGCCAGTTGCACGGCACTCCGGCCACCCGCCTGGACACACATTACTCGGGCGGCTTTTTCACCGGCGTATCGAAGCGGCACAATGACAGCCACCTGCTGGGCCATCGCGACCGTCAGGAGATCGTCGATCCGGCGCCGATGACGATTTACTTCCGCTGCACGGATGACTACTACCATCTCTACATCCGCTCCCACGTCGTCTATTCGGGGCATTGCGTGAGCAAGGATCACGCCGGCTTCCTGGGGGCGTTCCTCCCCGCCGGCCGCGACACCACCTCCTTCAATCTCCTGAGCCTGGACAACCAGGTCATCACGCTGCGAGACCTGCCCCGCGACACCCACCGTGTCCGGCTCCAGGCACGCAACGCCCGCCCTGTCGGCAGCATCCTGCGCAGGGGCGCGCCCTACCGCTACATGGGCGAGACCGACGAAAAAGGCATCGTGTTCACGTTGCGGATCCTCGAGCGCAACGCGTCGTTCCTGAGCGATCCGGACGAAGTCTGACCCTGTCCGTCGCGCGCCGACGGCGAAAGATATTGCATCCGCAACCTTACCGAATATTGAGTTCCCACTATGAGCACCAACCAGGAAAAGTCATTTATCGCAACGCTAAGTACTCCTATCGGAAATCCGCACTTTCCAAGACTGACTTACGGAAGAAACATTTCGACACTACGCCCCGACTACGAGGCGTTCACCTTTTCTTCGCACATTGATGTTTCCGATTACTTGTTCCTGCATCCCGGCATCGCCCCGGACGCACTCACGTTCTATTTCAGGTGCTATGACAATTATTACGCGATTTATATTTTGAACCGCGGCCCCTATTACTACCGAGCCATCAGCAAAGAACAGAAAGACTTTCTGAACGCCTATGTAAGCCAGGATGGCGACGAGACAACGTTCAACTTGCTGGACGCCAACGGCAAGATCATCACGCTGGATCAGCTCGACAGCGACACGCCCACCGTGCGGATACAGACACGGGCCGGCAAACTGCTTCGGGCCGGCTTGAGCCGGAGCAAATATGATCCCAAGGTCGGCACGTTCATTCGGACCGACCCCAACCATAGTTCAACCGCCCTGGATTTCAGGCTGAACATCCTGCAGCGCAACGCCCCTTACTGAGTCGGCGTCGCACCGACCGCACCGCGACCCCCACGCCAAGCCCCGACCGTTGACGGACGGGGCTCAGCGTCTTCACGCACAAGACACACAGACAGACGCCGGCGAACTACTGGTCAGACCGGTCAAGCCAATTCGTCATTTTTCACTTGCAGCCATCCTGAAACCGCGCCTATCCTGCCTCCGCACTGGACATACCGGTAAGACCACAATAATTAAGTCCTCAGCCCGACGCGCCCTGCGCAAGGCAGCCAGGACACCGACCAGGATTCCTCCCATGCTCAGATGGTGCTCGCGTTCGATCTTCCTCCAAGTGGTTCTCGGCCTGATGCTCGGCATCGTCTGCGGACTGACCTTTCCCGAATACTCGGCCCAGCTCAAGCCGCTGGGCGACGGCTTCATCAAACTGATCAAAATGCTCATCGGCCTGATCGTGTTCTGTGTGGTGGTCAGCGGCATCAGCGGCGCCGGCGACCTGAAGAAGGTCGGGCGCATCGGCCTCAAATCGGTGATCTACTTCGAAGTCCTGACCACCCTCGCCCTGGTGATCGGCCTGGTCTTCGCCTTCACCACCGGGATCGGCAGCGGCGCCAACATCCACCTGGAGCAACTGGCCGCCGCCGACATGGGCGACATCGCCGAACGCGGCCAGCACATGCACACCACCACTCAGTTCCTGATGGACCTGATTCCGGCGTCGGCCCTCGGCGCCTTCGCCGACAACAACATCCTGCAGGTGTTGCTGTTCTCCGTGCTGTTCGGCAGCGCGCTGAACCTGGTGGGCGAGGCGGCGTCCGGGATCTCGCGGCTGATCAACGAACTGAGCCATGTGATCTTCCGGATCATGGGCATGATCGTGCGCCTGGCGCCCATTGGCGTGTTCGGCGCCATCGCCTTCACCACCAGCAAGTACGGCCTGGATTCGCTGCAGCACCTGGGCAGCCTGATCGGCCTGTTCTACCTGACCTGCGCGGCCTTCGTGTCCCTGATCCTGGGCCTGGTGATGCGCTTGTCGGGGCTACGTCTGTGGCCGTTGCTCAAGTACCTGCGCGAGGAATTGCTGATCGTGCTCGGCACCGCGTCCTCCGACGCCGTGCTGCCCCAAGTGATGCGCAAACTGGAACACCTGGGCATCGGCAGCTCCACCGTCGGGCTGGTGATTCCCACCGGCTATTCGTTCAACCTCGACGGCTTTTCGATCTACCTGACCCTGGCCATCGTGTTCATCGCCAACGCCACCGGCACGCCGCTGGCCATGACCGACCTGCTGACGATCCTGCTGGTGTCGCTGATCACCTCCAAGGGCGCCCACGGCATTCCGGGCTCCGCGCTGGTGATCCTGGCCGCGACGCTGACGGCGATCCCGGCGATCCCGGTGGTGGGCCTGGTGCTGGTGCTGGCGGTGGACTGGTTCATGGGCATCGGCCGGGCACTGACCAACCTCACCGGCAACTGCGTCGCCACCGTGGCCATCGCCCGCTGGGAAAGGGACATCGATGTGCAACGGGCCAACAAGGTGCTCAGCGGCGAGCAAGGCTATACCTTTCAGCCAAGAAAACCGGCCGCCCGGGCGGCGGCCAAAGAATTCTGAATGACCGCCGTGCCTGGCGAGGCCCAGGCACGGCCCATGGAGCGAAAACGTGATCACTACCTCAACCGTCGTCAACTCAGTGGTGGAAAAACTCCGTGCCGCACTGGCCCGGGGCCAGTGGCGCTCGGGCGACATGCTGCCCGGCCAGCGCGAACTGGCCGAACAACTGGGCATCAGCCGCCCGAGCCTGCGCGAAGCGGTGACCGTGCTGGAAACCCTGGGCCTGGTGCGCTCGATGCCGGGCAAAGGCGTGGTGGTGCTCGAGGCGCAGGCCGAGGACACGCAAAGCGCCGACAGCGCCGTCGCCCGCGCCAGCCTCGAGGACGTCCTGCAACTGCGCTACACCCTGGAGCCGTTCATCGTCGGCCTGGTGGCACAGTCGGTCGGCAGCAAGGAAGTCGGGCAGTTGCGCCTGACCCTGATGGACATGCGCGAAGCCCTCGACGCCGGCGACAGCGAAGCCGGGGCCAACGCCTATATCGCCTTCCACGAAGAACTGTTCGCCCTGACCGCCAACCCGATCTTCCAGAGCGTGGTGCAGCAGACCGGCAACGCCCTCAAGCAAAGCGCCGAAGTGCTGCGCAACTCGCCGGAGCACCTGGCCGAACGCCTGGAGGAGAACGAAGCCGTGGTGCGTGCCATCCGCAACCGGAACAGCGCCCAGGCCAGCGCCGAAATGCGCCGGCACATCCTGCGCGAGGGACGGCGGATGGGCATCGAGCTGAACATTCCGGATGACCACCTCGGCAACTGAATCGCCTCACACGGGAGACCGGCCATGAACAGCCTTGCCACGTCGCCGCACACCCGCCGGATGCCGGCGGCCCTGCCCTTCCCCGGCCTGCGGGCGCCGGCGGAGGATCTGTACCGACACTTGCTCGAGGCGATCCTGGAGCAGCGGATCGGACCTGCGGAGCGCTTCACCGAAGACAGCCTCAAGGCGATGTTCGGCGTCAGCCGCGCAGAGGTGCGCCGGGTGCTGACGCAGTTGTCCCATGAACAGGTCATTGTGTTGCGCGCCCATCATCGGCCACGGGTCGCCGAGCCCGATGCCGAGCGGATCCGGCAAACCCTGCACGCTCGGCGTCTGGCCGAAGCCACGCTGGTGCGCATGGCTTGCCGCAATGCATCGCCTGACGGGCTCAAGCGCTTGCGGGCATGTGTGGAGCGCTTGCGCCTGGCCGTGGCGCAAGCGCGTCGCGGTGCGGCGATCCGGCTGTCCGGAGAGTTTCATCTGCAACTGGCGCAACTGGCGGGGAATGCGCCGCTGGCGCACTTTCTCGGCAGCCTGGTGCCGTTGACGTCGCTGGCCATTGCGCGCAATGCCGGGCAGGCTCCCGAGGGCGACACATGGCAGGCGCACTTGGCGATCGTCGAGGCGGTGGAAGGCCGGGATGCGGACAAGGCAGCGGTGCTGATGGGCCGCTACCTGGAGCGTCTGGAGGACGGACTGCTCGATTCGACCCGCGAGCGCAGAGCCGCCGGCTAGTTCGCCTTCGCGGGCAAGCCCGCTCCCACAGTGGCCTGTGCGGCCCGACAATCCGTGGGGGCCCGCCTGCCGGCGACGCGCCCTCAGCCCGCCATCTCGGCGAACCCCGCCCGGATCTTCTCCTCGGGCAGGTCATCGGCGATGAACACGATCACGCTTTCCCGCGCCTCGCCTTCGGCCCATTCGCTGTCCCAGTCGAACCCGTACAGCTTCAGGACGCCCTGGAAGACCAGGCGCCGATCCTCTCCGGCAATGTTCAGCACGCCCTTGTAGCGCAGCAGTTGCCGTCCGTGCTCCTCCAGCAGCTCGTTCATGAACCCGCTCAGGCGGTCGATGTCCAGCGGCCGGTCGGTGCGCAGCACCAGGCTGGAGATCCGGTCGATGGACGGCGCCTGGCGCACCGGCCGCAGGCTCACCCCGCCGCCGAGGTCGGCATTGAGATTGAAGCCCCGCACGTCGAGCAGTTCGGCCAGGTCGATCCGGCCGTGCTCGACCACACGGATGGGCGCCCGCCGGTTGATGCGCGTCAGCCGCTCGCTCAGGGCGGTGAAGGCGGCTTCGTCCACCAGGTCCGTCTTGCTCACCAGCAAGCGGTCGGCAAACCCGACCTGCGCCTGGGCGATGGTCTGGGTCAGGTGCAGGTCGGCGTGCGCGGCGTCGACCAGGGTGATGATGCCGTCGAGCAGGTAACGCTCGCGCAGTTCTTCGTCGATGAAGAAGGTCTGCGCCAACGGTGCCGGGTCGGCCAGGCCGGTGCATTCGATCACCAGCCGGTCGAAGGCGATTTCGCCGCTGTCCAGCCGTTCGAGCAGCAGGTACAGGGCCTTGGTCAAATCGGTGTGGATGGTGCAGCAGACACAACCGTTGGCCAGGGTCATGACCTGCACGGGTTCGTCGCCGAGCAACTGGGTGTCGATGCCGGCGTCGCTGAATTCGTTTTCGATCACCGCGATCTTAAGGCCGTGCTCGGCCTTGAGCAGGTGGCGCAGCAAAGTGGTCTTGCCGGCGCCGAGGAAACCGCTGAGCACCGTGACGGGAATGGGAGAGGACAACGCTCGATCTCCTGAAAAGACTCAAAACAAATGTGGGAGCGAGCCTGCTGGCGATGGCGGCGCATCAGTCGACATGATTGTCGAATGAAACACCGTCGTCGCCAGCAGGCTCGCTCCCACAGGTTGACTGCATCGGCCGCAGGCTGTCAGCTCAACAGCACTTCGGCCCGCCCTTGCCGCCGTAACGGGCCTCCTGACGTTCGCGGAAGAACGTCTCGTAGTCCATCACCGGCTTGTCCGGGTGCTTGGTCTGCATATGCTCGACGTAAGTGTCGTAGTCGGGCATGCCGACCATCAGGCGCGCGGCCTGACCGAGGTATTTACCGAGGCGACTCAGGTCATTGAACATGGTGCAATCCTCAGGTTACGCGTCCGGCAGGGCCTGGAACGGCGATTCTTTGTCCGTGCGCTCTTTTTTGCCCCAGGCGGCGATGCCGACCTTGAGCGCATAGAACAGGATGCTGAACACCACGAACAGGAACAGCGCCGTCAGCGTCGCGTTGGTGTAGGCGTTGAAGATCACGTGCTGCATCTGCTCCACGCTCTTGGCCGGCGCGAGCACCTGGCCTGCGGCCAACGCATCGCTGTACTTCTTGGCCAGCGACAGGAAGCCGATCGCCGGGTTGGCGTCGAACAGCTTGATAAAGCCTGCGGTGGTGGTGCAGATCAGCAGCCAGGCGGCCGGCAGCAGCGTGACCCAGATGAAGCGCTGACGCTTCATCTTGATCAGCACGACGGTGCCGAGCATCAGGGCGATGCCCGCCAGCATCTGGTTGGAGATGCCGAACAGCGGCCACAAGGTGTTGATGCCGCCCAGCGGATCGATCACGCCCTGGTACAGCAGCCAGCCCCACATCGCCACGCAGCCGGCGGTGGCGATCAGGTTGGCGGTCCAGGACTCGGTGCGCTGCAACGCCGGAACGAAGGAACCGAGCAGGTCCTGCAGCATGAAACGCCCGGCACGGGTGCCGGCGTCCACGGCGGTCAGGATGAACAGCGCCTCGAACAGGATCGCGAAGTGGTACCAGAACGCCATGGTGTTTTCGCCCGGCAGGACACTGTGCAGGATCTGCGCGATGCCCACCGCCAGGGTCGGCGCACCGCCGGCGCGGGCCAGGATGGTGGTTTCGCCGATGTCGTGGGCCACGGCCTGCAGCGCATCCGGGGTGATGGCGAAGCCCCAGTTGCTGACCGCCGTCGCCACCGCCACCACATCACCGCCGACCACGGCGGCCGGGCTGTTCATGGCGAAGTAAACGCCCGGCTCGATCACCGACGCGGCGACCATCGCCATGATGGCCACGAAGGACTCCATCAGCATGCCGCCGTAGCCGATGTAGCGGGCGTTGGTTTCGTTGTCCAGCAGCTTCGGCGTGGTGCCGGAAGAGATCAGCGCGTGGAACCCGGACACCGCGCCGCAGGCGATGGTGATGAACAGGAACGGGAACAGCCCGCCCTTCCACACAGGCCCGGTGCCGTCGACGAACTGGGTCAGCGCCGGCATTTTCAGCTCGGGCATGGTGACCAGGATGCCGATCGCCAGAGCGATGATGGTGCCGATCTTGAGGAAGGTGGAGAGGTAGTCGCGCGGGGCGAGGATCAGCCACACCGGCAGCACCGCCGCGACGAAGCCGTAGCCGATCAGCATCCAGGTGATCTGCACGCCGGTGAAAGTGAAGGCCTTGGCCCACACCGGATCGGCGGCGACCTGCCCGCCCAGCCAGATCGAGCCCAGCAGCAGCAACACGCCGATCACCGAGATCTCGCCGATGCGGCCCGGACGGATGTAGCGCATGTACACGCCCATGAACATCGCGATCGGGATGGTCGCCATCACGGTGAAGATGCCCCACGGGCTCTCGGCCAGGGCCTTGACCACGATCAGCGCCAGCACCGCGAGGATGATGATCATGATCAGGAAGCAGCCGAACAGGGCAATGGTGCCAGGGATGCGGCCCATTTCCTCGCGCACCATGTCGCCCAGGGAGCGGCCGTTGCGGCGGGTGGACATGAACAGGACCATGAAGTCCTGCACCGCGCCCGCCAGCACCACGCCGGCGATCAGCCACAAGGTGCCGGGCAGGTACCCCATCTGCGCCGCCAGCACCGGGCCGACCAGGGGCCCCGCGCCGGCGATGGCCGCGAAGTGGTGTCCGAAGAGAATGTGTTTGTTGGTCGGCACATAGTCCAGACCGTCGTTGTTGATCACGGCGGGGGTGGCCCGGCGCGGATCGAGTTGCATCACATTGTTTGCGATGAACAGGCTGTAGTAGCGGTACGCGACCAGATAGATGGCCACGGCGGCGACCACGATCCACAAGGCGTTGATCGCCTCGCCTCGACGCAAGGCCACGACGCCCAGGGCGCACGCCCCTACGATTGCCAGCACCAGCCAGGGTAAGTGGCGTAGCGGGCTATTATTATTTTTCATTTTATTATTCCAGCCAGGGTGGACAAGAAAGACAGCCACCCCGAGTTTAGCGCTGTTGGCCGTAAAGACCATACCCGACATTGGTCTGAGGCCGCCCTGCGGCGCTGGTCGCGCCCGACGGGCCGGGTCTATAGTCAGCGTACCTTCAAGAGGAGTGCGCCATGAGCGAGCGTCGCCGCTTCAAACGTATTGCGTTCGATGCCAAGACCGAATTGAGCCAGGGCGAGTACATCTGGCCGGTGAAGCTGGTCGACCTGTCACTCAAGGGGCTTTTGATCGAGAAGCCGCAACCGTGGCTCGGCGATCCGGAGCAGGATTTTTTCGTCAGCATCCACTTGAGCGACGACGTCGAGATCGAGATGGATGCGCAACTGGCGCACGAGGACCGCGGTCAGCTGGGGTTTGTCTGCCGGCACATCAGCCTGGAGTCGATCCAGCGCCTGCGGCGGCTGATCGAGCTCAACCTGGCGGACGAGTCCGAGCTCGAGCGCGAACTGGCCGCGCTGATCGAACTCTGAACACCGACGATCCCCTGTAGACGCCAGCCTGCTGGCGCCTACAGGGGATCCGGGTTACTCGAACAGCGAATCCAGCGCCTGCTCCAGCCGTGTCACGGCAATGATCTGCAAGCCCTGCGGCGCTTCCTTCGGCGCATTGCCCTTGGGCACGATCGCGCGCTTGAAGCCGTGCTTGGCCGCTTCCTTCAGACGTTCCTGGCCGCTGGGCACCGGGCGCACCTCACCGGACAGGCCGACTTCGCCGAACACCAGCAGGTCGTGGGGCAACGGCCGGTTGCGCAGACTCGACATGACCGCCGCCATCAGCGCCAGGTCAGACGCGGTCTCCAGCACCTTCACGCCGCCGACCACGTTGAGGAACACATCCTGGTCGTGGGTCGGGATGCCGCCGTGACGGTGAAGCACCGCCAGCAGCATCGCCAGGCGGTTCTGGTCGAGCCCCAGCGTCACCCGGCGCGGGTTGGCCAGATGGCTGTCGTCCACCAGCGCCTGAACCTCCACCAGCATCGGCCGGGTGCCTTCCCAGGTCGCCATCACCACGCTGCCCGGCACTTCTTCCTGGGCACGGGTCAGAAAGATCGCCGACGGGTTGGAGACTTCCTTCAGCCCCCTGTCGGTCATGCCGAACACGCCCAGTTCGTTGACCGCGCCGAAGCGGTTCTTCACCGCCCGCAGCAAACGCAGCCGGCCATCGGACTCGCCCTCGAAATACAGCACGGTATCGACCATGTGCTCCAGCACACGCGGGCCGGCCAGCGCACCTTCCTTGGTGACATGGCCCACCAGGAAAATCGCCGTGCCGCTCTGCTTGGCGTAACGCACCAGCAGCGCCGCGCTTTCGCGCACCTGAGACACGCCGCCCGGCGCCGACTGCAGTTGTTCGGTGAAGATCGTCTGGATCGAGTCGATCACCATCACCCGCGGCTTTTCCTGTCGGGCCGTGGCGATGATGCTTTCGATGCAGGTCTCGGTCATCACCCGCAGTTGATCCTGCGGCAAGCCCAGACGCCGGGCGCGCATCGCCACCTGCTGCTGGGACTCTTCACCGGTGACGTACAGGGCAGGCATGCTGCGGGCCAGGTTGCACAGGGTCTGCAGCAGGATCGTCGATTTGCCGATGCCGGGATCGCCGCCGATCAGCACCACCGAACCGTCCACCAGGCCTCCGCCCAGCACCCGGTCCAGCTCGCCGGAGGCGGTGGAGAAGCGCGGGACTTCCTCGACGCTGACTTCGGCCAGCGTCTTGATCTGCGCCTGCTGCCCCGCCCAACCGGTGCGGCCGCTCGGCGCCGCCGCCCCGCCGCTCTCGACCAGGGTTTCGGTCAGGGTGTTCCAGGCGCCGCACTCGCCGCACTGCCCCGCCCATTTGGGAAAGGTGGCGCCGCACTCGGTGCAGCCGTACATGCGCTTGGCCTTGGCCATCTGAACCCCCGGCAAAAACCGCGATGATAACGCAGCCGCGGCCGATGGGCGCAGCGGCGCTCATCGGCCGACGGCATTCAGGCCTCAGTCCGCCAGCCTGGCCGCCAGCGCCTTGACCCGCGCCAGGTCGCCCTTGGCCACTCTCGCCACGCCGGCGCCGTACTCAGGGTCGGCCTTGTACAGGAAAGACAGGATGATGTGCTTGCTCTCGTCATCCGCCCCCGCCAGCGAAGCGCCGAAGCTGTCGATCAGGTCCTGGCGCTCCTGCCGGCCGTACGAACGGTACAGATCGCCCGCCTGCCGGAAATTCTGCTCACGCTGGATCTTCGCCTGCCGGGTGCTGCCCTGCAGGGCCGTCTGGCTGTAGCGCGCGTCCGGCGTCTCTTCCCGGGGCTGCAAACGGCTCGGCTGATAGTTCACGCCGGAACGGCTGGCGCCGGCATTCATCGCGCCGTCCTGGTTGCCGTTGTTCACGGCGACTTTGGGTGCGTTGATCGGTAACTGCATGGCGTTTGTGCCGATACGGTGAAGTTGCGTATCCGCATAAGCGAATACCCGGCCCTGCAACAAGCGGTCTTCGGAAGGTTCGATGCCGGGAACCAGGTTACTTGGCGCCATGGCAACTTGTTCGGTTTCCTGGAAAACGTTCGACGGATTGCGGTTCAACACCATTTGTCCAACTTTTCGCTCAGGAACACCGGGCCAGATCTTGGTTGCGTCCAGCGGATCGAAATCAAACTTGGACAAATCTTCCGGTTTTAGCACCTGGATGTACAAGTCCCACTTAGGGAAGTTGCCCTTGCCGATATTGGCCACTAGGTCATGGGTCATATGGCTGTAGTCCTGCCCTTGAACTTTCACGACCTGTTCTGGCGTCAGATTCTTGATGCCCTGCAAACTTTTCCAGTGAAACTTCACGTAGTGAACTTCACCCTTCGCGTTGACCAACTTATAGGCATGCACACTGTTGCCGTCCATCTCCCGGTAACTGGCCGGGGTGCCGGAGTTGGAATACAGCTCCGTCAGGGTGCGTGTGGCTTCGGGCACATGGGAGAAGAAGTCGAAGCGCCGCGAGTCGTCGTCCAGGTTGGTGCGCGGGTCCGGCTTGAACGCGTGCACCATGTCCGGGAACTTGATCGCATCGCGGATGAAGAAGGTCGGGAAATTGTTGCCGACCAGGTCCCAGTTGCCGTCGGCCGTGTAGAACTTGGTGGCGAAGCCGCGCGGATCGCGCAGGGTTTCCGGGGAATGGTTGCCGTGCACCACCGATGAGAAGCGCACGAAGACCGGCGTGACCTGACCGGCGGCGAAGACTTTGGCCTTGCTCAGGTCGCTGAGGTCGGCGCTGGCGGTGAAGGTGCCGTGGGCGCCGGTGCCGCGGGCATGCACCACACGTTCCGGGATGCGTTCGCGGTCGAAGCGCTGGAGCTTCTGGATCAGTTGCACGTCCTGCAGCAGCACCGGGCCATTGGCGCCGGCGGTCTGCGAGTTCTGGTTGTCGCCGACCGCCGCGCCGTTGTCTCGGGTCAACGGGGCGGCGCTGACGGAAAGGGTCAGCAGGCTGGCGGTGAGTGCAGCGAAAGTGCGGCGGGCGGGCAATGCCCCAAGGCCAAGTGCGGAAGTCATGTGCGGTTCCTCTGTCTTTTCGAAGGCGCATCCAGGTGCGCCGGTCAGAGGCTAGTGAACCGTTCCGTCAAACATAAATAGAAAATTCGCAACGCCATGATTGACAGATTTTTCTTCCGGATCAGCGGTTTACGGTCTATTTCCCGCGCGATTAGTGGCACTTTGCAAACTAATCGTCGAAAGATGTGTCGATAAAAGCGAGCATTGTAAGGAGGTGTTTCGCGCAGGCCGCGTTTCACTGATTTACACTGCCAACACCAACCTCATCTGTAACAAGGAAATAACCTATGGGCGTGCTAAGTGAGTTCAAGGCCTTTGCGGTCAAAGGCAATGTGGTCGACATGGCCGTCGGTATCATCATCGGTGCCGCCTTCGGCAAAATCGTGTCGTCCTTTGTCGGCGACGTGATCATGCCCCCGATCGGCCTGCTGATCGGCGGCGTGGATTTCAGTGACCTGGCCATCACGCTCAAGGCTGCAGAGGGCAGTGCGCCCGCCGTGGTGATGGCCTATGGCAAGTTCATCCAGAGCATCCTGGACTTCATCATCGTCGCCTTCGCCATCTTCATGGGCGTCAAGGCCATCAACCGCCTGAAGCGCGAAGAGGCCGTGGCCCCGAGCCTGCCGCCGGTGCCGACCAAGGAAGAGGAACTGCTGGGCGAAATCCGCGACCTGCTCAAGGCCCAGAACAACCGGCCCTGACGCGTTGCGGCATGAACGGAAAAACGGCGCCCTCGGGCGCCGTTTTTCTTACCAGTAGTTCTCCACCGCCACCTGCCCCGGACGCCGGGTGAGGCTCAGGCTCATGTGCCGCCGCTTGAGCAGGGCCCGGGTGTCATCGATCATCTGCGGGTTGCCGCACAGCATGACCCGCGAATGCTCGGCCGACAGTTCCAGCCCCGCCGCGCGCTCCAGCTCGCCGCTCTCGATCAGGGCGGTGATGCGGCCGTTGAGGGCCCCGGCGTAGGGCTCGCGCGTCACCACCGGGATGAACCGGAACTTGTGCGCATACGGCGCCAGGTAGTCACGCTGCATCAGATCGCCGATCAGCGCTTGATAGGCCAGTTCACGGGCCTCCCGCACGCTGTAGACCAGGACGATGCGCTCGAACCGCTCCCAGACCTCGAAGTCCTGCAGGATCGACAGGAACGGCGCCACCCCCGTGCCGGTGGACAGCAGCCACAGATCCCGGCCGTCGACGAACCGGTCCAGGGTCAGGTAGCCGAAGGCCTGACGCTCCACCAACAGCGTATCGCCTTCACGCAGGCGGCTCAGCTCGCTGGTGAACTCCCCGCCCGGCACCACGATCGAGAAGAACTCCAGAAACTCGTCGAACGGCGACGACACCATGGAGTAGGCCCGCCATACCGTGCTGCCGTCGGCCTTCGTCACCCCCAGGCGGGCGAATTGCCCGGCACGGAAGCGAAAGCCCGGATCACGGGTGGTGCGCAACGTGAACAGGCTCGGGGTCAGGGGTTGCACGTCAAGCAGGGTCTGGCGGGTGAACTTGTCTGCGCTGGCGGTCATGGGCCACTCCAATCGACGATCGCCCCTCAGTGTCTCGCAAACTCGCCCACTAATACACCTACAGTTAATAGTGTTACTTCCACAAATAGCAATTCCCCGCATTTGAGAACAAACGGTTCATCATTTGTTAGTTCATTAGATGACGAATTAAATGCATCGCCACAGAGCGACCTAATAACACTTTATGCCTATATCAAATGCTTAAAGAGCAAAAAAATCCGCACTCGATGTAAGAATCATCCTACACTCCGGGGCGTGCCTCTTGTTGGATCCAAGTCGCACCCCCGCGAAACACCTCACGGAGAACCTGTAATGGAAATGTGGAAGGAGTCGCAGTTAAAGCAGCTGACTTTTGCCAAGGAAATAGATACCGCGTACCCGATCCTGTTGAGATTCGCCGAAAACATTGGCTTCAACTTTTGTGCTGTCTCAGTGACATCATTGCGCCGGGAAACGCCGTTCACCACCTTGAAAATCAATAACTATCCAAGCGCCTGGAACAAACACTATGAACAAGAAAACTATGTAGACTCGGATCCAGTAGTAGCACACTGCAATCGTTCTATGTTGCCCATTGTCTGGAGCGAAGAACTGTTCTCAAAGACTCCGAAGTTATGGAACGCCATGCTGGACCATGAACTGCAGCATGGCTGGTCACAATCGTTCCACCACGAGGAGTCCGGACTCTGCAGCATCCTGAGCCTGGGCAGAAAGCACTGCCCGATCAGCCCGCTGGAGCTGTACGAACACTTCGGCTACATGTTCTACGTCACCAGCCACCTGAGCGAAATGCTCGCCCGGACCCTGCCCAGGAAACCGCCCGCCACCCGTCAACCGCATTTGTCGGCGCGTGAGCTGGAAGTCCTGAAACTGTCGGCCGCCGGCAAGACCGCGTACGAAATCGCGCGGATCCTCAGCCTGAGCGAACGCACCGTGAACTACCACGTGCAGAACGTCATCGAGAAGCTCAACGTATGCAACAAGATCTCCGCCGTCATCGCCGCTGCGCGGGCCGGGATCATCTGAACGGTCGCCTGTCGCCGCACGCCGAAAACTTGCAGGTAATCGCCCCGAAAAAAACGTACCATTCGCAACCTTCCCGAGTGATGGCGTGAATGCCGCGCCGCAGTCCGCTCGGAGGGTTCCGCCGCACTGCACCCTGGCTGCGGGACGCCCGATGAACCGCCAGAGTCCCCGCCCCATGCCTTTGCTCGACACGCCCTTCGCCAGTCTCGACCTGATCCGCCAGCCCGAACAGCAGAACGAACCGCTGCAGGCGTTCGATGCGGCCGACGAGTACCTGCTCAATCACCTGGCCGAACAGCAGCCGGCGGCCGACACGCGGGTGCTGGTGCTCAACGACAGTTTCGGCGCACTGGCCATCAGCCTGGCAGGCAAGGTGAACGTCAGCAGCAGCGGCGATTCGTTCCTGGCCTTTCAGGGCCTGGAGAAAAACCTGACCCGCAACGGCCTGCCGTTCGACGCCGTGCGGGGCATTGCGGCCAGCGAACCGCTGACCGGGCCGTTCGACCGGGTGCTGATCCGCGTGCCCAAGACCCTGGCGCTGCTGGAGGAACAACTGATCCGCCTGCAAGGCCAGCTCGCCCCGGGCGCGCAAGTGGTGGCGGCGGCGATGATCAAGCACTTGCCCCGTGCGGCCGGTGATCTGCTGGAGCGCTACGTCGGCCCGGTGCAGGCTTCGCTGGCGGTGAAGAAGGCGCGCCTGCTGATCGCCACGCCCGAAGCCCGGACGGCGGCGACGTCCCCCTATCCGACCCGCTACCGTCTCGACGAGCCGGCCATCGAGCTGCTCAACCACGCCAACGTGTTCTGCCGCGACGGGCTGGACATCGGCACCCGCGCCTTCCTGCCGCACCTGCCGAAGAACCTCGGCGGCGCGCGGGTGGCGGACCTGGGGTGCGGCAACGGCGTACTGGCCATCGCCAGCGCCCTGCAGAACCCCGATGCCCATTACACGCTGGTGGACGAATCGTTCATGGCGGTGCAGTCGGCCCGCGAAAACTGGCGTGCGGCCTTGGGCGAACGTGACGTGACCGTGCGCGCCGCCGACGGCCTGGCCGGGCAGCCGGCGCAATCGCTGGACGCGGTGCTGTGCAATCCGCCGTTCCATCAGCAGCAGGTGGTCGGCGACTTCCTTGCCTGGCGCATGTTCCAGCAGGCCCGCGAAGCGCTGGTGACGGGCGGTGCGCTGTACATCGTCGGCAACCGCCACCTGGGCTATCACGCCAAGCTGGCGCGGCTGTTCCGGGGCGTCGAGCAAGTGGCGGCCACGCCCAAGTTCGTGATCCTCAAGGCGCGCAAGTAAGCCAGGCAAAAAAAAGCCCTCCACGCGGAGGGCTGCAAAACCGTGCCTCGCGGCAACGGGACGGGATGATTCAGTGGGTGGTCAGGCCGGCCGCATTCATGAACAGGCGCATCAGGCTGGCGGCGATGAACAACGCGCCGACGCTGCCGACCCAGATCAGGGCCAACCAGCCGAGCCGCTGCCACAGCGGCTTTTTTTCGGCTTCTTGAATGTCGTGCAGTGAAGGTTTGCCGGACATCGTAGGGTTCCTCGGTCGGTTCGGTGGCGCCTGCCCGCAGGGCATCGCGGGCAGGCTCTTCTTTATCGGGAACTAGTGGTAGCCGTCTTCGTGGGTGACCTTGCCGCGGAACACGTAGTAGCTCCAGAACGTGTAACCCAGGATGAACGGGATGATGAACAGCGTGCCGACCAGCATGAAGCCCTGGCTCTGCGGCGGTGCAGCGGCGTCCCAGATCGAGATCGACGGCGGCACGATGTTCGGCCACAGGCTGATGCCCAGGCCGCTGTAGCCGAGGAAGATCAGCACCAGGGTCAGCAGGAACGGCATGTAGTTGGCGTTGCGCGCCACGGCCTTGAGCAGGCCGTACATTGTCACCAGCACCAGGATAGGCACCGGCATGAACCAGAACAGGTTCGGCACGCTGAACCAGCGGGTCGCGATTTCCGGATGGGCCAACGGCGTCCAGAGGCTGACGATGCCGATCACCGCCAGCAGCACGAACGCCAGCGGCCGCGCCAGGTCATGCATCTGCTGCTGGAGCTTGCCTTCGGTCTTCATGATCAGCCAGGTGCAGCCGAGCAAGGCGTAGGCCACCACCAGCGCGGCGCCGCAGAACATCGTGAACGGCGTCAGCCAGTCCAGCGGGCCGCCGGCGTATTGCCGGCCGACCACCGGCAAGCCGTCGATGAAGGCGCCCAGCGCCACGCCCTGGAAGAAGGTCGCGGCGACCGAGCCGCCGATGAACGCCTTGTCCCACAGGTGCCGCTTGTCGTCCTTGGCCTTGAAGCGGAACTCGAACGCAACGCCGCGGAAGATCAGCCCGATCAGCATGAAGATCAGCGGCAGGTACAGCGCCGACAGCACCACCGAATAGGCCAGCGGGAAAGCGCCGAACAATGCCGCGCCCCCCAGCACCAGCCAGGTCTCGTTGCCGTCCCAGACCGGGGCGACGGTGTTCATCATCACGTCGCGGTCGGTCTTGCCGGGGGTGAACGGGAAAAGGATCCCGATCCCCAGGTCGAAGCCGTCCATGACCACGTACATCATGATGCCGAAGATGATGATCACGGCCCAGATCAGCGGAAGATCGATACCCATGACTCAAATCTCCTTGGTCAGGCTGCGGTCGGCGTCGGCGCCATCGTCGTCCGCGGCGGACAGCGGACGGGCCGGCGTGCGTTTGCGGCCGGGGCCGCCGTCGTTGGTTTCCTTGCCCTCGTCGGTCTTCGGCCCCTTGCGCACCAGGCGCATCATGTAGCCCAGGCCGGCGCCGAACAGCGCGAAGTACACCACCACGAACATGATCAGGGTGATGCTCATCTGCATGAAGCTATGGTTGGAGGAGGCGTCCGCCGTGCGCATCAAGCCGTAGACCACCCACGGCTGACGGCCGATCTCGGTGGTGAACCAGCCGGCGAGGATCGCGATCAGGCCCGACGGCCCCATCCACAGGGCCAGGTACAGGAACGGCCGCGAGGTGTAGAGCGAGTCACGCTTGCGCAGCCACAAGCTCCACAGGCCAGTGAAGATCATCAGGAAGCCGAGGCCCACCATGATCCGGAACGACCAGAACACGATGGTCGAGTTCGGCCGGTCTTGCGGCGGGAACTCCTTGAGCGCCGGCACCTGCTTGTCCAGCGAGTGGGTCAGGATCAGGCTGCCGAGGTACGGGATCTCCACGGCGAACCTGGTCTTTTCCTCCTTCATGTCCGGCCAGCCGAACAGGATCAGCGGCGTCGCTTCGTCGCCGACGTTTTCCCAGTGGCCTTCGATGGCGGCGATCTTCGCCGGCTGGTGCTTGAGCGTGTTGAGGCCGTGGAAGTCGCCGATCACGGCCTGGATCGGCGCGACGATCAGGGCCATCCACATGGCCATCGACAGCATCTTGCGGATCGCCGGGTTGTCCTTGCCGCGCAGCAGGTGCCAGGCCGCCGAGGCGCCGACGAAGAACGCCGTGGCGACGAACGCGGCAGTGGCCATGTGCATCAGCCGGTACGGGAACGAAGGGTTGAAGATGATCGCCAGCCAGTCGGTCGGGATCACCTGGCCGTTGACGATCTCGAAGCCTTGCGGCGTCTGCATCCAGCTGTTGGAGGCGAGGATCCAGAAGGTCGAGATCAAGGTGCCGATGGCCACCATGACCGTGGAGAAGAAGTGCAGGCCGCGCCCGACCTTGTTCCAGCCGAACAGCATCACGCCGAGGAAACCGGCTTCGAGGAAGAACGCCGTGAGCACTTCATAAGTGAGCAACGGGCCGGTGACGGAACCGGCGAAGTCGGAGAACCGGCTCCAGTTGGTGCCGAACTGGTACGCCATGACCAGCCCCGAGACCACCCCCATGCCGAAGTTGACGGCGAAGATCTTCGACCAGAAATGGTAGAGGTCACGGTAGGTGTCGTTGCCGGTCTTCAGCCACAGGCCTTCGAGCACCGCCAGGTAGCTCGCCAGTCCGATGGTGATGGCGGGAAACAGAATGTGGAACGAGATGGTGAACGCGAACTGAATTCGGGCGAGATCGAGTGCCTCTAAACCGAACATAAGTCTTCCTCTGTCAGGTGGTACAGGCTGCCGGGCTTGTGGCCCGGTACCCACTGCCCCCACGGATATGGAGTGCGGCGAATTCGGATTCGTTCTTCTTTTTACGCGCATCCAACGCGGGGAGCCTGGCCGGACGGCCGCCAGACCACTTCCCGCAAGGGTCTTGATCTGGATCAATCAACGTTGAAAGAGTAGTCCGATTTCCGACAGCGAACTGCGTGGTCATTTGCCGCGTGACAAGTTGCCTCACAGCTTCGGCAACGCGCTGAAATACATTGGCGAGCAACCTGGCTGCACAGCCCCCGGAAAGTCGGTGTTTAGCTAACTAAATTTTTCGACATGGCAACTTTTGGTTACAGACTGGTGATAACCTCGCCGCTCCCCTCTCGCACACGTCCGGCCCTCCGATGCCCAGCCAAGCGCCTTTGCTGCTCCGCCACCACCGTCCTTTCATTGCGTTCTGGCTGGCGCGGATCTTCACCGCCAGCGGCTTTCAGATGCTCACCGTGGCCATCGGCTGGAACCTGTACCAACTCACCGGCAATGTGCTCGACCTGGGCCTGGTGGGCCTGGTGGAATTCGCGCCCCGGGTGCTGTTCATGCTGCACACCGGGCATGTCGCCGACCGATACGACCGGCGCAAGGTCGCGGCGATCTGTCAGTCGCTGCAGGCGCTGATCGCCCTGACGCTGGCCATCGGCAGCGCCACCGACCACGTCACCCGCGAGCTGATCTTCACCCTCGCCTTCCTGCTGGGCGCCGCACGCTCCTTCGAGATGCCCACCACCCAGGCCCTGCTGCCGAGCATCGTGCCCGCCGCCCTGTTCCCCCGGGCGGTCGCCGCCGCACAGTCGGCCCAGCAATCGGCGACCATCGTCGCCCCGGCGCTGGGCGGCCTGCTCTATGCGTTCGGCAGCGTGTGGGTCTACGGCCCGACCGTGCTGCTGTACGTGATCGCCTGCACCCTGATGCTCAACCTGCCCGCGCGCCAGACACCGCTGAACAAAGGTAAGGCCACGCTGGATTCGTTGCTGGCGGGGATCCGCTTCATCCGCAGCCGCCCGGACATCCTCGGGGCGATCTCGCTGGACCTGTTCGCGGTGCTGCTCGGCGGCGCCACGGCGCTGCTGCCGGTGTTCGCCAAGGACATCCTGCTGACCGGCGCCTGGGGCCTGGGCCTGCTGCGCTCGGCGCCGGCGGTGGGCGCGCTGCTGATGTCGCTGTTCCTGGCGCGGTTCGCCGTGGAGCGCCATGTCGGCCGGGTGATGTTCACCGCGGTCGGCGTGTTCGGCGTGGCGACCATCGCCTTCGGCCTGTCGACCTCGTTCTGGTTCTCGCTGGCGGTGCTGGTGGTGCTGGGCGCGGCGGACATGATCAGCATGGTGATCCGCGCCTCGTTCGTGCAGCTGGAAACCCCGGACGAGATGCGCGGCCGGGTCAGCGCGGTGAACGGCCTGTTCATCGGCGCCTCGAACCAGCTCGGCGAATTCGAGTCCGGCCTCACCGCCCACTGGTTCGGCACGGTGCCGGCGGTGGTCATGGGCGGCATCGGCACACTGGTGGTGACCGGCACCTGGATCAAGCTGTTCCCGACCCTGGCCAGCCGCGACCGGATGCATGTGCCGGCGGAGGAAGCGAAGGCCTGATCGCCGGACTTCCCTTGCACGACTAACACATCAGGCACGAATCAATCGACAAGAGGTGGTACAGGGATACCGCATGGAGTGTAATGTAACGCCTTACACTCAGCCGATGATCAGATCCTTCAAGCACAAAGGCCTTCGTGCCTTCTATGAAACAGGTTCGCCCCGTGGAATCCGCGTCGACCATGCCGCACGCCTGTCACGGATGCTGCAGTTCATGGATCGCGCAACGGTGCCCGCTGACCTTGACCTGCCCGGGTGGCGCCTGCATCCGCTGAAAGGGGATCTGTCCGGGTACTGGTCACTCAGCGTTTCAGGGAACTGGCGGGTGATCTTCAGGTTCGCAGACCCGGACATCGAGCTGATCGATTATCTGGACGATCACCGACAGGAGGCAGGCCCATGCCCATGCACAACCCGCCACATCCTGGCGAAACGCTTTTGACGGACGTGCTTCCCGAACTCGGCATCAGCATCGCCGAGCTGGCTCGCCATCTCGGCTTCGCGCGGCCTCATCTTTCACGCGTGCTGCACGGGCACGCGCCGATCAGTCCGGACCTGGCCGTAAGACTCGAACGCGCCGGCATCGGCAGGGCCCGCATGTGGCTCGGCGTGCAAACCGATTACGATCTGTGGCAAGCCGAACATCGCGAACAACCGCTCATTGAGCCCCTTGCCGCACACGCCTGATCATTCAGTTCCTCGCCGGACGGTCCGGTTCACGGAGCGACAGCCGGCCTGAGGTTCATTTGATGTACAGCTGGGTCGACAACGTGTTGCGCGGTGCGTTGATCGAGGTGTTGGTGAAGGTAAAGGTGCCTTCCTGCCGGGCGCCCAGGTCGAACACATAGAGAGAGCCGACGGTTTTGCCGCCGGGGGTGCATTCGGTCAGGTTGCCGGTCTGGTAGGCGCAGACCGGGCTGCGGACGCCGTCCACCTCGAAGCCGTCCAGGGTGGCCTGGGGCTGGCTCTGGCCGTAGCCGATCTCCAGCACGTAGACCTTGATGCCCGATCCGCCGTGGTCGCATTGCGTCCGGGGCTGGCCGTCGGCGATGTCTTCCAGCCCGCAGGCCGCCGACTGCACCTTGATCACTTTCACTTCGCTCAACGGCGGCGCCGACGCCGCCAGCGCCGCCGGCACCGCGGCCAACAGTGCGGCCGTCAATCCGGCGGTGTTCATCCAGCGCTTGCTCATGCGTTCCATTCCCCCCAAAAACAGCGCGCAGTATGGCGCACTTGGCGCAGACACAAAACTTCGCCGACGATCGACACCGACATCCGCCATATTCCCCGCGCTGCTGGTATGATGCGCGGCTTTTTCCGGCCCACAGCAAAATCCCAGGCGCATCCGGCGACCTGTGCTTTGCTGTTGAGGTCGATACATTCACGGCGCCACGCGCGCCACGGGGAGCAGACATGCTGGAAAGGCTGTTTCAACTCAAGGCACACAACACCAACGTGCGGACCGAGATCCTGGCGGGCGTCACGACGTTCCTGGCCATGGCCTACATCCTGTTCGTCAACCCGAGCATCCTCGGCGAGACCGGCATGGACAAAGGCGCGGTGTTCGTCGCCACCTGCCTTGCCGCCGCCATCGGCTCCACGGTGATGGGCCTGATCGCCAACTACCCGATCGCCCTCGCGCCGGGCATGGGCCTGAACGCATTCTTCACCTACACCGTCGTGCTGCACATGGGCCACACCTGGCAAGTGGCGCTGGGCGCGGTGTTCATTTCGGCCGTGTGCTTCTTCCTGCTGTCGATCTTCCGCATCCGTGAATGGATCATCAACAGCATCCCGCTGCCGCTGCGCTCGGCGATCGCCGCCGGCATCGGCCTGTTCCTGGCCCTGATCGCCCTGCACAACGCCGGCATCGTGGTCGGCAACCCGGCGACCATGGTCGGCCTCGGCGACCTCAAGCAACCGGCCCCGATCCTCGCGACCCTGGGCTTCGCCCTGATCGTCGCCCTCGAAGCGCTGAAAGTGCGCGGCGCCGTGCTGATCGGCATCCTGGCGGTGACCATCGTGTCGATCGTCATGGGCTTCACTCCGTTCGGCGGCGTGACCTCGATGCCGCCGTCGCTGGCCCCGACCCTGCTGCAACTGGACATCAAGGGCGCGCTGGACATCGGCCTGGTCAGCGTGATCTTCGCCTTCCTGTTCGTTGACCTGTTCGACAACTCCGGCACCCTGATCGGCGTCGCCAAGCGCGCCGGCCTGATGGGCAAGGACGGCCACATGCCGAAGATGGGCCGCGCCCTGATCGCCGACAGCACCGCCGCGATGGCCGGTTCCCTGCTGGGCACTTCCACCACCACCAGCTACATCGAGTCCGCCGCCGGCGTGAGCGCCGGGGGCCGCACCGGCCTGACCGCCATCGTCGTCGCGATCCTGTTCCTGCTGGCGCTGTTCTTCTCGCCGCTGGCGGCCAGCGTGCCGGCCTTCGCCACCGCCCCGGCGCTGCTGTTCGTCGCCGTGCTGATGACTTCGGGCCTGGCGGAAATAGACTGGGAAGACATCACCGTCGCCGCGCCGGTCGTGGTCACCGCCCTGGCGATGCCGTTCACCTACTCCATCGCCAACGGCATCGCGTTCGGCTTCATCGCCTGGACCGCCATCAAGATTCTCTCGGGCCGCGCCCGTGAGCTGAACCCGGCGCTGGTGATCCTGTCGATCCTGTTCGTGATCAAGTTGGGTTGGTTCAACGCATGACTTTCGATTCCCAGGCCTACGCCGCACAGCTCGCCGACAAGGTCACGCGCCTGCGTGACCTGCTGGCCCCGTTCGATGCTCCAGAGCCTTCGGTGTTCGATTCGCCGCTGCAGCACTTTCGTCTGCGCGCCGAATTCCGCCTGTGGCGCGAGGCCGGCGAGCGTCATTACGCGATGTTCTCCCAGGAGGACAAGCGCACGCCGATCCTGATCGAGCAGTTCCCGATCGCCAGCCTGCGCATCAACCAGCTGATGCCGCAGCTCAAGGCGGCCTGGCAGGCCAGTTCGGCGCTGAGCCACAAGCTGTTTCAGGTGGAGTTCCTGACCACCCTGGCCGGCGACGCGATGATCACCCTGTGCTATCACCGCCCGCTGGACGAGCACTGGCACGCGGCCGCGTCGAAACTGGCGGCGGACCTGAACGTCAGCGTCATCGGCCGGTCCAAGGGCAAACGCGAAGTCATCGGCCGCGACTACGTGGTGGAAAAACTCGACGTCGGCGGCCGCACCTTCAGCTACCGCCAGCCGGAAGGCGCGTTCACCCAGCCCAACGGCACGGTGAACCAGAAGATGCTCGACTGGGCCTTCGAGGCATTGGGCGACCGCCAGGACGACCTGCTGGAGCTGTACTGCGGCAACGGCAACTTCACCCTGCCGCTGGCCACCCGCGTGCGCAAGGTGCTGGCCACCGAGATCAGCAAGACGTCGGTCAGCGCCGCGCTGAGCAACCTCAGCGAAAACGCTGTGGATAACGTCACGCTGGTGCGCCTGTCCGCCGAAGAGCTGACCGAAGCCCTGAACGAGGTGCGCCCGTTCCGTCGCCTGCAAGGCATCGACCTCAAGAGCTACGAATTCGGCAGCGTCTTCGTCGACCCGCCCCGCGCCGGCATGGATCCGGACACCTGCGAGCTGACCCGGCGTTTCGACAACATCCTGTACATCTCCTGCAACCCGCAGACCCTCGCGGCGAACATCGCCCAGCTGCACGACACCCACCGCATCACCCGTTGCGCGCTGTTCGACCAGTTCCCGTGGACGCACCACATGGAGTCCGGGGTGTTGCTGACCCGGCGTTGAGCGTCAGCGACACATGCAAAAAAGCCGTCGTGACCGACGGCTTTTTTGTGCCTGACCCGAACCCTTGCGCAGTCGTCCTGCCGGCCTCGTCGCCGAAAGTCGCCGGCAAAAATGGCGGGCACGCCTTTCACGGTGCCCCGGCATTTGCTAAATACAGGGGCTCATTCCCCGGTGCGAGCCATCATGCAGCGACACTTCGACGATCTTCAGTTGGGCAGCATCGAACTGTTCTGCCTGGCCGCCGAGGCCGGCAGTTTCACCGGCGCGGCACTGGCGGCGGCGGTGACGCCGGCTGCGGTGAGCCGCTCGGTGTCGCGCATGGAGGAACGGCTGGGCGTGCGCCTGTTCGCCCGCACCACCCGCAGCGTCAAGCTGACCGACAGCGGCCGGCGATATTACGAAGAATGCCGGCAAGCGCTGGCGCAGCTGGTCGAGGCTCAGCGGGAAGTCATGGGCCAGCAGCAGGAGCCGTCCGGTACCCTGCGCATCAGCATCCCCACGACCTACGCCCATCACCGGATCCTGCCGCTGCTGCCGGCGTTCCGGGCGCGGTTTGCGCAGGTGAAGGTCGACATCCACATCAGCAACCGCAACATCGATTTCGTCGGCGAAGGCTATGACATGGCCATCCGCGTGCGGGCCATCCCCGATTCGGGCCTGATCGCCCGCCACCTGGAAGACGCGGCGCTGGTGACGGTCGCCAGCCCCGACTACCTCAAGCGCGCCGGCACCCCGCAGAGCCTCGACGACCTCGCCGGCCACGAATGCATCCAGTACGAACTGCCCAGCAACGGCCGGCGGATCACCTGGCTGTTCTACGACGGCGACACCCCACGGGAGATTCTGGCGGACGGCAACTTCTGCTGCTCCGACGACGTGCTCGGCGGCGTCACCCTCGCCCGGCACGGCGCCGGCCTGTTCCAGACCTACCGCTTCATCGTCGAGAAGGACTTGGCCGACGGCAACCTGGTGGAAGTGCTCAAGCCCTACGGCGGGCGCTCGCGGCCGTTCACCCTGCTGTATCCGCAGAACCGCCACATGCCGCTGCGGGTGCGGGCGTTCATCGATTTCCTGGTGGGGCAACTGCCGCAGTGAACCGGCAGCGTGCGATCACCGCACACAATACGCCGGGAAAACCGGGTACCGATTGACCAAAGTAACCAGGCAGTACAATTTATCTCCACCGATCGAACCCTTCGACCGAAGCCAACAAGAATAAGTGGAGTTGTTCCCATGCCCCCGATCGTTCTGGTGCTCAACGGCCCGAACCTGAACCTGCTCGGCACTCGCGAGCCGGCGACCTACGGCCACGAAACCCTGGCCGACATTTCCGCCCTGTGCGCACGCGCCGCCGACGAATGCGGCCTGGCCGTGGAGTTCCGCCAGACCAACCACGAAGGCGAACTGCTCGACTGGATCCACGGCGCCCGCAAGCGCTGCGCCGGCATTGTCATCAACCCGGCGGCGTGGACCCACACCTCGGTGGCGATCCGCGACGCGCTGGTGGCCTGCGAACTGCCGGTGATCGAGGTGCACCTGTCCAACGTCCATGCCCGCGAACCGTTCCGCCACCACTCCTTCGTTTCCGCCATCGCCACCGCCGTGATGTGCGGCTTCGGCAGCCACGGCTATCGCCTGGCCCTGGAGCATTTCGGCCATCGGCTCAAGGGGGCATGCGCATGACTCGGCAGAATGCGGTTCTGGCCGGTCTGATCGGCGCGGGCATCCAGGCGTCCCGCACCCCGGCGATGCACGAACAGGAAGGCGATGCGCAAGGCCTGCGCTACCTGTACCGGCTGATCGACCTCGATCAGCTGAAACTGGACAGCGACGCCCTGCCCGAGCTGTTGCTGGCCGCCGAGCGGATGAACTTCACCGGTCTGAACATCACCTTCCCTTGCAAGCAGGCGATCATCCCGCTGCTCGACGAACTGTCGCCGGAAGCCCGCGGCATCGGCGCGGTGAACACGGTCGTGCTCAAGGACGGCAAACGCGTCGGCCACAACACCGATTGCCTGGGCTTCGCCGAGGGCTTTCGCCGTGGCCTTCCGGACGTTGCCCGTGACCGTGTCGTCCAGATGGGCGCCGGCGGCGCCGGTGCGGCGGTGGCCCACGCGCTGCTGAGCGAAGGCGTGCGCCACCTGAGCATTTTCGACGTGGACGCCGGGCGCGCCGAAAGCCTGGCCTTCAACCTGAACCAGCATTTCGGCGAGCGCCGCGCGGTGGCCGGGCAGGACTTGCCGACCGCCCTGAACGCCGCCGACGGACTGGTCAACACCACGCCCATGGGCATGGCCAAGTTGCCGGGCACACCGGTGCCGGCGGCGTTGCTGCGGGCGCAAATGTGGGTGGCGGAGATCGTGTACTTCCCGCTGGAGACCGAACTGCTGCGCAACGCCCGCGCCCTGGGTTGCCGCACGCTGGACGGCGGCAACATGGCGGTGTTTCAGGCGGTGAAGGCGTTCGGGCTGTTCAGCGGCGTGGCGGCGGACGCGCAACGGATGCTGGCGCATTTCCAGCGCATGAACGGATGAGCGGCGCGAGGGGCCTGCCCCTCGCTGACCTCAGGCTTGCAGGTAGCGCAGCACCGATTCGCAGATCATCTGGCGGTGGCGCTGCTTGATGCTTTCGTCCGGCAGGTCGATCTGGAAGATCTCGCCGAAGGTGTGGCGGTTCGAGACGCGGTAGAAGCAGAACGAACTGATCAGCAGGTGCACGTCCAGCGCGTCGAGCCCGACGCGGAACACCCCTTCCCGCACCCCGCGCTGCAGGATCTCGCCCAGCGAATCGAGGATGGTGTTGTTCATCGCCTTGATCGCGTCGGAGCGCTTCACGTACTCGGCGTTGTGGATGTTCTCGACACTGACGATCCGCACGAAATCGACGTTGCGGTCATGGTGGTCGAAGGTGAACTCCACCAGCCGACGGATCGCTTCCACCGGCGGCAGTTCGGCCAGGTGCAGGCGGCTTTCGGTGTTGCGGATGTCGCCGTAGAGTTTCTCCAGCACCTCGACGTACAGCTGCTCCTTGCTGCCGAAGTAGTAGTAGATCATGCGCTTGGAGGTGTGGATGCGCTCGGCGATCGCATCGACGCGGGCGCCGGACAGGCCCTGCTGGACGAACTCGACGATCGCCTCCTGCAGGATGTTCTCACGGGTCTTTTCCGGGTTGTTCTTGCGACTCTTGCGCGGCTCGACGACAGGCGAAACGGCGGCGGTAAGTTCTGAAGTCATTGTCATTGCGGGCTCACGGCCATCACTGCACAGGCTGGCGATTATGGGCCGCGCGGCACAGTGAAGGAAGCCGAGCAGCCCGTGTTTAATCCCGCGTTTACGAAATACCTACAACTTCGCCTGGCGGGCACCGCCGCTGCGTGCTTTGGCCATCGCCGCCAGCCGCACCGCGACGTTGGCCGCGCCATAGCCGGCGTAACCGTTGCGGCGCTGGATGACCTCGAAGAAGAAGCGGCCTTCGAACGGTTCGGTGTAGACGTGGAACAACTCGCCGCCCTGGGCGTCGCGGTCGTAGAGCACGTTGTAGTAGGCCAGCTCGCTGAGGAACTCGTCGTCGAAGTCGAAGCGCGCGGCGAGGTCGTCGTAGTAGTTGAGCGGGATGTCCAGCAACGGCACCCCGGCCTCCTTGGCGCGCCGGACTTCGGCGAAGATGTCCTCGCAGTCGAACGCGATGTGATGCACGCCCGAGCCGCGGTAGCTCGACAAGGCATGCGAGATCGCGGTGTTGCGGTTCTCGGAAATGTTCAGCGGCAGCCGCACCGAACTGTCGCGGCTGCGCAGCGCCCGGCTCTTCACCAGGCCGTAAGGGTCGGGCAGCACCACCTCATCGTCGGCCTCGAAATCCAGCAGGCTCTTGTAGAACAGCACCCAGGTGTCGAGGCTGTCCGCGGGCAACGCCATGGCCATGTGGTCGATGCGCTTGAGGCCGCCGCGGGCCTGGGCGCCCGGCACCGGATTGAAGTCGGTGCCGTACACGTCCGCGTCTTCATCCACCAGATAGATCAGGCTGCCGTCCGGCGCGCGGATCGCCGCCAGCTCCAGCTCGTTCGGCCCGACCAGGCCGCGGTACGGCTGGCCCTTGTAGGCCACCGCCCGCGCCAGGGCGCTGGCGCTGTCCTTGACCCGCAGCGCCGTGGCGCACAACGACGGGCCATGGGCCTCGAAATAACTGTGGCCGAACGAGTACGGCTCGGCGTTGAGGATCAGGTTGATGTCGCCCTGGCGCAGCAGGCTCACGTTCTTGGAGCGATGCTGCCCGGCCTTGACGAACCCCAGCCGCTCCAGCCAGTTCGACAGCTTGGCGCCCAGGGCCTCGTCCACGGCGAACTCCAGGAACTCGACGCCGTCGTACCCGCTGGCCTTGGGCGTCTCGAACAGCATCTCGCGCCTGGCCGGCGGCACCGCTCCAAGAACGTGAGCCTGCTGCGCCAGGCGCTGACGGGTCTTCTCCTCCAGGTACAGCAGCGAACGCAGCCCGTCCGCCGCGTTGGCGCGGGTCGGTGCGGCGCGGAACCCGTCGTTGAAGATCTCCAGCGACAGAGGGCCTGTGTAGCCGCTCTGGATGATCGGGGCGAGAAACCCCGGCAGGTCGAACTCGCCCTGCCCCGGGAAACAACGGAAATGCCGGCTCCACTCCAGCACGTCCATGGCCAGGAGCGGCGCGTCGGCCATCTGCACGAAGAAGATCTTGTCGCCGGGGATGTCGGCGATGGCGCTCGGGTCGCCCTTGAGCGACAGGGTGTGGAAGCTGTCGAGCAGCACGCCCAGGCTCGGGTGGTCGGCCTGGCGCACGATGTCCCAGACCTGTTGATAAGTGTTCACATGACGCCCCCAGGCCAGGGCTTCGTAGCCAATGCGCAGGCCACGGGCACCGGCGCGTTCGGCCAACAGGCGCAGGTCGTCGACCAGCACCTGCCGATCGCCGAGACTGTCGGCCGAGGCGTTGCTGCACACCAGCACCAGATCGGTGCCCAGCTCCTGCATCAGGTCGAACTTGCGCTCGGCGCGCTCCAGGTTGCGCGCCAGGCGGTCGCGGCGGCAGCCCTCGAAATCGCGGAACGGCTGGAACAGGGTGATGGCGATGCCGAGGTCGGCGCACATCTGCCGGATCTCCCGGGGGCTGCCGTCGTAGTACAGCAGATCGTTCTCGAAGATCTCGACCCCGTCGAACCCGGCGGCGGCGATGGCTTCGAGCTTTTCCGGCAGGGTGCCGCTCAAGGAAACGGTGGCAATGGATCGCTGCATCTCTCAACTCCCGGTGGAGGCGTCGGCGGCGGGGATGGCGCCGCTTTTGGGGGGTGAGCGGATTATTGGTTCCGATCGGTCGCCAGGCAATTTAAAGTGTACTACCCGGTTAGTTTTGCGTGCGATTATCGAACACAATGCCGGTTTGGCGAATTGACGATCTTTCGGCCGCTGCCCAACATCGACTCCACGCCGAGCCCGGTCGCGAACCGTCGGTCTCGCTGCGAAACGACCCAGAACACCATAAAAATTTCAAGAAACGGGTGGCTTACATGACTCCTTCCCAAAGCTCACACATGGCGCGTGCGGCCATGACCTCTGCCTCCAGCGGCATCGGCGACAAGATCCGCGGCGCCCTGGCCGTCGGCAAGACCCGTTGGGGCATGCTGGCGCTGGTGTTTTTCGCCACCACCCTGAACTACATCGACCGCGCCGCCCTGGGCGTGATGCAGCCGATCCTGGCCAAGGAAATGAGCTGGACGGCGATGGACTACGCCAACATCAACTTCTGGTTCCAGGTCGGCTACGCCATCGGCTTCGTGCTGCAGGGCCGGCTGATCGACCGGGTCGGGGTCAAGCGCGTGTTCTTCTGCGCGGTGCTGCTGTGGAGCCTGGCCACCGGCGCCCATGGCCTGGCGACCTCGGCGGCGGGCTTCATGGTCTGCCGCTTCATCCTCGGCCTGACCGAAGCGGCCAACTACCCCGCCTGCGTAAAGACCACCCGCCTGTGGTTCCCCGCCGGCGAACGCGCGGTGGCCACCGGCATCTTCAACGCCGGCACCAACGTCGGCGCGATGTTCACTCCGATGCTCCTGCCGCTGATCCTGCATGCCTGGGGCTGGCAGGCGGCGTTCCTGTGCATGTCGGCGCTGGGCGGCATCTGGCTGCTGTGCTGGGCCCTCAAATACTTCAACCCGGAAGACCATCCGAGCGTGAAGGCCTCGGAGCTTGAATACATCCAGCAGCAGGCCGAACCGGAACAGGCCCGCGTGCCGTTCTCGCGGATCCTGCGCATGCGCGGCACCTGGGCCTTCGCCCTCGCCTACTCGCTGACCGCGCCGGTGTTCTGGTTCTACCTGTACTGGCTGCCGCCGTTCCTCAACCAGCAATACAACCTGGGCATCAACGTGACCCAGATGGGCATCCCGCTGATCATCATCTACCTCACCGCCGACTTCGGCAGCGTGGGCGGCGGCATCCTCTCGTCGTTCCTGATCGGGCGCGGCGCCGACCCGATCAAGGCGCGACTGCTGTCGATGCTCCTGTTCGCCTGCTGCATCATCGGCGTGGTGGTGGCCGCCGGCTCCAGCCACCTGTGGGTCGCGGTGGCCGCCATCTCCCTGGCCATCGGCGCGCACCAGGCCTGGACCGCCAACATCTGGAGCCTGGTGATGGACTACACGCCCAAGCACATGATGAGCACCGTGTTCGGCTTCGGCGGCATGTGCGCGGCCATCGGCGGGATGTTCATGACCCAGATCGTCGGCCATATCCTCACCGTCACGAACAACAACTACACCGTGCTGTTCACCCTGATCCCGGCGATGTACTTCATCGCGCTGACCTGGATGTACTTCATGGCCCCGCGCAAGATCCCCGCCGTCACCGAGTGACCTTAAGCATGATCCCTTGCGGGAGCTGGCCCGCCGGCTCCCGCAAGGAACCTTCAGGCGCGGCGCTGCTGCCAGGCCGCCGCCAGCCCGCTGCAGCAGATCACCGCAATGCCCGCGACCGTGGTCAGGGTCGGCGTGTGGTTGAACAGCAGCCAGCCCAACAGCCCCGCAAACACGATCTGGCAATAACCGAACGGCGCCAGCAGCGCCGGCGCGGCATGCCGGAAGGCCTGGGTCAGGAACAGGTGCGCGGTCATCCCGCAACTGCCCAGCGCCAGCATCAACAGGCCATGCACCAGGCTCGGCACCTGCCAGAAGAACGGCACCAGCGCACTCATCACCAGCGTGTTGCACAGCCCCGCAAAGAAATTGCTGGTGGTCGGGCTATCGACTTCGCTGAGCTTGCGCGTGAGCAACTGGTAAAAGCAGAAAAACAGCGCCGAGCAGAACGGCAGCAGCACCGCCGGGGTGAACAATTCGCCGCCGGGATGGACGATCACCAGCACCCCGGAAAACCCGCAGATCACCGCGATCCACTGCCCCCGCGTCACCCGCTCCTTGAGCAGCGGCACCGACAGCGCCGTCACCAGCACCGGCGCCAGGAAGTTCACCGCCGTGGCCTCCGCCAGCGGGATGTACAGCAGCGCCGTGGTGAAAAACAGACTGGTGCCCAGCAGGCACAGCGCCCGCACCGCCTGGAGCAGCGGCCGCTTGGTGCGCAGCACCCGCAGCCCCGACTGCGGCAGGAAAATCCCGGCCATCAGCAAGGTGTGCACCAGATACCGCGCCCACACCACCATCACGATCGGGTAGAAGCCTGAGAGGTATTTCGACAAGGCGTCATGGCTGGAAAACAGGAACGTGGCCACGACGATCAGCAAGATCCCCTTGAAAGGTTGATTGACGCCGGAAAGCGGGGTGCTGACGGTCATTGGATATCTCTGAATGAACACTGGAGCTGATGAGGCGGGGCACCTGCGCCCGCCCTTGGAACTGACCGGAAGCGCTGACGGTCAATAATCTAGAACTCGGTTCCATATTCTCACAGACGAGAAACACAAAACCGTGCGAACAGCGCACACTTTCGCTTCACCGCTGCCCGCGCCCACACGATCCGTCAAACGAACAACTCAGACGCCAGGCTCGCCTGCGACAGTTCCCGGGTGAACGTCAGCAGCAGCGGCGCCAGTTCATGCAGCCGCGCTCCCGGCAGCCGCGCGCTGGGGCCGGCGATGCTCAGCACGCCGATCACCCGGCCATCGCCGGGATGGCGCACCACCGCCGCAATCGCCGAGGTGCCCACCGCCGAACTTTCCTCGACGCAGGCGTAGCCCTGTTCCCGGGCGATGCGCAGGCGTTCGAGCAGATCGCCATGGGAGCGCGGCGCGTTCGGCCCTGCCCCGGCGGGCAGTTCGGTGCCCTGGCGCTCGACCCGCGACAGCGCCTCGGCATCGCTCATGCACGCCAGCCATGCATGGCCCGAGGCGGTGTAGAACAGCGGGGCCTCGCGGCCCATGTCAGGGTCGTAGCGCAGGCCGGTGCGGGCACCCTGGGCCTTGGCGATCCAGGTCTGGCGCTCGCCGTCGATGACGCCCAGGCGCACCAGTTCGCCGGTCTCCAGGGCCAGGCGGTCGAGCACCGGCTGCACGATGTCGGCCCCGCTGCCCGACAAGTAACGAAACCCCATGGCCACCAATCGGGTGGACATGTGATAGCGCAGCGTGTCCGGATTCTGCCGCACATAGCCCAGCCGGACCAGTTCGGCGAGCAAGCGGTGGGTCGCGCTTTTCGGGATGCCCAACTGCTCGGCCAGGGTTTGCATCGGCAGCCCGCCCGCCTCGCTGGCGAGGCTTTCCAGCACGCTGAAGACCCGTTCGATTTGACTGCCGGCCATGATGAGATCCCGATGAAATTTGGCCGATTCTAGAAGACACGGCAGGGATTGCGAAATCCGTCCCTCGCCGATGCAGGCAAGCAACCGAACGCCGTTGACGGCACGTGACAAAAAATCCGCTGCAGGACGGAATTCGCCGGCAACGCCAGGTTCTTACCCGTCAACAGCAGGCCCGACGTCGAACACCGAGGTCGGGCCTACGTTGCACTGCGAATGGACGGACGGCCGGACTGGCGCCAAACTCACACACCAACAACACTGATCATCACGCACAAGCAGAGGATTCCCACATGCTATGGAGAAAAGGACGACGCAGCGACAACGTCGTCGATGCCCGTGGCGATGACATGGGCGCAGGCGGCGGGATGCGCTTCGGCGGCGGCAAGGGCCTGAGCCTCACCGCGATCCTGCTGATCGTCGGCATCGGCTGGATCACCGGGCAGGATCCGCTGCAGATCCTCGGCCAGCTCACCGGCCAGATGACCGAGCAATCGGCGCCGGTCGGCACACAGACCCGCAAGGCACCGCCGGCCAACGATGAACAGGCCGAGTTCGTGCGTTCGATCCTCGGCGACACCGAAGACACCTGGGGCGCGATCTTCCAGCAGGCTGGCCGCCAGTACCGGGATCCGACCCTGGTGCTGTTCAGCAACCGGGTCAACTCCGCCTGCGGCCTGGCCACCTCGGCCACCGGCCCGTTCTATTGCCCGGCGGACCAGAAGGTGTACCTGGACATGGCGTTCTTCCAGGAAATGGCCCAGCGCTTCAAGGCGGCTGGCGATTTTGCCCAGGCCTACGTGATCGCCCACGAAGTCGGCCACCATGTGCAGACCTTGCTCGGCGTCTCGGCGAAGATCCAGGCCGCCCGCCAGCAAGGCCGGCAGATGGAAGGCGACGGCGGCCTGCTGGTGCGCCAGGAACTGCAGGCCGACTGCCTGGCCGGCGTCTGGGCGTACAACGCGCAGAAGCGCCTGAACTGGCTGGAGCCGGGCGACATCGAGGAAGCCCTGAACGCGGCGAACGCCATCGGCGACGACCGCCTGCAACAGCAGGGTCAGGGCCGCGTGGTGCCGGACTCGTTCACCCACGGCACGTCGGCGCAAAGGGTGCGCTGGTTCAAAACCGGATTCGCCCAAGGCCAGGTCGGCCAGTGCGATACCTTTGCGGCGAAAAACCTGTAAATGCATAGATGGCTGTTGGCTTTACTGTTCATCGCCGGCGGGGTTCAGGCCGCCGGCGTCGATGCGATCAGCGCCGGGCGCCTACAACTCAAGGCCGGCGAAATGGCGGTGGGCATCGGCCCGGCGCCGGCCAGGATCGAACGGGTGCTGATCGTCGTGCATGGTCGCCTGCGCAACGCCGAGACCTACCGCAAGAGCGCCGAAAGCGCGGCGGAACTGGCCGGCCAGAGCGCCAGCACCCTGGTGATCGCCCCGCAGTTCCTCAACGAAAGCGACGTGGCGCTGTACTCGCTGCCGCCGAGCGTGCTGCGTTGGCAAGGCAACGACTGGATGGGCGGCGGGTTATCCACAGGGCCGAACCCGTTGAGCTCCTACGCCGCGCTCGACGAAATCATCGCGCGGGTCAGCGACCGCAAGCAGTTTCCCGACGTGAAGCAGATCGTGATCTTCGGCCACTCCGGCGGCGGTCAGGTCGTCCAGCGCTATGCGCTGCTCGCCAAGGAGCCGCCGGCGCTGAAGGCCGAAGGCATCCGCTTGCGCTATGTGGTGGCCAACCCTTCGTCGTATGCCTATTTCAACGAGCAGCGGCCGGTGGCGTTCGACCACGCGCAATGCGCCGGCTTCAACCGCTGGAAGTACGGTCTGGTGGATCCGCCGATCTATGCCGGCGGGCAAACGCCTGCGCAGCTTGAAGGCAGTTACGTCAAACGCGAGGTGATCTATCTGCTCGGCCAGCAGGACACCGACCCGCAGCACCCGGCGCTGGACAAGAGCTGCGCGGCCAAGGCCCAAGGCGCCAACCGGCTTGAGCGCGGGAAGCTGTTTTTCGGCTACTTGCTGCGCCGTCACCCGGAGGGGGTGAACCAGCGGCTGGTGGAAGTGCCCGGCGTGGGGCACAACGGCGACGGCATGCTGACATCGCCGGAGGGGCTGAAAGCCTTGTTCGGCCAGTGACGGCCCCCGCTCAGGCGAACACCATCCGCCGCAGCTCGACGCAATCCTTCGCGTGCCAGTCCGTCAGCTCCGGCCACGGGTTGTCCGGCAGGTTCACCAGCACCGTCCGCGCCCCCGCCGCCCGGCCGCAATCGAGGTCGAAACGGTAGTCGCCGACCATCACCATCTCGCTGGCCGGCACCGCCCAGGCGTCCGCCAGCTTCAGCAGCCCGCCGGGATGCGGCTTGGGCGGCGCTTCGTCGCGGCCCAGCACATCCTCGACGGCAAAGCAGTCGGCCAGGCCGATGGCTTCGAGCGTGACATGGGCCAGCTCGCGGGCATTGCGGGTCAGGATGCCGAGCCGCAAGCCCCGGGCGTGCAGGTCGCGCACCAGTTCCACCGCGCCGGCGGCCGGGGTCGAGCCCAGCGCCAAGTCCCGTTCGTGCTCCAGCAGCCACGCGTGCTTGGCGGCCGCTTCGTCCGCCGGCAAGGCCGCGAGGTGGGTGAGGATGTCGTCCTCGGGCGGGATCGACAACGCCACCCGGATCGCCGCGAAGTCATGCACCGCGACGGTCAGGGTGCCGTCCATGTCGAACACCCAGTGCCGCACGTCCGCCAGGCTCATGCCCAGTCCTTGCGGTGCCGGATCAGGCCTTCCTGGGTCACCGACGCCACCAGTTGGCCGGCGCGGTTGAACACGCTGCCCCGGGAGAAACCGCGGGAGTTGCCGGCCCACGGGCTGTCCATCGCGTAGAGCAGCCAGTCGTCGGCGCGCAGGTCATTGTGGAACCACAACGCGTGGTCGAGGCTGGCGACCTGCATGTCCTTCTGCCAGACCGACTTGCCGTGGGGCAGCATCGAGGTGGTCAGCAAGCCGAAGTCCGAGGCGTAGGCCAGCAGGTACTTGTGCAGGGCCGGGATGTCCGCCAGGGCGCCGTCGGCGCGGAACCACACGTACTTGACCGGATCGGCCGGCTGCGGGTTGTACGGATCCTTTTCGGTGACCGGGCGCACTTCGATCGGCTTCGGGCACAGCAGCTTCTCGCGCATGTGCTCGGGGATCAGGTGGGCGCGCTGCTGGGTGATCTCCAGTTCCGACGGCAGGTTCTCCGGGCCGACGACCTCAGGCATCTGGCTCTGGTGCTCGAAGCCTTCCTCGTCGTACTGGAACGAGGCGCTGCACGTGAAGATCGGATGGCCCTTCTGGATCGCCGTGACGCGCCGGGTGCTGAAGCTGCCGCCGTCGCGCACGCGGTCCACCGAGTACACCACCGGCAGCTTGGCGTCGCCCGGACGCAGGAAGTAACCGTGCATCGAGTGCACATGCCGCGCCTCTTCGACGGTCTGACTGGCCGCCGACAACGACTGGCCGAGCACCTGGCCGCCGAACAGCTGGCGGAACCCCAGGTCCTGGCTGCGGCCGCGGAACAGGTTTTCCTCGATCGGTTCGAGGGTCAGCAGATCCACCAGATCTTCCAACACTTGGCTCATTCAGACTCTCCTCACACAAAGCAAAACCGCGCAGCCTCAGCTGCAGCGGGGGATTCAGGTTCTGGCCGGGCCCTTGAGGGCGGCGGCCATTTTAAACGTCCGTGTTTGCTTATCCATGCAAGGTTTGCAGCCACTGCTCGCGGCTGATGCGGTACAACACATGCCGGCGCAGCGGATGGCCGTCGGCCAGGCGCGGATGATCGAAATCATCCGCCTCGGCGTGGTGCATGCCGATGGCCTGCATCACTTTCTGCGACGGCAGATTGGACTCACTGGTGAACGACACCACCTCGTTCAGCGCCACCCGGTCGAAGCCGCAACGCAGCGCCGTCCACGCCGCTTCGCTGGCATAGCCCAACCCCCAGTGCTCCTTGGCCAGGCGCCAGCCGATTTCCACCGCCGGGGTGAACGGCGCGTCGAAGCCGACCACGCCCAGCCCCGTGAAGCCGATGAACTGGCCGCAGTCCTTGCGCTCCAGCGCCCACAGGCCATAACCGTGTTCGGCGAAATGCCCGCGCACGCGCCCGATCATCGAGGCACTTTCCAGTCGGGTCAACGGTGCAGGGAAATAGCGCATCACCTGCGGATCGGCGCACATCGCGGCAAATGCCGGCAGATCCTCGTCCTGCCACTGGCGCATCCGCAGTCTTGCGCTTTCAAGCTCAAGTATCGGCTCCATGGTGCCCCTCCGTTTCCGTGCCGCCAGTCTACATCGCTGGTAGGATCCGTGATTCTTTCCTTGCGTGCCTACATGATTTCTCCATGCCATTACCGTTGATCTACCACGACGACTACAGCCCCGACTTCCCGGCGGATCACCGGTTCCCCATGGACAAGTTCCGCCTACTGCGCGACCACCTGGTGGACAGCGGCCTGACCCGCGACGAAGACCTGCTGCGCCCGCAGCTGTGCCCGCCGGAGATCCTCGCCCTGGCCCATGACCGCGACTACATCGAGCGCTACATGAGCGGCGAACTGTCCCGCGAAGACCAGCGCCGCCTCGGCCTGCCGTGGAACGAAGCGCTGGCCCGGCGCACGGTGCGGGCGGTGGGCGGTTCGATCCTGGCGGCGGAAAAGGCGCTGGAGCACGGCCTGGCCTGCCACCTGGCCGGCGGCACCCACCACGCCCACTACGACTACCCCGCGGGGTTCTGCATCTTCAACGACCTGGCGATCATCAGCCATTACCTGTTGCAGAGCGGCCGGGTGAACCGGGTGCTGATCTTCGACTGCGACGTGCACCAGGGCGACGGCACCGCCCGGATCCTGCACGACACCCCGGAGGCGATCACCGTTTCCCTGCATTGCGAGAAGAACTTTCCCGCACGCAAGGCCGAAAGCGACTGGGACATCCCGCTGCCCAACGGCATGGGCGACGCCGATTACCTGCGCGTCGTCGACGATGCCCTCAACTACCTGCTGCCGCTCTACCAGCCGGATCTGGTGCTGTACGACGCCGGCGTCGATGTGCACAAGGACGACGCCCTCGGCTACCTGCAACTGACCGACGCCGGCGTGGCCGCCCGGGACGAAAGCGTGATGCGCCATTGCCTGGGCCGTGACATCCCGGTGGTCGGCGTCATCGGCGGCGGCTACAGCAAGGACCGCCAGGCCCTCGCCCGCCGTCACGGTATCCTGCACCACAGCGCGCAGCGGGTCTGGCAGTCATCCGGTTGTCATTGAGTTGTGCTGCGTTACCCACAATCGCTGTGGAACGGCCTGTGGATAACCTGCGCGAAAGGGACTACAGCCCCCGCTGACCTTGGCCTGCAGCGCGATGGTTATTTTTTGACCAGCGCCTGACTCCGCCCGGCGGAGCCCTAAAAGCGAACACGGGGGCCAGCCTGCTGGCGATAGCGCTCTTTCTGCCCCATCGATGCCGGATGTGCCGTCGCCATCGCGAGCAGGCTCGCTCCTACAGGGGTCGCGGCTGGTAGAATGCGCGCCTCTTCCCGCCAGACCGCAGCGCACGCCATGACCCAGCCCGCCTCCACCGCCCCCCACCACGTCGCCATCATCGGCGGCGGCCCCGCCGGCCTGATGGCCGCCGAGGTGCTGAGCCAGGCCGGAGTGCGCGTCGACCTGTACGACGGCATGCCCTCGGTGGGCCGCAAATTCCTGCTGGCCGGGGTCGGCGGCATGAACATCACCCATTCCGAAGCGTACCCGGCGTTCCTCTCCCGCTACGCCGAGCGCGCCCCGCAGATCGCCCCGCTGCTGCGGGCCTTCGACGCCGACGCGCTGTGCCGCTGGATCCACGGGCTGGGCATCGACACCTTCATCGGCAGTTCCGGCCGGGTGTTCCCCACCGACATGAAAGCCGCACCTCTGTTGCGCGCCTGGCTCAAGCGCCTGCGCGACGGCGGCGTAGTTATCCACACCCGCCACCGCTGGATCGGCTGGGACGCCAACGGCGCACTGCGCCTCGACAGCCCCGACGGCGAAAAGACCCTCACCCCCGACGCCACCCTGCTCGCCCTCGGCGGCGGCAGTTGGTCGCGCCTGGGCTCGGACGGTGCCTGGATGCTGGCGTTGGAGCAACACGGCGTAGGACTGGCGCCGTTGCAGCCGAGCAATTGCGGCTTCGAGGTGTCGGCGTGGAGCGATCTGATGGTCAGCAAATTCGCCGGCGCACCGCTGAAGAACATCGGCATCGGCCTGAACGACGACACCCCGCGCCTGGGCGAATGCGTCATCACCGCCACCGGCATCGAAGGCAGCCTGGTCTACGCGCTGTCGGCGCCGATCCGCGAGGCGATCAACCGCCACGGCGCAGCCGTTGTGCACATCGACCTGCTGCCGGGCCGGCCTGTGGATAAGATCCAGGCCGCCTTGAGCAAACCCCGCGGCTCGCGCTCGATGGCCAAGCATCTGCACAGCCAGCTCGGGATCGACGGGGTGAAGGCGGCACTGCTGCGGGAACTGACCGACGCCCAGACCTTCGCCGACCCGGCGCTGCTCGCCCGGGCGATCAAGGCCCTGCCGCTGACGCTGGTGAAGACGCGCCCGCTGGACGAAGCGATCAGCAGCGCCGGCGGCGTAACGTTCGAGGCCATGGATGAACGGCTGATGCTCAAGGCGTTGCCGGGAGTGTTCTGCGCCGGCGAGATGCTCGACTGGGAAGCGCCGACCGGGGGCTATCTGCTGACGGCGTGTTTCGCCAGCGGGCGGACGGCGGGGCTCGGAATGATTGATTGGCTCAGGAGCAGCGGCAAGCTATAAGCGGCAAGCTGCAAGCCGCAAGCCGCAAGCCGCAAGCTGGCTTGTAGCTTGTAGCTTGTAGCTTGTAGCTTGCCGCTGCCATCAAGGCTTCCTCTTACGAGGCCCGGTGTTGAACGCCGGTACTTTTCGCACAGGCTTTATCGCAGGTTCCGACACCGCCGTGTCGCCGCTGTCCACCCACTTGCCCAGGTTGCGCTTGCCGCCGGTCACTTTCGGTTTTTTCGGTTTCTTCGGCTTCTTGATCACCTGGCCGCTGGCGTCGGTGTCCGGAACGCGATGATCCGGTTCGAAGTCCGGTTCGTTCTCGCGCTTGAGCGTCTGGCGCGTCAGCATCTCGATGGCCGACAGCAGGTTCACCTCATCGGCGCACACCAGCGAAATCGCCTGGCCGGTGGAGCCCGCCCGGCCGGTACGGCCGATGCGGTGGATGTAGTCTTCGGCCACGATCGGCAAATCGAAGTTGACCACCAGCGGCAGGTCTTCGATGTCCAGGCCCCGGGCCGCCACGTCGGTGGCCACCAGGATCTGCACCTCGCCGAGCTTGAAGCGGTCCAGCGCCCGCTGCCGGGTCGCCTGGGGCTTGTCGCCGTGGATGCCGTCGGCGTTCACGCCCAGGCCCTGGAGCTTCTCCACCAGCGCATCGACGCCGTTGCGGGTCTTGGCGAACACCAGCACCTGCTTCCACTTGTTCTTGCGCATCAGGTGCACGAACAGTTCGGACTTGCGCTTCTTGTCCACCGTCACCACCCATTGCTTGACGGTGTTGGCGGCGACGTTGCGCGGGCTGACCTCGATGCTCAGCGGATCGTTGAGCATCTGCCCGGCCAGCAGGCGAATGTCGTCGGAGAAGGTCGCGGAGAACAGCAGCGTCTGACGTTTCTTCGGCAGGGCGCGGTAAATGTTCGCCAGCTCTTCGGAAAAGCCCAGGTCGAGCATGCGGTCGGCTTCGTCCAGCACCAGGGTCTGCAACTGGTTGAACTTCAGTGCGTTCTGGCGGAACAGGTCGAGCAGACGGCCCGGGGTCGCCACCAGCAGGTCGACGCCGCCGCGCAGCTTCATCATCTGCGGGTTGATGCTGACGCCGCCGTACACCGCGTAGGTGCGCAGCGGCAGGTGCCCGGCGTACTGGCGCACGGCCTCGTGAACCTGCTCGGCCAGCTCGCGGGTCGGCACCAGGATCAGCGCGCGCACCGAGTTGGCGGCGACCTTCGGCCCTTCCATCGTCAACAGTTGCAGCAGCGGCAAGGCGAAACCGGCGGTCTTGCCGGTGCCGGTCTGGGCCGCCGCCATCAGGTCGCGGCCGGCCAGCACTGCCGGAACGGCCTGGGCCTGCACCGGCGTCGGGGTCTGGTAGCCGAGCGTCTCGAGGGCGCGCAGCAGAGGTTCGATCAGGCCAAGGGTGGCGAAAGTCATGGGAGTACCGTAGGAAAATTCAGCGCAAAGGTGCAACGAGTGTGCAATGGCGCGCAGTTTACCCTAATTCGCCCGGGATTCTGTCGGCGCCGCCGCGACCGCCGGACGCTCCGCCCCCCGCCGCCATTGCGGCAGGCCGATCAGCACCACCGCGCTGATGATCACCAGCATCGCCAACGCTTCCTCGACGCCGATGGTCTCGCCCACAAACACGATCCCCAGCAGCACCGCCACCGCCGGATTGACGTAGGCATAACTGGTGGCCGCCGCCGGGCGCACGTGCTTGAGCAGGTACATGTAGGCGTTGAAGGCGATGATCGAGCCGAAGAAGATCAGGTACGCCAGCGCCAGCCAGCCGTCCAGCGGCGGCATGGCCTCCAGGCGCTCGCCGCTGGCCGCGCTGCCGATCAGCAGCACCACGCCGCCGACGAGCATCTCCGCCGCGCTGGCCATGGCGCCCTGGGGCAGCGGCAAGTGCTTGCTCCACACCGAGCCGAAGGCCCAGGCCGCCGCCGCGAAGATCAGCAGCGCCGCCCCCAGCGGACTGGACTGCAGGTTGGAGCCCATGTTGAGCATCGCGATGCCGAGGATCCCCATCGCCACCCCGGCCCATTCCAGGCGGGTGTTGCGCGCGCCCCAGAAGTAGCCGAAGAGCAAGGTGAACAGCGGCACCGTCGCCACGGCCAGCGCCGCCACGCCTGAGGCCACGCCGGTGTGTTCGGCCACCGTCACCGCGCCGTTGCCGAAGCTCAGCAGCAGGATCCCGATCAGCCCCGCCGCCTTCCACTGCGCCCAGGTCGGCGCCGGCACCCCGCGCCAGCGCAGGAATCCGTACATCAGGCTGCCGGCGATCACGAAGCGCACGCCGCCGAGCATCAGTGGCGGCCAATGCTCGACGCCGAGACGGATCACCAGGTAGGTCGATCCCCATATCACGTACAGCGCAAAGAACGCGGCGATCAACGGCAGGGAAAAACGGCGCACGGCAGACATGGGAGCAACTCGGCATCAAGGCAGGGAGACCGCCTATTCTAGAAAGGCCAACCGCTAAAAATAAGTTACAAAACCTGTTTATCGCACCGGTACACTTTTGAAATCACGGAGATCACGCCGATCAACCGTCATTTCGAAAGTCTGGCCTTTTCAGGAGTCCGCCCATGGACAAGTACGACCGCATGCTGCTCGGCGCCCTGCTGGAAAACGGTCGCGCGTCCTACGCCGACCTCGCCCGCAAAGTGAACCTCTCCGCCCCCGCCGTGGCCGAGCGCGTGGCCAAACTGGAGGCCAGCGGCGTGATCACCGGCTATCAGGCCAAAGTCGACATGGCCAAGCTCGGCCTGCCGATCCGCTGCGTCATCGAACTGCGCCTGAACCAGCACGGCAACCAGAAGGCCTACGACGACCTGATCAAAATTCCGCAGCTCACCGAATGCCACCGCGTCACCGGCGACCCCTGCGTGATCATGCAGGCGGCGGTGGGCTCCATGCCGGAGCTGGAGCAACTGATCGACCGGGTGGCGAAATTCGGTTTCAGCAAGACGTCCATCGTGCTGTCGAGCGCGATAGAGAAGCGGGTGCCGTTGGGGCATATCGAAGGTGCGCCGAAAAGCGCAGCCGACTGATCGCGCGTTGAAGGCTCCGTTGCTTGGGTAAACGCTCGGGCGCAGATAACATTCTGACATCACGCTGAAGGGCCACCGTTGTCGGCCTCCACGCAGCAATCGGGAATCTACAAGGAAAGAGAATGCGCTTCTCGGAATACAGCAAAGGACTGCGCGGCAGCGAAATCACCCCCCTCCTGCAGTTTTTCCTCTCCGGCATCCTTGCCGGCGAGGCCTGGGCCATCGGCCGAATCATCGGGGTTCTGCTGAACAAACATCTCGTGTCGTTGCAGCTGGATGCCTGGATCCTCGCGCTTGCGGCATTCGGCGTCGCTTCCTGCCTGATCTATGTCGTCAGCCGAGGCACCCTCAAGGCGTCAAGCAAGCTGATCAAAAGCTACCGGTTCGACTTGCTGCTCGTCACCCTGCTCGGCTTTTACCTTTCGTTCAGCAGCGACGGGTTCGGCAACGAGTTCTATGCAAAACACCTGGAGAAGCTGAACTTCTCGCAACTCGTCTGTCTGTCCGCTTCGCCTGTGATCATTGCGTGGGTCGCGATGATCAGAGCTTTTCTGCAAACGTTCCGCAAAGGCGAAGCTCACCCGTACTTCATCAGCGACCGCGAGATCGAGAAGTCAGAGGAAGATCTACTGGACATCAAAGATCGCGCCGACATTTTCGCAGAACGCGTCCTCAACGGTGGTTCATCCGAAAGCCTGGTATTCGGCATCGATGCGCCTTGGGGGGCGGGAAAATCTAGCTTCGTGAAGCTTTGCTGCAATTACTGGAAAAATAAGGGCGGACGCATCATCGTCCATCACTTCGAGCCCTTGCGCTACGAAGATGGTACAGACCTCACAGAGAAATTCATCGACGATCTCATTAGCACGATTCAACAGCATGTTTTCGCCCCGTCGTTGCGCCCGCTGTTCAAGCGTTACGAAAATCTGGTCAAGGACAAGAAAAAGACTTCTTTGCTCGACATAAAAACGACGCTTTCGCTCAACAGCGACTCGATAGACTCGACCCTTGAGGAAATGAAATTTGTCCTAAAAAACATCAATGCAAGAATTATCGTCGTTGTTGACGACCTTGATCGCATGCATTGGTCATCGGCCAAAAGCATTCTGTTTTCAATAAAACGTAGCTTTCAGCTCCCTAGCATTAACTATGTTATTTGCTATGACACCTCAAAGATAAACGTCACACCGGAAAACGCGGACTCTGAAAAGACCCAGGAATTCCTCGAGAAATTCGTCAATATCAAAACGAGCATATTCCTCAGCGCTCAAGATCTCGCAGACTTTGTATCACGCTACTTCGATAACGCCTTGAGCAAGCCACTAAACCTTTCCAACGACGCAGCCGACAAACTTAAACTACTGTCCCGCGAACTGACTCACCTATTCAACGACAAAGATTTCCACCGCTACACTCCATTCATCGGCGACATTCGCAAGATCAAGCGACTGATTAACACATTGGTGCTGCTAGACATCGACAAAATCGATTTCAACGAGAACGACTTCAACAAGCTCGACATTCTTCACTTGACACTGATCTTCATCTACTCACCCGCAACCTTTCGCAAGATTTACGAGAGCGAAACCAGTGGAAAATCCGGAACATTTAGCTGGACAGCAGAAGGCAACAAGCTAAAAAACTCTGACTTCTACGAATCTTTCAAGACACAACTGGTCGTTACCCCAACTATACATTTCCTCCTATCCAGGATATTTGACGCACCTAAAGTGGACGCCGACCAATTTTCGGAGTCCGAGACGCGATCCAGGGCAGTTTTCCAAGGAAAGAGCCGCCCTCTGGAAAGGCACCTCCATCTGATCGCCAAACTTTCCAAACCCATTTCGTGGGAATCCCATCGCTTTCTTTTGAACAAAAAAGACAAGCTTTTCAAGACCACGACCATCAAACCCTATCTGGATCAGATTTCCGTACTTCCGCCGTTGGACAAGGAGTCGGGACAACATGAATTCTGGCGGATCGTGGCAAACCACAGCGGCACGCTTGAGACAGAGAAGGCCGTCACGATCATTTACTATCTGATCGACACGCTACCCAAGCACTCCTTGTTGGGTGGCGATGAACTCAATGACTTTCGCAGCACCGCTGTCCGGTACATCGCGAAGTTCCTTGACGAGAACATCACCAGCCAAGAACAGAACTCCGCTTCGCATCTTTCACCGGCGGAATCCGCCATCGTCAAACACGTCTACGGGGACGCAAAAGGAAACGCCGGGATCATCGAGAGACTGGCCTCGCCAGAGCGAGGAGTCTTGGGACTGCTTGACCTGATGACTTTCAGGCACTACTGCACGATCAAGACCAAGCGCAACCGCCTTTGGCAGGCACTCATGCTGCACGGCAATGAAAAGCCGCTACACTCGGGCCATGTCGAAGAGACGAAAGATCAAGCCCGAGAAATCAGTCAATTCATGTTCAACCTATTCAAAAAGCAATACATCGAAAGCGGCAAAAACATACTTGAAGAAATCAATGCGACAGACCCACTCAAACTATTCGGCCGCTACGAAGAGACCTTCACACTTTCAAAGAACACTAAAACTTGGGAAGAAAAGATAAAACACAAAAAACAGGATATAAAAGACATCCTCCTATCCAGGTTTGGAAACGTAATCATCGATGACTGCGGGGTCTTCGACGAAAGCGGCCGCGAAGACAAAAACGGAATCTCGAAGGCCTTTTCGGAATACCTGTTTTCTGTTTGCTTCGACCCGAAAAGCTCCGACGGCCTCCTTCACTTCTCCGAATACCTATTGAACTTCGCAAACAATACTCTCAAAGATGTCAATAATCCAAAGGATGAGTCCAGTCTCTCAGCCATTCTGAACAACCTCGACAGGGTACAACTTGGACAGTATTGGAAGAACAACCATGAGGCTATAAAAGCCAGAGCTGCCAAGGAAGAAGGCAGAGTGATCTACAAAACCTATTCGAAACCCTCCTTCCGCACCGACCTGCCCCTTGCCTTCCGCGCACTGGACAGCCTGTTCTTTCCAGAGAAAACCACCGTCACCGAACCAGAAACCCCGTGACCTGACGGAACGCCCGCAGCGCTACCCCACCCGGCAGCGCCGCAAATGCTCCCCCACCTTCGCCGCCGGCACCTTCTGCAACCGGCACAGCCAATCATGGGAAATCTCCCGCACCCCGTGCCGGTTGCGCAGGTCGTCCGCCATGTGGGCCAGCAGGTTGGCCGCCATTTCGGCGTCGGCCATCGCCCGGTGGGCCTGGCCGGTGTGGGGCAGGTTGGCGAAAGCGGTGAGGGTGCCGAGCTTGTGGTTCGGCGCCGCCGGCATCAGGCGCCGGGCCAGCAGCAGCGAGCAGGCGAAGTTCTGCAGGCGGGTGCGTTTGATCCGGCCCAGTTCGAAGTCCCAGAACTTCTGGTCGAACGCGGCGTTGTGCGCCAGCAGCGGCGTGGTGCCGACGAATTCGTTGACCTCGTTCATCACCTGCTCGGCCGAGGGCGCGGTGCGCAGCATGGCGTTGCTGATGCCGGTCAGTTGTTCGATGAAGGCCGGGACGCGCACGCCGGCGTTCATCAGGCTCTGGTAACGCTCGACGATGCGTCCGTTCTCCAGCATGACCACGGCGATTTCCGTGGCGCGGCAACTGCTGCTGGGCGAGATGCCGGTGGTTTCGAAGTCGATGACTGCAATGCGTTCCAAACCGGGTGGGCTCCGTTCAAATCAATGCTTGAGCAACAACGCGCCGTCGATCGGCACGTAGCGGCCGGCGGCGCGGATCAGTGAGTTGGCGGTCAGGCCCGGCACGCCGTAGGCCACCGTCTGCACGCCGTGCTTGTGGGCGACGCGCTCCAGCAGCATGTCGAAGTCGCCGTCGCCGGAGGCCAGGACGATTTCGTCGACGTGGTCGGCCGCGTCCATGATGTCGAGGGTGATGCCCACGTCCCAGTCGCCCTTGGCCGAGCCGTCGCTGCGCTGGATGTAGGGCTTGAGCTTCACGGTGAAGCCCAGGTTGCGCAGGATCTGCTGGAACTGCTGCTGTTTGCTGTCGCCGCGGTCGATGGCGTAGGCGTAGGCCTCGACGATCTGGCCCTGGCGGCTGACGTCCGCCCACAGCGCCGCGTAGTTGAAGTGGCAACCGTAGGCCTGACGCACGGTGTAGTAGAGGTTCTGCACGTCGGCGAACACTGCGATTTTTTTCACCGGAATACCTGTGGGCGCCAACGCGCATGAGCCGGATCAGGCGCCAGGCCCGAAAAAGGCGCTCAGTATGCCAGTAATCGGCAATGTGGCGAGGGCGCTGGCTCCCGCCGGGCGTCGAAGCGGCGCGTCCTTCAAGAGACAGGCCTGCTGCGCACGCCAGCGGGAGCAAGCGCCCTCGCCACAAGGTGTAGGCGTTACCGTTGGTCAGACGTAGGAATCGTCGTCGTCGAAGAACGACGAGTTGTCGTCGCCGTAGTCGGTGTCGGTGAAGCCGCCCTGGTCATTGCCCGCATAGCGCTGCTCGTCGCCCCAGCCGTTGTTGCCCTGGTCGCTGGCCGGCTCCGGCACTTCCTTGATCACCTCGACGATTTCCTGCGGCTGCTGGTTGTGGCTGAACAGGCTGCTGATGCCTTGCGCCAGCATCACCCCGCCCGCCACGCCGGCGGCGGTCTTCAGGGCGCCGCCGAGGAAGCTGCTGCCCGCCGAAGGGGCGGCCTGCTGCGGCGCGTAGTTGGGTGGCGGGGCGCCGAAGTTCTGCTGCGCAGGCGGTGCGCCGTAGTTCGACGGGGCCGGTTCGCGCCAGCCGCCGGTGGCCGGCGCGGCGCTCTGGGCCGGTGCGGCCGCCGGGCGCGGGCTGCCGCCGAAGATGCTGGACAGGAACCCGCCGCCGCTCGGGGCCGGGGCCGCGGTCTGGGCCTTGGCCGATTGCAGTTCGGCCTGCAGGTGCTGGACCTGCTGGGTCAGTTGCTTGTTCTGTTCGTCGAGGCTCTTGAGGGCGGCCTCCTGCACCAGAATCGCCTGGGTCATGAAATAACCTGCGGCCGGCTGGCGCGTCAGGTGTTCCTTGATCCGCGCCTCGGCCTGGGCGTCGCGCGGGGCTGCCTCCGTCTCGGCCTGCTGCAGGCGGGAAAACAGTCCATCGATCAGGGTTTGTTCTTCGGTGTTCATGGCGACCTCACAGATTGCCGGGGATAACGTCGCCCCCGTCCACATCGGTCGGGGCGCACCTGTGTAATGGAGGCAGCGACAGAATGTTTCAATGGTCTTTACCGAACGTTTACGTTTGCGCAGCCGAAGGCGTCATCGGTTAAAGTGAGCCACTGTTTTTGACCTGCGATACCGACTGATGAATGCCTTCGATGTGCTGCGCGACTCCCTGTACTTCTTCAAACGCCATCTGGGGCGGATCGTCCAGCTGTGCCTGCCGCTGGTGATCTTCGAGGCGTTCCTGCAGCAGATGGTCGACCGCGCCGGCGACCCGGACAGCGTCTCCGCGATCAGCGTGATCGTCGGCCTGCTGGTGTACCCGCTGTACACCGCCGCCCTGATCCTGTTCCTCGACGCCCGCACCCGCGGCGAGTCCCCGCTCGTGCGCGACCTGCTGGCCATGTCCGCCCGCCTGTGGCCGCGCTTCGCGGTGCTGACCGCCCTCAACACCCTGCTGATCCTGCTCGGCCTGTCGCTGTATTTCCTGCCGGGGCTGTGGCTGATGGTCACCCTGGCGTTCGGCGAGTACCTGCTGGTGCTGCGCGGCTTCGGCCCGCTGCAGGCGATGAAGGAAAGCCTGCGCCTGACCCGCGGGCACTTCCTGCGGATCCTGGGTTGCATCCTGTGCGTGATGGGGCCGCTGTGGCTGCTCAAGGGCATGACCCTGCAGGTCTACCCCGAGCCGCAGAACCCGCTGGTCGCGGTGCTGATCGACAGCGCCCAGAGCTTCCTGCAACTGTTCACCAGCGTGGTGCTGTTCCGTCTGTTCATGCTCATCAGCGAACTGCCCGACAAGCGAAACGGAACGGTCTGACCGCTCTGGCCTTGGGCCCGGCGACGGGTCTCGGTTATGCTCGGGGCCACTTTGCAGAACGCGATGCGTTGAGCCATGACCCGACTGCTGCGCTACATCCTGCTGCCCGTGCTGTTCGCCGCCGCCCTTGCCGGGATTGCGGTCTACAGCCTGACCTGGCGCCCCGACGCCCGGGAAACCTTGCCGGTCGGTTGCTCCGGGCAACCGCCGGTGCTGGTGCCCGGCCAGGCGCTCAAGGTGATGACCTGGAACGTCCAGTACCTGGCCGGCAAGCGCTACGTGTTCTGGAACGACCTGGCCCACGGCGAGGATGAAGCCCCGACCGCCGACGACATGGCCTTCAGCCTCGACGAAGTGGCGCGGGTGGTCCGCGACGAGCAGCCCGACATCGTGCTGTTGCAGGAACTGGACGACGGCGCCAAGGCCAGCGGCTACCGGAACCAACTGAAGCTGTTGCAGGAACGCCTCACCGACCTCTACCCGTGCAGCGCCCACGCCTTCGACTGGAAGGCCGATTTCGTCCCCGACCCGCACATCTTCGGCAGCGTCGGCCGGCAGCTCGCCACCCTCTCCCGCTACCGCATCGAACACGCCGAACGCCTGCAACTGCCGGTGGCGCCGGCCAACGTCATCAGTCGCCAGTTCCAACCGAAAAACGCCTTGCTCAGCACGGCGCTGCCCTTGAGCGACGGCGGCCAACTGGTGGTGCTCAACACCCTGTTGGAACGTGCCCGGCCCTCCACAGAGGCCTCCTCCGACACCGCCCAGGCGCAAGTGACGGCGGTGGCCAAGGTGCTCGACAAGCACGAAAGCCACGGCATCGCGTGGCTGATCGGCGGCGACTTCAACCTGTTGCCCCTGGGCCAGTACCGGCGCCTGCCGGCGGAGCAGCGCACGCCCTACGCCGCCGACAGTGCGCTGCACCTGCTGTGGGACAAGTACCCGATGATCCCGACCAACAACGAGGCCGGCGGCATCGACCGCGCCCAATGGCTGACCCACTACCCCAACGATCCGGCCCTGAACGGCCCGGACCGCACGGTGGACTTCCTGTTCCACAGCCCAAAGGTCAAACGGGTCGAGGCTCGCGTGCGCCAGGACGACACCTTGCGCATTTCCGACCATTTGCCGATGGTCGCGCGGTTCCTGTTGCCGCCTACCCCCTGACCACCGTCATCCTTGAGCGAGCAGGCCGGCTCCGGGCGGCGGTCCGGCTTCTGCGCCGACCGACACGCCGTCATCGCGAGCAGGCTCGCCCCTACCTGTCTTAGGGGTGTGCGGGACTTTCAGTGGGCCTCATCGAGGTCGTCGTGCAGCAGCCCGAAGATCTGCCGCTTCATGTCGATGAACGAGCGCTCCATGACCATGTCCAGCGAACGCGGGCGTTCGATCGGCACGTCGAGGATCTGCTTGATCCGCCCGGGCCTGGCGCCCATCACGTAGACCCGGTCGCCGAGCAGGATGGCCTCGTCGATGTCGTGGGTCACGAACAGCACGGTCTTCTTGCTGTTGCCCCACACCCGCAGCAGCAGTTGCTGCATCTGCAGGCGGGTCTGGCTGTCGAGGGCGCCGAAGGGCTCGTCCATCAGCAGGATCTGCGGATCGTTGGCCAGCGCCCGGGCAATCGCCACCCGCTGCATCATGCCGCCGGACAGCTGCTTGGCGTAGTTGTCGGCGAACCCGGACAGGCCGACCTCATGCACGTAGTGGTCGACGATCTCCTTGCGCCGCGCCGCCGGCAGGCCCCGGCGCTTGAGGCCGAACTCGACGTTCTGGCGCACCGTCAGCCACGGGAACAGCGTGTAGCTCTGGAACACCATGCCGCGGTCCGCGCCGGGGCCCTGCACCTGCTGGCCGCCGACGTAGATCTGGCCGCCGGTGGGTTCGGCCAGCCCGGCGGTGAGGTACAAAAGGCTCGACTTGCCGCAGCCCGACGGCCCCACCAGCACCGCGAACTGCTGGTCCGGCACCTCGAACGACACTTCCTCCAGCGCGGTGAACGTGCCGCCGCCGGGCTTGCTGTAGCGCAGGCTGACCTTGTCCACCTGCAACCGCGGGGCGGCCTGGGCCGGCGCGGCGACCGGTTCGACGAAACGATGGTTGGCGGCGGTTACTGAGCCCATGCGGCAATCCTCAAACGCAGAAAGCGGAACAGTTGATCGGTGACCAGGCCCAGCAGGCCGATGATCGCGATGGCGAGAAAGATCACATCCACCTGAAAGCCGCGCATGGCCTTGAGGCTCAGGTAACCCAGGCCGCTGGAGGCGGCGACCAGCTCGGCCACCACCAGGTAGGTCCAGGCCCAGCCCATGGTCACCCGCAAGGTGTCGAGCACACCGGGCAGCGAGGCCGGGGCGATCACGTGCAGCACCGCGTCGCGGCGGTTGGAGCCCAGGGTGTAGGAGGCGTTGATCAGATCCTTGGAGATGCCCTTGGACACGTCCGCCACCATCACCAGTTGCTGGAAGAACACGCCGAAGATGATCACCGACACCCGCTGCTCCAGGCCGATGCCGATCCACAGGATGAACAGCGGCACGAACGAGGTCACCGGCAGGTAGCGGATGAAATTGACCATCGGTTCGAGGAACGCCTGGACGATGCGGAAACTGCCCATCAGCAGCCCCAGCGGCACCGCCACCAGCGACGACACGATGAAGCCGACCATCACCACCTCGACACTGGCCCAGACATGCTGGCCGAGGGTGCCGTCGCGGCTCAGGCGCAGGGCCGCTTCCACCACCGCGCCGGGGGTCGGCAAGAACATGCCCGGCACGACGCCGCCGTAGGACAGCCCGGCCCACAGGCCCACCAACAACACCCAGGCCAGGCCGCTGGCGCTCCACACCACCGGCACCGGCAAACCGGTCTTGGGCGTGATGCAGCGGCTCAGCCACGAATTGCGCTTGAACATGACCGGCCTCCTAGAGCGGGCTGACGAAACGGTTGTCCACCAGATCGTCGTTGCTGACATTGAACGGTTTGCCTTGCAGTTCGCTGGCGGTCTCGTTGGCCAGCTTGATCAGCGGTTCGCTGTCGCCCGGCTCGCCCGGCTTGCCCAACAGCTTCTCGCTCATGGCCTGGTCGTAGAAGCGCACGCCCTGGGCGGCGGCGGCCAGCGCCTTCGGATCGGACAGGTAACCGCCCACGCCCTTGGCCATGATTTCGTAGGCCTTCTGCGGATGGTCCTTGGTGTACTGCACGGCCTTGTACAGGCCGGCGACCAGCGCCTTGACGTCCTGCGGCTGCTTCTCGATCACCGAGCAATTGAGCGCCACCACATCGACGATCACGCCCGGCGTGCTGCTGCTGTCGATCAGCACCTTGCCCTGCTGCTTGTCGCGCACCATCGACAGGTGCGGCTCCCAGGTCACGGCGGCCGGCACGCGCCCGGCGATGAACGCGGTGGCGGCGTCGTCGGCGGTCATGTTCTGCACGGTGATGTCGCTCATGCTCATGCCGTTTTTCTTCAGCAGGTACGACAGCCAGAACTGCGAGGTCGAGCCTTCGTTGACGGCCACGGCCTGGCCCTTGAGCTCTTGCAGGCTCTTGACGTGCTTGCCCACCAGCACGCCGTCGCCGCCATGGCTGTCGTCCAGCGCGGCCACGGCCTTGAAGCAGAACTGCGGGCGGTACTTGAGCACTTCATCGATGGTGGAGGCCGAGCCGGACAGTTGGCCGGAGGCCTGGGCGGCCATGTACATCGAGGCTTCCTCGACCACCGGCAGTTCGACGGTCAGGCCGTTTTCCTTGAAGTAGCCCAGGTCCTGGGCCAGGTACAGGGTGCCGTAGCCGACCCACGTGGTGTGGCCGATCGACAGGGTGCCGGCCTGGACGCCAGTGGCGGCCGAGGCGGCGATGGCGGTGACCGCCAGGGGACAAGCAAGACGGGTGAACAAGGACTGGATCATGGAGCACTCCCAACGCTGTTGATTTAGTTGTCATGGGCAGTACGGCCAGCGGCGTTCGGGCGGTTGTCCGCTGCGGTCTCTGCGGACTCTGGCGGGCAACGCGTTGCGCTGGCCGAATCGATGTTGACCCAGGCCAGGCGTCAGGAAAACGAGGAAATAGTTAGACGCGAACGATGAAAAAACTGGGTAGGCGGCACCGCGAAAGGGCGCTGCGGGCGGGGGTGCCCGGAAGGGGTGCAAAACGTTGCAAGTGCGTTGAATGGACGGCCGCCATCGCGGGCAAGCCCGCTCCCACAGGGGATTCGTGCCTGGCACAGATCCCGTGTGGGAGCGGGCTTGCCCGCGATGAGGCCCTTGAGCCGAACGACGGTCTCAGAGGCGACCGTATTCCTGCGCCGTACGGTCCAGCGCCTTGAGGGTCTTGCCCACCAGCTCATCAATCTCTTCACGGCTGGCGATCAGCGCCGGCGCCATGATCATCCGGCCCAGGGTCGAGCGGATGATCACGCCTTCCTCGAAGCCGATCGTGCGGCAGCGCCAGGCGATGTCGTTCTCGTTGGCGAAGCGCTTGCGGGTGGCCTTGTCCTCGGCCAGTTGCAGCGCCGCCACCATGCCCGCGCCCTGGATGTCGCCCACCAGCGGGTGGTTGCCGAAGACCTCGCGCAGGCACTGCTGCAGGTACGGCCCGATGTCGTCCTTGACCCGCGTCACCACGCCCTCGTCGCGCAACGCCTTGAGGTTGGCGATGGCCACCGCCGCCGCCACCGGGTGCCCGGAATAGGTCAGGCCGTGCGCGAACACCCCGCCCTGCTCCACCAGCACTTCGGCCATCCGCTTCGACAGGATCAGGCCGCCCATGGGGATGTAGCCGGAGGTCAGGCCCTTGGCGATGGACAGGGTGTCCGGCTCGAAGCCGAAATGCTCGTGGGCGAACCATTCGCCGGTGCGGCCGAAGCCGCCGATCACCTCATCGGCGCACAGCAGCACGTCGTACTGACGGCAGATGCGCTGGATCTCCGGCCAGTAGCTTTCCGGCGGGAAAATCATGCCGCCCGCGCCCTGGAACGGTTCGGCGATGAAGCCGGCGACCCTGTCCGCGCCCAGTTCGAGGATCTTCGCCTCCAGCTGCCGCGCCGCCCGCAGGCCGAATTCCGCCGGGGTCAGCTCGCCGCCGTGGGCGAAGAAGTACGGCTCGTCGATGTGCTCGATGTCGGGCAGCATGCCGCCCATCTCGTGCATGAACTTCATCCCGCCCAGCGCCGTCGCCGCCAGGGTCGAACCGTGATAGCCGTTCCAGCGGCCGATCATGATCTTCTTCTCGGGCTTGCCCAGCACCTGCCAGTAGCGGCGCACCGTGCGGATCAGCACCTCGTTGGCCTCGGAGCCGGAGTTGGTGTAGATCGCGTGGCTGTAGTGCCCCGGCAACAGGCTGAACAGCAGCTCGGACAGCTCGATCACCTGCGGGTGGGTGGTGTGGAAAAACATGTTGTAGTACGGCAACTGCTCCAGCTGCCGGCTGGCGGCGGCGTTCAGGTCCTGGCGTCCGTAGCCCAGGTTGGTGCACCACAGGCCGGACATGCCGTCCAGGTAGCGCCGCCCGTCGTTGTCCCACAGGTGCAGGCGCTCGCCGCGCACCATCACCCGCGGGCCTTCGTCGTTGAGGGCTTTCTGGTCGACGAACGCATGAATGTGGTGCGCTGCATCGGCGGCCTGGTAGTCGCGGGTTTCACGTGAGGTGGTCATCGCCGGATCTCCTTCTTGTTGTGAGCGGCTGTCATGAGCGCAGCTGAAACCAGGTGGTTTTCAGCTGGGTGTATTTGTCGAACGAATGCAGCGACAGGTCGCGGCCGAAACCGGACTGCTTGCCGCCGCCGAACGGCACGGTGACGTCCAGCGCATCGACGCTGTTGACCGACACCGTTCCCGCCCGCAATCGCCGGGCCACCCGGTGGGCGCGGTGCAGGTCATCGGTCCACAGCGACGCCGCCAGACCGTAGACGCTGTCGTTGGCCAGTTGCAAGGCGTGGGCCTCATCGTCGAACGGGATCACCGCCAGCACCGGGCCGAACACCTCTTCGCGAAACAGCGCCATGGACGGCCGCACGCCGGTGAGGATCGTCGGCTGGATGAAGTTCTGCGAGCCGTTGAAGGTCAATTGCCGGCCGCCGCAGACCAGCGTCGCGCCTTCGCGCTCGGCCTCGCGGATGAAGCGCAGGACCGTCGCGGTCTGACGGCCGTCGACCATCGCCCCGGCGGCGCTCGCCGGATCCAGCGGATCCCCCGGCTGCCAGCGCTCGGCCTGCGCCTTGAGGCGTTCGACGAATTCGTCGTGGATCGAGCGCTCGACCAGCAGCCGCGAGTTGGCCGAACAGACCTCGCCCTGGTTGAAAAAGATGCCGAATGCGGCTTTCTGCGCCGCCAGATCCAGGTCACGGCAATCGGCGAACACCAGGTTGGCGCTCTTGCCGCCGCACTCCAGCCACACCTGTTTGAGGTTCGATTGCGCCGAGTACTGCATGAAGTATTTGCCCACTTGCGTCGAGCCGGTGAACACCAGGCAATCGACGTCCGGGTGCAGGCCCAGCGCCTGACCGGCCTGTTCGCCGAGCCCCGGCAGCACGTTGAGCACGCCCGGCGGCAACCCGGCCTCCAGCGCCAGTTCGGCCAGGCGCAACGCGGAGAACGGCGACTGCTCGGCGGGCTTGAGGATCACCGAGTTGCCGGCCGCCAGCGCCGGGGCGAGTTTCCACACGGCCATGTCCAGCGGGAAGTTCCACGGCACCACGGCGGCGACCACGCCCAGCGCTTCGCGGGTGATGGTGGCCAGCACGTCCGCGGCGCTCGGCGCCACTTGGTCATAGAGTTTGTCGAGGCTTTCGGCGTACCAGCGCAACACCCCGGCGGCGCCCGGCACGTCGATGTTGTAGGCGTCCATCACCGGTTTGCCCATGTTCAGCGAATCGAGCAGCGCCAGTTCATCGCGGTGGGCCAGGACCAGCTCGGCCAGCCGCAGCAGCACCTGCTTGCGCTCCACGGGCGAACGCCCGGACCAGACGCCGCTGTCGAACGCCTGCCGCGCATTGGCCACCGCCGCCTCGACGTCGGCCTCGCCGCACGCGGCGACATCCGCCAGGTGCGCGCCGGTCGCCGGGTTGACCGCCACAAAGGTCTGCCCCGACTGCGCGGCGCAATGCTTGCCGCCGATCACGGCGAGGTCGGGGAAACTCAACACAGCGGCCTTGCGCTGCCAGTCTGCACGTTCGAACACGGTCGGATGCTCCCTGGTGAGGTGTGATGCCTTCTTGTGCGGTCGATAGTCGCTCACCCCCGCGAGCGGCAAAACCAGTAAAAATGTCTTCGCAGGCAATGAAAAAGCTAACCAGCGGACAAACCCCTCGCGCGCGTATGAGGCTATTGTTCAGGGACAAAAAACACCGTCGCCGGAACGGAGGATGGCGGCACATGAATTGCGTGGATGTCGAGATCCGTTCGACCTGAGGTTTGCCGTGGCCGCTTACAACCTGCGTCAGTTGAAGTACTTCATCACCACCGTCGAGTGCGGCAGCGTCGCCGAAGCGTCGCGCAAGCTGTACATCGCCCAGCCGGCGATCTCCACGGCGATCAAGGGGCTGGAGGACAGCTTCGGCGTGCAGCTGCTGATCCGCCATCACGCCCAGGGCGTGTCCCTGACGCCCAGCGGCGCGCGGTTCTTCCGCAAGGCCCAGGAATTGCTGCGCATGGCCAAGGAGTTCGAACAGAACGCCCTGGCCGACAACGACGTGGTGGCCGGGCAGATCGACATCGGCTGCTTCGAGACCGTCGCGCCGCTGTACCTGCCGCAACTGATGGCCGGGTTTTCGGCGCTGTACCCGGGGGTGAAGATCCGCATCCGCGACGGCGAACAGCAGGAGCTGGTGCAGGGCCTGACCTCCGGCACCTTCGACCTGGCGATCCTGTACAAGCACGACCTGGACGCCACCATCGAGACCGAACCCCTGATGCCGGCCCAGCGGCCGTATGCGCTGCTGCCGGCGGACCACCGCTTCGCCCAGCTCAAGCAGGTGTCGCTGCGCGACCTGTGCCTGGAGCCGATGATCCTGCTGGACGTGCAGCCGAGCCGCACCTACTTCGTCAGCCTGTTCGAGGAACTGGGCCTGAGCCCGCGGATCGAGTTCAGCTCGCCGTCCATCGAAATGGTGCGCGGCATGGTCGGCCAGGGCTTCGGCTTCTCGATCCTGGTCACCCGCCCGCACTCGGAATGCACCTACGACGGCAAGAAAGTGGTGTGCGTGGACATCGTCGAAGACGTCACCGGCTCAGGCCTGGTGGCGGCCTGGCTCAAGCGCGGGCAACTGACCAAACCGGCGCAGCTGTTCGCCGATTACTGCCGCGAACAGCTGACCGCCAAGGCCGGTGCCTGAGAGCTGTGGCGAGGGCGCTTGCTCCCGCTCAGGCGCAGCGCCCGCCCCGCACCGATGCTCAAGTCCCCCGAGGCTTGGCCCGCGCCGTCGCCTCGGCCACCAACGGATCGTCCGGCCAGTAATGCTTGGGGTAGCGCCCCTTCAGATCCTTCTTCACCTCGGCATAGGTGCTGCGCCAGAAGTTGGCCAGGTCCTGCGTGACCTGCACCGGCCGCCGTGCGGGCGACAGCAGGTGCAGTTTCACCACCTGTCGGCCGCCGGCGATTCTCGGTGTGTCGGCGAGGCCGAACAGCTCCTGCAAACGCACCGCGAGAATCGGTGGCTGTTCGCTGTAGTCGAGGCGGATTGACGAGCCCGACGGCACGCTCAGGTGATGCGGTGCCAGTTCGTCGAGCCGCTGCGGCAACGGCCACGGCAGCAGATTGCGCACGATGCTCGACAGGTCGAGGCTGGCGAAATGGTTGAGTCGCGAGACCTTGCCCAGATACGGCATCAGCCAGTCTTCGAGGGTTTTCAGCAACGTGGCGTCGCTGACGTCCGGCCATTGGCTGTCGTCCTTGGCATCCAGATCCAGTTGCCGCAGCAGCGCCACACGCGCCTGCCACTGGCGCAGTTCCGGTGTCCACGGCAGCAGCTCCAGCCCCTTGCGCCGCACCAGGTTGACCAGGGCCCGGCTGCGGGCGGATTCGTCCAGACCGGTCAGCGGCTCGCGGCTCAAGATCAGCTCGCCGACCTTGCGCTGGCGCTCGGCGCGCAGCACGCCTTCGCGCTCGTCCCAGTCCAGTTGGTCGACGCTGTGCACCTGTTCGGCCAGCACCGAGTCGAACAGCGCCGGATCGAAATCCGCCGCCAGGTAGATCCGCTCCTCGCGCTGGCCCTGACGGCTGCCGAGGTCGGCGATCACGATCCACGGCTCCTTCATCAGGCTGTCGGCCTCGGCGAACAGCGCCGCGCGCCCGTTGGCCAGCCGGTATTCGGCGCCGCCGTCCTTGCGCTGCCGGGCGACGCGGTCCGGATAGGCCAGCGCCAGCAAGGCGCCGAGCCAGCGCGGGTGATCGGGGTCGGCCACCGGCTCGCTCGCTTTGCCGCGCAAGTAGCCGCGGTATTGCCTGGCCAATTGCCGTGCCCGCTGCACGCCGCCCAGGGCACCGCGGGCCGCCCGCTCTTCGCCGGACAGCAACACCAGACGGCTGTGCAGATCGGCGCCGGCGCCGCGCAGGATGTCGCGCTCACCCAGCAGCGCGGCGACATCGCACGCCATCGCCGCCAGCCCCAGCGCCTGCCCGCGCAACAGCAGATGGGCGATGCGCGGATGGGCCGGCAGTTCGGCCATGGCCTGGCCGTGGCGGGTCAGGGCGTCGCCGTCCAGCGCGCCGAGACGCTGCAACAAGTCCTGCGCCTGCCCATACGCGGCGGCGGGCGGCACGTCCAGCCACACCAGATCCTTGGGCGCCACGCCCCAGCGGCCCAATTGCAACGCCAGTCCGGCCAGGTCCGCCGAAAGGATTTCCGCACTGCCGTAGGCCGCGAGTTGCTCGTGCTGGTCCTGCGACCACAAGCGGTAGCACACGCCCGGCTCCAGACGCCCCGCCCGGCCCGCGCGCTGAGTGGCGCTGGCCCGGGAGATGCGCTGGGTGTCGAGGCGGGTCATGCCGCTGCCTGGGTCGAAGCGCGGCACCCGCGCCAGTCCGGCGTCGATCACCACGCGCACGCCGTTGATGGTCAGGCTGGTCTCGGCGATGTTGGTGGCCAGTACCACTTTGCGCTGGCCCGCCGGGGCCGGGTCGATGGCGGCGCGTTGGGCGGCCAGATCCAGCTCGCCGTGCAGCGGGCACAACAACACATCGCTGCGCTCGCCGAGGGCGTCGGCCAATTGCTGGTGGACACGGCGGATCTCCGCCTGCCCCGGCAGGAACACCAGCAGGCTGCCGGCCTCGTCGTGCAGGGCTTCGAGCACGGTCTGGGTGACGCGCTGATCGATGTACTCGCCGGGCTGGTACGGCCGGCCCCAGCGTGTGGCCACCGGGAACATCCGCCCTTCGCTGCGCAGGATCGGCGCATCGTCCAGCAGCCCGGCCAGGCGTTCGCCTTCCAGGGTTGCGGACATCAGCAAAATCTTCAGCGGCTGTTCAGCCCGGAACAGCTCGCGACCGTTCAGACTGAGCGCCAGCGCCAGGTCGGCGTCGAGGCTGCGTTCGTGGAATTCGTCGAAGATCAAAAGGCCCACGCCTTCCAGCGCCGGGTCGTCCTGCAGGCGCCGGGTGAGGATGCCTTCGGTGACCACTTCGATGCGGGTGCCGGGCCCGACCTTGCTGTCGAGGCGGATGCGGTAGCCGACGGTCTCGCCGACCTTCTCGCCCAGTTCGCTGGCCAGCCGCTCGGCCGCCGCGCGCGCCGCCAGCCGGCGCGGCTCGAGCATCAGGATGGTCTGTCCGGCCAGCCACGCCTCGTCGAGCAAGGCCAGCGGCACGCGGGTGGTCTTGCCGGCGCCGGGCGGGGCTTCGAGCACGGCTTCGTGGCGTGTCGCCAGCGCGTCACGCAGGGCGGGTAGAACATCGTCGATCGGCAAAGAAATCATGCTGGCTCCCAAACAGAGTCGCGAGTATAACGGCGAACTGCCAGGTGTTCGTCAGGGTCTTAACTTCACACGACGACGCTTCGTCATCAGAGGATTCAGGAGATTTTCCATGCGTTTACCTTTTCGCCTGATCGGCGGTGCACTGGTTGCCACCCTGCTCACCCAAGTGACCGCGTGCGGGTCGATCTTCTACCCGGACCGGCGCGGCCAGATCGACGGCAAGATCGACCCGGCCATCGCGGTGCTCGACGCCGTGGGCCTGCTGTTCTACATCATCCCCGGCCTGATCGCGTTCGCCGTGGACTTCACCACCGGCGCCATTTATTTCGAGCCGGGCAAGACGGCCCAGGTCGATCCGGCCAAGCTCAAGCAGGCGGTGGGCCCGGACGGCCAGGTCGATAACCTCAAATTGCAGGCTATCCTCGAAAACGAACTGGGCCGCCACTTGCCGCTGGACGACCCGCGCCTGATCCGGCACAAGGGCAGCGCCCAGCAACTGGCGATGTTCGGCCTGCAACCGGCCGCTTGAACAAGGAACCGCTCCCGACATGACCTCCAGCCCCGAACACGCCCGCCTTCTGCGGCTGGCGACCCGCGCTTCGGTGGCGGTGGCCTGTACGCTGATCATCGCCAAAGCCGTCGCCTGGTGGCTGAGCGGCTCGGTGAGCATGCTCGCCGGCCTCACCGACTCGGCCCTCGACGGCGTCACCTCGCTGCTCAACCTGCTGGCGGTGCATTACGCGCTGCGGCCGGCGGATGACGATCACCGCTACGGCCACGGCAAGGCCGAGTCCCTGGCCGGCATGGCCCAGGCGCTGTTCATCGGCGGCAGTGCGGTGTTGATCGCGTTTCAGGCGTTCGAACGGCTCAAGCATCCCGAGCCCCTCGGCGCGCCGTGGCTGAGCATCGGGGTGATCGTGTTTTCCCTGCTGCTGACGGCGGCGCTGCTGATGCTGCAGCACCGGGTGATCAAGCAGACCGGCTCCAACGCGGTGCGCGCCGACTCGCTGCACTACCGTTCGGACATGCTGCTCAACGGCAGCATCCTGATTGCGCTGGTGCTGGCGGGGCTGGGTTTCGATCAATTGGATGCCTGGTTCGGCCTGGGGATCGCCGCCTACATTCTGTGGAGCGCGATCCTGATCGCCCGGGAAAGCTTCGCGGTGCTGATGGATGAAGAGCTGCCGGCGGACGTCAGCCAGCATATGCTCGAACTGGCCTGCGCCGTGCCCGGCGTGCTGGGGGCCCATGACCTGCGCACGCGGGTGTCAGGCAACCACTGGTTCGTGCAGCTGCACCTGGAACTGCCGGGCGACCTGACCCTGACCGTGGCCCACGGCATCAGCGACCGGGCGGCGGATGCCATTCACGCCGCCTACCCGCGGGCCGAAGTGCTGGTGCATGCTGACCCTATAAAGGGAGCGCCAAGCGTCAAGCCGTAAGCTGCAAGCTGCAAGCTGCAAGCTGCAAGCTGCAAGCTGCAAGCTGCAAGCTGCAAGCTGCAAGCTGCAAGCTGCAAGCTGCAAGCTGCAAGCTGCAAGCTGCAAGCTGCAAGCCTCAGGCTTGAGGCTTGAGGCTTGAGGCTTGAGGCTCAAAGCTTGCGGCTTGCGGCTGAAAGCTTGCCGCTCAAATCAATACCGAACCTGATACCCGCGGCTGCTCAGGCAATTGCCCTGGGCCTGGCGGTAGGCCTGCACCACTTCGGGCGCCGGCTGGTAGGTCGCGGTGCGCGGGTCGAAACCGCTTTGCTGCACCGCGTACTGATAGCACTCGTAACCGTCGCGCTGGACTTGCTCCGGCGACTGGCCGTTGGCCGGATAGGCCTCCACGTCATAGCCGTTGCCGGACGGTTGCGACGGCTGCACCGGCGGCTCCACCACCATGTAGTCCTGCGTCGCCTCCTGGTAGGCGTAATAGGAGCCGGCGGCGAGGAACAGCAGCGCGCCGCCGATCCACACTTCGCGGGCGTAGTCGGGCAGGTACTGGATGCGGATCCCGCGGGGCGGCTGGACCACGATGTAGCGCGGGCCCTGCGGGCGATACCAGTAGCCGCCGGAATAGAAATAGTCCTGGCCGCGGTACGGCACGCGGAAGTCCCGGTCCGGGAAGCGGTCGATCACATGCCCCGGCCGGTACTGCGGGCCGGGCCCCCAGCCGTTGCCGCGGCCATCCGGACGGCCAGGCCAGCGGTGGTCGTCGGGCCGGTTGCCGGTCTGCCAGGCCTGGTGGTACCCGCCGTTCTGCGGACGCTCGTCGCGGTAGTAGCCGGGGCGCGGTTCCTGGGTCTGGCGCACGGTGTCGGGCCGCGGCTGGATCGGCAGGCTGTTGGCCGGCAACTGCGGCGGTGGCGGCGGCTGACGCACCGGGTTGGGGTTGTAGGCCGGGCGCTCGCGGTTGCGGTCCTGGTCGTGGCCCTGCCACTGGCCGTTGCCGTGCTGCTGGCCGTTGTTCTGCCACTGGCCATTGCCGGGCTGCTGGCCGTTGCGCTCGAACTGGCGGCTGTTGTCGCCACGGATGATCTCGTTGTTCTGCGGGCGCGGCTGGTTGTTGCCGCCATGGCCCTGACCGTTGCCTTGATGCTCCGGCCCACGTCCGCCGCCATTGGGGCCGTGGTTATCGGACTCATCGGCAAGCGCTTGCGCAGTGACACTCACACACAACACACCAACACCGGCCAGACGCCAGATGCGCGACTTCATGCTTTTCCTCACTGCGGGTTAGGGCTTGTAGCTAAGACCGGGAATCGACACACCGGGTTCTGCTACAGGTTATCAGTCACGGCATTTATTTATTGAGCCGCGCACGGGCAAAGGCAGGCAAATCGCAGGCAAGAAAAAGGGGAGCCCCGTCGGCCTCCCCTTCAGAGAACTTCGTCCTGGCTCGACGCTTGTGGCGTCGGCTCACCTCACCCGTCTTCTGGACAGGGTGCAGCTCGGGGGCCGGCACGTCCCCGGTGGGGGCGGCGGCCGCGGCAGGCCTGATTGGGCGGCCGCAGTGGACTGTGTTACCGAGCAGTGATTCTGGTGATAAGGATAGGCCGGACGCCGCGACAGATGATTGCGAAGATTGCTCAAATAAACACCACTTGCGCAATTTTTAACCCTGGATAGATAATCCGCCGCAATAGACAGGACAAAGGACAGATTGATGAGCAAACTCGACCGTTACGACCTGAGCATTTTGGCGGAGTTGCAGCGCGACGCCCGCATCTCCAACCAGGAGCTGGCCGAACGCATCGGTCTGTCGCCCTCGCCCTGTTCGCGCCGGGTCAAGCAACTGGAGGACGACGGCTACATCTCGCGCCAGGTCGCCCTGCTCGACCGCAAGATGCTCGGCCTGAGCCTGACCGCCTATGTGCTGATCGGCATGGACCGGCACACGCCGGAGCGTTTCGAGAACTTCGAGGCGGCGATCCGCACCCTGCCGCAGGTGCTCGAATGCAGCCTGGTGACCGGAGTGGACGCCGACTATCAGTTGAAGGTGGTGGTGCCGGACATGGACCACTACCAGAAACTGCTGCTGGGCCACCTGACCCGGATCGAAGGAGTGACCAGCGTGCGCTCCAGCTTCGTGCTCAACCAGGTCCTCAACAGCACCGAATTGCCGTTGACCCACCTGCGCAGTTGATCGCCCCTTAACAGATCAGTCACCAGGATGTCGGCAATGCCGGCCTCATCGCTTGCAGGCAAGCTCCTGCAGGGGTTGCGGTGCACAGCGTTTGGCGATGGCGGTGCACCGGACACCGCCGGTGCAGGCGACGGATGACTGCGGCACACCGCCGCAGGCCGATCCCCGCGCCGCCGCCCTTGGCGTATACTCCCCGCCGCCCTTTCAAGCCGCACGCGCCGGAGATGTCCGATGGATCCAGCACTGTTCGAAGAGTGGATGATGACTGGCCTGGTCAGCATCCTGATCATTTTCATGGGCTTCATCGTCTGGGACCTGGCGAAGAAATCCAAGGCCGGGCGTTTCGGCTCGTTCATCCTGTTCTTCGTGCTGGGCCTGGGCGTGGCCGCGTTCATCATCAAAAGCGTGGTGATCGGCCTGATCGAGTCCGGCGCCCTATAAACGCGCCGGCACTTCCTTCCACTGGCCCTGATCGAGGCCGTCGAGCGTCCATCCGCCGATCCTGACCCGCACCAGCCGCAAGGTCGGCAACCCCACCGCCGCCGTCATCCGCCGCACCTGACGGTTGCGGCCCTCGCGGATCACCAGTTCCAGCCAGCTCGTGGGCACGCTCTTGCGAAAGCGCACCGGCGGGTTGCGCGGCCACAGCGGCGGCTCGTCCAATTGCCGCGCTTCGGCGGGCAAGGTCATGCCGTCGTTGAGCTCGACGCCGTCACGCAGGCGCTGCAACTGCTCCGCGCTCGGCTCGCCCTCCACCTGCACCCAATAGGTCTTGGCCAGCTTGTGCCTGGGGTCTGCGATGCGCGCCTGCAACTGGCCGTCGTTGGTCAGCAGCAACAGGCCTTCGCTGTCGCGGTCCAGGCGTCCGGCCGGGTAGATGCCGGGCACGTCGATATAGTCCTTGAGCGTCGCCCGCCCTTCGCCGTCGCTGAACTGCGTCAGCACATCGAACGGTTTGTTGAACAGGATCAGCTTCGGCTCGGCCGGCGGCGCCTTGGCGACGCGGCGAGGGGCTGTCGGGGATGGCTTCGCGCCGGGGCGGCGGGAAACGGGGCGTTGGGGACGGGACATGGGCAAAACAACATCTGACGGTCAGGGCCGACCATGCTAGTGCCCCGACCGCCAAATGGCCACGGCAAACCGTCAGCGGAACGGCGGTTCGTCGAAGCTGCGCAGCTTGCGCGAGTGCAGCGAGTTGAGTTCGGTGCGCAGCAGGTCCACCGCCTCGATGCCGATCTTCAGGTGCTGGCTGACCGCACGCTCATAGAAGGCGTTGGCCGAACCGGGCAGCTTGATCTCGCTGTGCAGCGGCTTGTCCGACACGCACAGCAGCGTGCCGTACGGCACCCGCAGGCGATAGCCTTGCGCGGCGATGGTACCGCTTTCCATGTCCACCGCCACAGCGCGGGACAGGTTGATCAGCGGACGCTCCTGGGCCCAGCGCAGCTCCCAGTTACGGTCGTCGTAGGTCAGCACGGTGCCGGTGCGCAGGCGTTTCTTGAGGTCGTCGCCCTTGTCGCCGGTGACGTTGGCCGCCGCCTGCTGCAACGCCAGCTGCACTTCGGCCAGGGCCGGAATCGGAATGTTCGGCGGCACCACCCGGTCGAGGATCCCGTCGCGGCGCATGTAGGCGTGGGCCAGCACGTAGTCGCCGATGGTCTGCGACTGACGCAGCCCGCCGCAGTGGCCGATCATCAGCCAGCAGTGCGGACGCAGCACCGCCAGGTGGTCGGTGATGTTCTTGGCGTTGGACGGGCCGACGCCGATGTTCACCAGGGTCACGCCGTGGCCGTCGCTGGCGATCAGGTGGTAGGCCGGCATCTGGTAGCGGTGCCACACCACGCCGGCGGCGATGGCCGAGGCCTCGCCGTGATCCATGCCCTTCTCGATGATCACGTTGCCCGGCAGCACCATGCGCACGAAGCGCGGGTCGCGGCGCAATTGCTCAAGGCCGTGGACGATGAACTGGTCGACATAGCGGTGGTAGTTGGTCAGCAGGATCCACGGCTGCACGTGGCGCCAGTCGCTGCCGGTGTAGTGCACCAGCCGGCGCAGGGAGAAGTCCACCCGCGCGGCGTCGAACAGCGCCAGCGGCAGAGGGTCGGTGTTTTCCCAGTCGTAGAGGCCGTCGGCGATGCCGTCGGTGGCGGCGGACAGGTCGGTGCTCGGGAACACCCGCGCCAGCACGGCGGCGGTGACGCCGGAACCGGCCAGCTCATCGCCCTGCTCGACCACGTACGGGTACGGGATGTTCTGCTCGCTGACACCCACTTCAACGGTGACGGTGAAGTCGTGCATCAGCGGCGTCAACTGCTCCAGCAGGTATTTGCGGAACGCCTTGGGATGGGTGACGGTGACGCTGTAGGTGCCCGGCAGCTGCACCTTGGCGTAGGCGCGGGTGGTCTGCGGGACTTCGCCCTGGCAGTGGTAGGTCAGGCGCAGTTCGGGGTAGCGGAACAGGGCGCGCTGTGCGGCGTCCGGTTCGGCGCGGTCCTTGAGGTAACGCTTGAGCGCCGTGCTCAGCGCCGTGGTGGCCCGCTCGTGCAGCTCGGCCAAGAGATCCACGGCCTGTTCGGCGGTTTGAACGACAATAAACGCTTCGGTCACGGTCAGCTTCCTGTGTTCTGTCTTGCAGGCCTTCATCTTGCCTGCAACGCGGCGTCACGGAAACAGTGGCGTTGTGGCTATACCTCAATCCTCGAAACAAAGGAGATCACCGTGGGAGCAGGCTTGCCCGTGAAGAGGCCGAAACGTTCACGACCTCTGCCGATCGTGCTGACGCCTTCGCCGGCAAGCCCGCTGCCACAGGATTCGCAGTGCATGGAGGATAGCGGTCAGAAGCCCTGCGGCGTCGAGCGGGCGACGATGGCGGCCACGTCCACGCCACGGGGCAATGCGCCGTAGACCCGGCCTGCGCCATCGAGGCGGCTGGCGATGAACGCGTCGCTGACCGCCGCATTCCCGGCCTCCAGCAACAGTTTCGCCTGCAGGCCGAGGGCGATGTCTTCGGTCAGTTGCCGCGCGCGGTACTGGATGTCGCCGGTGTCCTTGAACGCCGCCTGCAACCGCTGGATGTGCGCGGCCAGGCGCGGGTCGCCGTGGCCGTCGCCCAGTTCATGGAACAGCCCGTCGAGCACGCCCGGCTCTTTCGACAGGGCGCGCAGCACGTCCAGGCACTGCACGTTGCCGGAACCTTCCCAGGTCGAGTTGACCGGCGCTTCGCGGTACAGGCGCGGCAGGATGCTGTCCTCGACGTAGCCGGCACCGCCCATGCACTCGGCGGCTTCGTTGATCATGGCCGGGGCGCGCTTGCAGATCCAGTACTTGCCCACCGCCGTCACCAGCCGGGCGAACTGCGCTTCGTGGCGGTCGTCCAGACGGTCCAGCGCCCGGCCCATGCGCAGGCTCAGGGCCAACGCCGCTTCGCTTTCCAGCGCCAGGTCGGCCAGCACGTTCTGCATCAGCGGCTGCTCGCTGAGCAGCTTGCCGCCCACCTTGCGGTGCGCGCAATGGTGGCTGGCTTGGGTCAGCGCCTGGCGCATCAGCGAACTGGAGCCGACCATGCAATCAAAGCGGGTCATGGCGACCATCTCGATGATGGTCGGCACCCCGCGCCCTTCCTCGCCGACCATCCACGCCAGCGCCCCGCGGAACTCCACTTCGCTGGAGGCGTTGGAGCAGTTGCCGAGCTTGTTCTTCAGACGCTGGATATAGAACTGGTTGCGCGTGTCGTCCGGGCGGTGGCGCGGCAACAGGAAACAGCTCAGCCCCTTGTCGGTCTGCGCCAGGGTCAGGAACGCATCGCACATCGGCGCCGAACAGAACCACTTGTGCCCCACCAGCTCATAGGCCTGGCCCGGGCCGCCGGCGCCCACCGGGAACGCCTTGGTGGTGTTGGCCCGCACGTCGGTGCCGCCCTGTTTCTCGGTCATCGCCATGCCGATGGTCACGCCCGCCTTGTGGGCCATGCCGACGTTGCGCGGGTCGTACTCGGTGGCGAGGATCTTCGGCAGCCAGCGCTCGGCCAAATCCGGCTGCAGGCGCATCGCCGGCACGCTGGCGAAGGTCATGGTCAGCGGGCAGCCGCTGCCGGCCTCGGCCTGGCTGTGCAGGTAGGTCATCGACGCGCGGGCCACATGGGCGCCTTCCTGAGGGTGAGTCCAGGGCAGCGACGTCAGGCCGTGCTCGATGGCTGTGCGCATCAGCTCGTGGTACGCCGGGTGGAAATCCACCAGGTCGATGCGGTGGCCGTAGCGGTCATGGCTGGCGAACACCGGTTTGTTCTGGTTGGCGAGGAACCCGGCCTCCATCAGCGGCCCGCCGGCCAGGGCGCCATAGGCATCGATCCGCGACTCGGCCCAACCGGCGCCGAAGCGCCGCGACCACTCCTGCAGCGGCAGGTCGATGCGGTACAGGTTGGCGCCGTCCAGCGACGGCGGCTGGTTGGTGACTTCGTGGGTTTCGGCGAACTGATGCAGGTTCATGACGGGGCTCCTCCTGTCTGCCAGGCGTTCAGTTAAGCACCGCCCCGTGGCCGGACAAAGTGTCATTTACGCCGAACTCTCGGCGGTTTCACCCTATCAGCGACACAACACCCGACGCTCCAGCGCCGCCTGCAACTCTTCGAATTTCACCGGTTTGCCCAGATAGTCGATCACCGCGTCCGCCGCACAGTGTTCCCGCTCGGCCCCCAGCGCCAGGACGAACACCGGCAGATGGGCGCAACCGGGCAGGTCGTGGATCCGGCAGCACAACGACGCGCCGTTCAACGGCGGCAACTGGCAATCGATCAGCACCGCGTCGAACGTTTCGCTTTGCAGGCATTCGAGCGCCGCCTCGCCATGGTCGGCCGTGCGCACGCGAAAGCCGAGCTTGAGCAGCATGCCGCGCATGACCAGTTGATTGACGCTGTTGTCGTCCACCAGCAGAACGGTGCAGTCCTGCGGCACCCGTGTGCCGTCCGTGCTGCGCGGCGACGCGGGGGCAGGCTCGAGCGCCGGCAGTTCGAATTCGACGTCCAGCTGGAACCGGCTGCCGCGCCCCGGCTCGGAACGGTGGGTGAGCTTGCCGCCCAGCAGCTCGACCAGTTGCCGGCAGATCGCCAGGCCGACGCCCAGGCCGCCGTACTCCCGGGTCATCGAGCCGTCGAGCTGGAAGAACCGCTGGTACAGCGTCGCCTCGCCCAGGTCGGTGAAGCCGATGCCGGTGTCGATCACCGCGAACGACAGCGCCAACCGGTTGCCCTGGGACGGCTTGCCGGTGACCCGCAAGGCCAGCCCGCCGACCCGGGTGAACTTGATCGCGTTGTCCAGCAGGCATTCCAGGCATTGCGCCAGTTTGCCGCTGTCGCCCTGCAGGCGATCCGGCAAGGTCGGCAACACATCGACCTTGAAATCCAGGGCCTTGCTCGACGCATTGCCGTCGAACTGCACCCGCAACGCCTCGATCACCCCCCGCAGGCTGAAGCTGCCCGGCGTCGCCTTGAGCTTGCCGGCCTGCAGTTCGGTGAGGGTGAGAATGCCGTTGACCATGCGCATCATGTCCCGGGCGGAGCCGGCGGCGGTCTGCTGGTATTGCTCCAGCTCCGGATCCAGCTCGACGGTCTGCATCAGTTCCAGCGAGCCGATCACACCGTTCATCGGCGTGCGCAGTTCGTGGGTCAGGGTCGCCAGGAACTCGTCCTTGAGCTTGTTGCTGTGGGCCAGTTGCTGGTTAAGCACTTCCAGCTTCTGGCCGGCCTCCAGCAAGGTCTGGGCCTGCTGCTCGCGCATGGCGTTGATGCGGTCGGCCAGGGCCAGCGACAGCAGCGCCACTTCGATGGCCGAGCCGATCTGGCTGGCGTACATGGTCAGGAACACGTTCGGCAGCACGCCCAGCACCATCAGGGTGTTGACGACCCCGCCGAGCAGGAACGCCGACCACGCGATGATGAAATAGCGCGCGACCCGCAGGCCGCGCCACCAGGCCAGGATCCCGGCGGCGAAGATCACCACGGTGAAGGTCAGCGCCAGGGTCGTCGCCAGGCGCAGCGCCAGCCCGTAGCTGGTCATCAGCGACAGGCCCACCACCACCGCGCCGAACGCGATCAGGGCGATCAGCAGCCGGTCGAGCCAGCGGCTGTGGTCTTTGGTCTGCAGGAAGCTGCGGGCGAACTGACTGCCGAACAGCCCCGCGCAGCCGATGAAGAACGGCGTGGCGGCGTTGGCCCACCACGGGTTGTCCGGCCAGAAGTACTCCACCGCCGCGCCGTTGACCGACAGCTGGTACAGGCCGAACGAGGCGATGTAGAAGATGTAATAGAGGTAACTGGTGTCGCGCACGCTGAGATAGATGAACAGGTTGTACACCAGCATCCCCAGCAGCACGCCATAGATGATGCCCAGCACGTACAGGCGCACCGGCTGGTCTTCCAGGTAGGCGGTGCTCGACCACAGCGTCACCGGCGCCTGGATCGAGCCTTCGCTGGCCAGCCGCAGGTAGACGGTCTGCGCCTGGCCCGGCTCGAAGGCCAGGTCGAACAGGTAGTTGTTCTGGCGGATCTCGCGGCTGGCGAACGGCAGGGCATCGCCGGTCTGGCGCGCCAGGCGGTAGGCGCCCGTCGCATCGGGCAGGTAGAGGTCCAGGTGGTCGAGCGGCGGATAGGCCAGCTCCAGCAGCCAGGTGCGCTGCGCCGCCGGATTGCTCGGGCGGTAATGCAGGTCGATCTTCAGCCAGAACGCCGAGCGCGAATAGCCGGCGTTGAGCGTGGCCTTGTCGTGCGGCTTGAAGCGGCCGGCAGCGTCTTGCGCGCGGACTTCGGCGAAGGTCGCCTGACCGCTCGGGTCTTCGAACACTTGCAGGGATCGGCCCAGGGGGAGGCTCTGGGTGAATTCGTCGAACTCGACGGCGCTCGCCAGGAGGGGCAAGCAGAACAGCAACATCAGCAAATAGCGCATTGAAGCCCCAGCGTGGCTTGTCCGGTTGCGTCAGGAAGCCCCCCATTCCCTTTGAGAAGACGTAAAACCGGTATTACCTGTTATTGGTTTGGATCCACTCTAGCATAGCCGTTGATGGCCATTGAGCACCATGGAAATTTTTCCCACAGAGGCTCTAGAACGGGCGTTTCAGAGCAAAGCACCGGGCTAGAGCTGTTGAACCGGTCAGATTGTGACACGGCAGTTCCCTCCCGCAGGCAATGTATCGGCGAACGATGACGGCACTAAACCCGCACACCGGGATTGGTGGTAAGCTCGCGCACCATGAATACCTACAGCTCCCGCCCCGTTGTCCTCTGTCTCTCCGGCCACGACCCCAGTGGCGGCGCCGGCTTGCAGGCAGATATCGAAGCCCTGCTCGCCCAGGGTTGCCATGCGGCTCCGGCCGTCACCGCCCTGACCGTGCAAGACACGGTCAACGTCACCGATTTCCGCGTCCTCGACCGCGAGTGGGTGTTGGCCCAGGCCAATGCCGTGCTCAACGACTCCGACGTCGCGGCGGTGAAGCTGGGCATGCTCGGTTCCCTGGAAATGGTCGACACGGTCGTCGAACTGCTCCAGGCGCACCCGCACCTGCCGGTGGTCTGCGACCCGGTGCTGCGCGCCGGCGGCGGCGGACGCCTGGGCAAGGACGAGGTCGGCTACGCCATGCGCGAACGCCTGCTGCCGCTGTCCGCCATCGCCACCCCGAACCTGCCCGAGGCGCGGATCCTCGCCGAGCTGCCCGAAGGCACCGCGGACGAGTGCGCGGAAAAGCTCCTGCCGTTCGTCAAGCACCTGCTGATCACCGGCGGCCACGGCGACGAGACGCAAATCCACAACCGCCTGTACAGCCGCGACGGCCTGCGCGAGACCTTCCTCTGCCAGCGCCTGCCGGGCAGTTACCACGGTTCCGGCTGCACCCTGGCCAGCACCCTGGCCGGTCGCCTGGCCTTGGGCGAAGACCTGGCCAGCGCCGTGCGCAGCGCCCTGGACTACACCTGGCGCACCCTGCGCGACGCCGAGCGACTGGGCAAAGGCCAGTTCGTGCCGCGTCGCCTGCCGCTGGACTTCTGCGCCTGATGCAGCGCCGCTGAGGCGGCGCACCTGATGTTCCGCGCCTGACGCCGGGAGGCCTGTGCGATGAAATTACGTGGCCTGTACGCCATCACCGACAGCACGCTGCTGGCGGGCAAGTTTCTGCCTTACGTGGAGGCGGCGCTGGAAGGCGGCGTCACCCTCCTGCAATACCGCGACAAGAGCGGCGACGACGCCCGCCGCCTGCGCGAGGCCGAAGCCTTGCGCGAGCTGTGCGAGCGCTACGGCACCCGCCTGATCATCAACGATGACGCCGAGCTGGCCGCCCGTCTGGGCGTCGGCGTGCACCTGGGCCAGACCGACGGCCCGCTCTCGCCGACCCGCGCCCTGCTGGGGCCGAAGGCGATCATCGGTTCGACCTGCCACGCGCAGCTCGACCTGGCCGAACAGGCGGTGAACGAAGGCGCCAGCTACGTCGCCTTCGGCCGCTTCTTCAACTCCAGCACCAAGCCCGGCGCCCCGAGCTGCAGCCTCGGCCTGCTCGACGAGGCCCGCCGCACGCTGCATCTGCCGGTCTGCGCGATCGGCGGCATCACCCTGGACAACGCCGCCCCGCTGGTGGCCCACGGCGCCGACCTGCTGGCGGTTGTCCATGGCCTGTTCGGCGCCGAGAGCACCGCCGAGGTGACGCGCCGCGCCCGCGCATTCAATGAATTGTTCAAATCCTGACCTTCGAGAGCCCGATCATGTCCCGTTCCGAAACCCTGTTTGCCAATGCCCAGAAACACATTCCCGGCGGCGTTAACTCGCCGGTCCGCGCGTTCAAGAGCGTCGGCGGCACCCCGCTGTTCTTCAAGCATGCCGAAGGCGCCTACGTCACCGACGAAGACGACAAGCGCTATGTGGATTACGTGGGCTCCTGGGGCCCGATGATCCTCGGCCACAGCCATCCGGACGTGCTGGACGCCGTGCGCAAGCAGCTGGAGCACGGCCTGTCCTACGGCGCCCCGACCGCCATGGAAACCGAGATGGCCGACCTGGTCTGCTCGCTGGTGCCGTCGATGGACATGGTGCGCATGGTCAGCTCCGGCACCGAGGCGACCATGAGCGCCATCCGCCTGGCCCGGGGCTTCACCGGCCGCGACAGCATCATCAAGTTCGAAGGCTGCTACCACGGCCATTCCGACAGCCTGCTGGTCAAGGCCGGCTCCGGCGCACTGACCCAGGGCGTGCCGAGCTCGGCCGGCGTGCCGGCGGCGTTCGCCAAGCACACCCTGACCCTGCCGTTCAACGACATCGGCGCCGTCGAAAAGATGCTCGCCGAAGTCGGCCAGGACGTCGCCTGCATCATCGTTGAGCCGGTGGCCGGCAACATGAACTGCGTGCCGCCGGCGCCAGGCTTCCTCGAAGGCCTGCGCAGCCTGTGCGACCGCCACGGCGTCGTGCTGATCTTCGACGAAGTGATGACCGGTTTCCGCGTCGCCCTCGGCGGTGCCCAGGCCCACTACGGCGTGACCCCGGACCTGACCACCTTCGGCAAGATCATCGGCGGCGGCATGCCGGTCGGCTGCTTCGGCGGCAAGCGTGAGATCATGCAGCGCATCGCGCCGCTGGGCCCGGTCTACCAGGCCGGCACGCTGTCGGGCAACCCGCTGGCCATGGCCGCCGGCCTGACCACCCTGCGCCTGATCAGCCGTCCGGGCTTCCACGCCGAGCTGACCGACTACACCACCCGCCTGCTCGACGGCCTGCAGCAGCGCGCCGACGCCGCCGGCATCCCGTTCGTGACCACCCAGGCCGGCGGCATGTTCGGCCTGTACTTCAGCGGCGCCGACGACATCGTCACCTTCGACGATGTGATGGCCAGCGACGCCGCCCTGTTCGGACGCTTCTTCCACCTGATGCTCGAAGGCGGCGTGTACCTGGCGCCGAGCGCCTTCGAAGCCGGTTTCACCTCCATCGCCCACGGCGAAGCGGAACTGAAACTGACCCTCGACGCCGCCGAACGCGCCTTCGCCGCCCTGAAGTAATCCGCCCTGACGCTGACGTTGGCCAATGCCGGCGTCAGCGTTTGCCTACACCTGAGCGTTTTTTCCTGCATCTTTGCCGATGAACGCCCGCAAATCAGGCGGCACGCGCTCCGCGCAGCAGAAAATCGAGTAAAGACTTTGTAAGGTTGGGCCTGCTTATTTCATAATGCGCGCTTATTGGATCCCTCGACGGGTCCGCGTGCCCTTCAGAGGTAAGTCGATTCCCATGAACCGCACCGGCCGCACCCTTGCCTTGGGCTGCCTGTTGCTCCTTCAGCCGCTGCTTGCACATGCACAGGCAGGCGGCAACTCGTTGTTGATCCCGGCGATGGGGCGTTGCACCCTCAACACCCAGCCGCAAGACGTCACGCAGGCCCTCGCCGCCTGCCAGAAGGCTGCGGACGAAGGGGACGCGCAAGCGCAATACGAGTTGGGCGAGTTCTACTACGACGGCAAGAACGCACCGCGCGACCTCAACCAAGCCCTCAACTACTTCGAAAAGGCCTCGCTGCAGGGCCACGCCCAGGCGCAGTTCAAGCTCGGCACCATGTTCTTCCACGGCGAAGGCGTGCAGGCCAACAACATCCAGGCCTACATCGTGCTGAAGATGGCGGCGGTCAACGGCGCCGAGGACGCACTGGACACCGCCGACGAAGTCGCCGAGAAGATGCCCCGCGAAGACCTCGAGACCGCCACCCAGGTGCTCGGGCAAATTTTCCGTAAATACCTGATGGAACTGCAGAGCGCCGACGGGCGCACGCCTTTCTCGCCGCTGCCCTGAATCCCGCTGATCTTCTGTGAGCGTGGCAAGTGAGCTGTGGCTTACTTCTCAGGCATCGGCATCGGGAACGGCATCACGTTGCCGGTGCCGGCCCGGGCCTCGCTGATCTTCGGCGTGCCGAGGCGCTCGACCTCGTCGATGCGCACGATCGAATGCATCGGCACGAAGCTGCGCACCACGCCTTCGAACTGGGCCTTGAGCTTCTCTTCGCTCGGATCCACGACCACCTGGGTGCGCTCGCCGAAGACGAACTCTTCCACTTCCAGAAAGCCCCACAGATCGCTTTGGTAGATCTGCTTGGCGTACATTTCGAACACCTGGCCCTGGTTGAGGAAAATCACCTTGTAGATCGGAGCTTCGCGTTTGGTCATGGCGGACGGAGAACACATCGGGGCAAAAATGAGGGCGCAAACTATAGCACAGGCACCGGTCGCGCAGCGGTAGGAACCTTGGGACATGTTCCCTATAATGCGCGGTTCTTCGAATCACGTGACGACCTGAATCCATGGCCAAAAAGCTCTACATCGAAACCCACGGCTGCCAGATGAACGAGTACGACAGCTCGCGCATGGTCGATCTGCTGGGTGAACACCAGGCCCTGGAAGTCACCGCCCGCGCCGAAGACGCCGACGTGATTCTGCTCAACACCTGCTCGATCCGCGAACGCGCCCAGGACCGTGTGTACTCCCAGCTCGGCCGCTGGCGCGAACTGAAACTGGCCAACCCGGAGATGGTCATCGCCGTCGGCGGCTGCGTGGCCAGCCAGGAAGGCGCGGCGATCCGCGACCGCGCGCCCTACGTCGATGTGGTGTTCGGCCCGCAGACCCTGCACCGCCTGCCGGAAATGATCGACGCCGCACGCGTGAGCAAGCTGCCGCAGGTGGACGTCTCGTTCCCGGAGATCGAGAAGTTCGACCACCTGCCCGAGCCGCGCATCGACGGCCCGAGCGCCTACGTCTCGGTAATGGAAGGCTGCAGCAAGTACTGCACGTTCTGCGTGGTGCCCTACACCCGCGGCGAGGAAGTCAGCCGACCGTTCGACGACGTGATCGCCGAAATCATCCACCTGGCCGAAAACGGCGTGCGTGAAGTCACCCTCCTGGGGCAGAACGTCAACGGCTACCGCGGCCTGACCCACGACGGCCGTCTGGCGGACCTGGCCGAGCTGATCCGGGTGGTCGCCGCCGTCGACGGCATCGACCGCATCCGCTACACCACCTCGCACCCGCTGGAGTTCTCCGACAGCCTGATCCAGGCCCACGCCGAGGTGCCGGAACTGGTCAAGCACCTGCACCTGCCGGTGCAGTCGGGCTCCGACCGGATCCTGGCGGCCATGAAGCGCAACCACACGGCGCTGGAATACAAGTCCAAGCTGCGCAAACTGCGCGCCGCCGTGCCGGGCATCTGCATCAGCTCGGACTTCATCGTCGGTTTCCCCGGCGAGACCGAGAAAGACTTCGAACAAACCATGAAGCTGATCGCCGACGTCGGTTTCGACTTCTCCTACTCGTTCGTCTACAGCCAGCGCCCGGGCACCCCGGCGGCCGACCTGGCCGACGACACCCCGGAAGAGCTGAAAAAGGAACGCCTGAACGCGCTGCAGCACCGCCTGAACCAGCAAGGCTTCGAGATCAGCCGACAAATGGTCGGCACCACCCAGCGCATCCTGGTCACCGACTATTCGAAGAAGGATCCGGGCGAACTGCAGGGGCGCACCGAGAATAACCGTATCGTCAACTTCCGCTGCGACAATCCGACCCTGATCGGGCAGTTCGCCGACGTGCACATCGATTCGGCGCAGCCGCACTCGTTGCGCGGCTCGCTGATCGGCTGACCGACACAGAACAACGATGGGAGCGGGCTTGCCCGCTCTCACAGCGATGGCCTCTCACCTTGCAAGATTTAAGAGCTTTCGCACCCACGCCACTGGCGTTATCCTTGATTTCATCATTATTGCCCCAGGGCGGCTAAATACGACCTTGAACGCACCCATAGAACCCCATCGCTTCATCCTCGAGCCCTTCGAGGCTCGTCGCTTCGCCAATCTGTGCGGGCAGTTCGACGAGCACCTGCGCCTGATCGAACAGCGCCTGGCCATCGAGATCCGCAACCGCGGCAACCAGTTCGAACTGATCGGCGAACCCAAGCACACCACTTCCGCGGAAAACCTGCTGCGCCGCCTGTACCGGGAAACCAAGGGTACGGAGCTGTCGCCGGACATGGTGCACCTGTACCTGCAGGAATCCGCCGTCGAAGAGCTGGACAGGCACTCCCCCGCCGAACCGTCCGTCGCCCTGCGCACCAAGAAAGGCATGATTCGCCCACGCGGCCTGAATCAGCTGCGCTACGTGAAGGAAATCCTCGGCAACGACATCAACTTCGGCATCGGCCCGGCCGGCACCGGCAAGACCTACCTGGCCGTGGCCTGTGCCGTGGACGCGCTGGAGCGCGAACAGGTGCGGCGCATCCTGCTGGTGCGCCCGGCGGTCGAGGCGGGCGAAAAGCTCGGCTTCCTGCCCGGCGACCTGGCCCAGAAGATCGACCCGTACCTGCGCCCGCTCTACGACGCGCTCTACGAAATGCTCGGCTTCGAATACGTGGCCAAGCTGATCGAACGCCAGGTGATCGAAGTCGCGCCGCTGGCCTACATGCGCGGCCGCACGCTGAACAACAGCTTCATCATCCTCGACGAAAGCCAGAACACTACCGTCGAACAGATGAAAATGTTCCTGACCCGGATCGGCTTCGGCTCGACCGCCGTCATCACCGGCGACATCACCCAGGTCGACCTGCCCCGCGGCACCAAGTCCGGGCTGCACCATGTGATCGAGGTCCTGAAGGACGTGCCGGGCATCAGCTTCACTCACTTCCAGCCCAAGGACGTGGTGCGCCATCCGCTGGTGCAGCGCATCGTCGAAGCCTACGAGCGCTTCGAGACCCGTACCGAAGCGGCCAAGGAACCCCCGCGCGATGCTTGAGCTAGACCTGCAAACCGCCACCGGGGCGCCTGCGCCGAGCGAAGCCGAATTCCGCCGTTGGTGCGAACTGGCCCTGCGCCAGCGCACCGCCGACTCGGAAATGACCATCCGTCTGGTGGACGAGGCCGAAGGCCGCGAGCTGAACCGCACCTGGCGCCAGAAGGACTACGCGACCAACGTCCTGTCGTTCCCCGCCGAAGTGCCTGACGAGTTTCTCGACATCCCGCTGCTGGGCGACCTGGTGATCTGCGTGGCCGTGGTCGAGCGCGAGGCCGCCGAGCAAGGCAAGGCGCTCGACGCCCACTGGGCCCATCTGGTCATTCACGGCTGCCTGCATCTGCTGGGCTACGATCACATCGATGACGATGAGGCCGAAGAGATGGAAGCGCTGGAACGCGAATTGCTTGCCGAACTGGGCTACCCCGATCCGTACGCGGACGACGAAACCGAACCATCCCCTACCGTTACGACCAAGGATTCAGAGTAATCGCTATGAGCGAAGATCGATCGAGCAACGGGCAGAAGTCATGGCTGGGCAAGATCACCCAGGCTTTTGCCCACGAGCCGAAGAACCGCCAGGAGCTCATGGAGCTGCTGCGCGACGCCCATCAGAACAAGCTGCTGGACAGCGAAGCGCTGGCCATCGTCGAAGGCGCCATCCAGGTGGCCGACCTGCAGGTGCGCGACATCATGGTGCCGCGCTCGCAGATGGTCAGCATCAAGGCGACCCAGACGCCCCGCGAATTCCTCCCCGCCGTGGTCGACTCGGCCCACTCGCGCTATCCGGTCATCGGCGAAAGCCACGACGACGTGATGGGCGTGCTGCTGGCCAAGGACCTGCTGCCGCTGATCCTCAAGGAGAACGGCGAGAGCTTCAACATCAAGGATCTGCTGCGCCCGGCCACCTTCGTGCCGGAGTCCAAGCGCCTGAACGTGCTGCTGCGCGAGTTCCGCGCCAACCATAACCACATGGCCATCGTCATCGACGAGTACGGCGGCGTGGCGGGCCTGGTGACCATCGAGGACGTGCTGGAGCAGATCGTCGGCGACATCGAGGACGAGCACGACGTCGAAGAGGACAGCTACATCAAGCCGCTGCCCAGCGGCGATTTCCTGATCAAGGCCCTGACCCCGATCGAGAACTTCAACGAGTTCTTCGACAGCGAGTTCTCCGACGACGAGTTCGACACCGTCGGCGGCCTGGTGATGAGCGCGTTCGGGCACCTGCCCAAGCGCAACGAGATCACCGAGATCGGCGCTTACCGCTTCCGCATCCTGAACGCCGACAGCCGTCGGATCCACTTGCTGCGACTGACCCCAATCGCCCGCTGACCTCCAAGGATAGAAATGCGCTGGATAACCCGCCCCGGCTGGCCCGGTAACCTGCTGGCCGTGGCGGCCGGCGCAATCACCACCCTCGCCCTGGCACCGTTCGACATCTGGCCGCTGGCCTTGCTGGCGGCGGGCCTGTTCTATGCCGGCCTGCGCGAACTGAGCCCGCGCCAGGCGCTCGGTCGGGGCTGGTGCTTCGGCTTCGGCCTGTTCGGCGCCGGCACCAGCTGGATCTACTACAGCATCCACCACTTCGGCGGCGCTTCGGTGCTGCTGGCCGGTTTCCTGATGCTGCTGTTCACCGCCGCGATCGCCTGGTTCTTCGCCCTGCCCGCCTGGCTCTGGGCGCGCTGGCTGCGGCGCAACGAAGCGCCGCTGGCCGATGCGCTGGCGTTCGCGGCGCTGTGGGTCGGCCAGGAAGCGTTCCGGGGCTGGTTCCTCACCGGATTCCCCTGGCTGTACTCCGGCTACAGCCAGCTCGACGGCCCGCTGGCCGGCCTGGCGCCGGTGGGCGGCATGTGGCTGGTGTCGTTCGCCCTGGCGCTGACCGCCGCGCTGTTCCACAACATGCCCCGCCTGCTCAGCGGCGGCCGCAAGGGCTTCGTGGCCGCCGGCCTGCTGTTGCTGATCGGGCCGTGGGTGGCGGGCATCGCGCTCAAGGGCCATGCCTGGACCAGTCCGGCGGGCGCGCCGCTGAGCGTCGCCGCGATCCAGGGCAACGTCGAGCAGAGCATGAAGTGGGATCCGGCGCAGCTCAACGCGCAACTGGCGCTGTACCGCGACCTGAGCTTCCGCTCCAAGCCGGTGGATCTGCTGATCTGGCCGGAAACCGCCGTGCCGGTGCTCAAGGAGTCCGCCGAAGGCTACCTGAACATGATGGGCACCTTCGCCGCCGAACGTAAATCGGCGCTGATCACCGGGGTGCCGATCCGCCAGACCGTGCGCCACGAAAAGCGCTTCTTCAACGGCATCACCGTGGTCGGCGAAGGCGACGGCACCTACCTGAAACAGAAGCTGGTGCCGTTCGGCGAGTACGTGCCGCTGCAGGACCTGCTGCGTGGCCTGATCGCGTTCTTCGACCTGCCGATGTCCGACTTCGCCCGCGGCCCGGCCGACCAGGCGCTGCTGCAGGCCAAGGGCTACCAGATCGCCCCGTTCATCTGCTACGAAGTGGTGTACCCGGAGTTCGCCGCCGGACTGTCCGCCCGCAGCGACCTGCTGCTGACCATCAGCAACGACACCTGGTTCGGCACCTCCATCGGCCCGCTCCAGCACCTGCAGATGGCGCAGATGCGCGCGCTGGAGGCCGGACGCTGGATGATCCGCGCCACCAACAACGGTGTGACCGGCCTGATCGACCCGTTCGGCCGGATCACCGAAAGCATCCCGCAGTTCGAGCAAGGCGTGCTGTACGGCGAAGTGGTGCCGATGCACGAACTGACGCCGTACCTGCAATGGCGCTCGTGGCCGTTGATCATCCTGTGCGTGCTGCTGTTCGGCTGGGCGCTGATGGCCGGGCGGATCTCCAAGACCCTCTGAGGGCTTCGCGGGCAGGCCTGCTGCCGCATCGGGCCTGCCCGGCGGCGCCTTCACCGGCGCCATCGCCAGCAGGCTGGCTCCCACAGGGGGCCTGGTTGAATGCAGCCTCCGTGTTCACTTCAAGGCCATGCGGGAGCGGCGGCGCGACGATTCGACTTGTCCGCGACGAGGCCATCGGCCCCGAGCATCATTCAGCTTCGTCAGCCCCCCGATAGAACAGCGAATACCCCACCTGCCCCACCGCCTCGTTCAGCAACTGCCCGCTCTGCCAGATCGACTTGAACTCCGGCAGCCAACCGCCGAACGGTCGGGCGTTGTCCGTGCCGAGGAAGCCGACCGGCGCCGGCACCACCTCGAACCCGGCCTGCTCGAAACACCACACCGCCCGCGGCATGTGCCAGGCCTGGGTCACGACCGCCACGCGCTTGATGCCCTGGGGCAGCAACACCTTGGCGCTGAGTACCGCGTTTTCCCAGGTCGTGCGGCTCTCGCCCTCCTGCCAGCGCACCGTCACTCCGAAATCGTCGCGCAGCGAATCGGCCATCAGCCTGGCTTCCGTCGGCGGCGTGCCGTAATGCAAGCCGCCGCTGGTCAGGATCGGCAAACCGGACGCCTTGGCCAGGCGCGCCGCATAACGCTGCCGCTCAAGCCCGATGCCGGTCGGCTGATCCTCGCCCCAGGCCAGATCGCCGCGCTCGCGGCCGGAGCCCAGCACCACGATCGCGTCGGCGCGCTGCGAAAGCCCCGCCCAGGCCTCGCGGGCCAGCGGCGGCTCACGTTCCAGGGCCTTGGCGCCCCATTGCACGACCACCGGCAGGCTCATCAGCCACAATCCGCCCAGACCCAGGGCGAAGCACACCCCGGCCAGCCGCGGGCGTGAGCGGCGCAGCCACCAGGCGACCAGCAGCAACAGGAAAAGGATGCCGGGCGGCAGCAGCAGTTGTTTGATGAAATAACGAAAGGGCATCGGGCATCTCCAAAGATGCCCGCAGCCTAAGTGGGTTGATTCGACGCGACAACCGATAAGGTGGGATCCCGCTTGAAAAGATCCGCTTCTTGACCTGCCATGCGCTTACTTGGCCTGCAGAGTGCGGACCTTGACGGTCTCTCTGCCGGGCGCCTTGTCCTTGAGCCATATGACCTTGGCCGAAGGCACTGCATCGAGCTGTTTCACTGCCTGTGACAGACATCCATGGGCTTCACGTTCACTGCGATCCAGGTAAGCCTTGACCAGATCGAACTCGGCGGGGCTCAAGCCGCGCAATTCCAGCTCCAGGGGGCGCTCGTCGCGCAGCCGTCCCGCGGTTCTCGCCGCGTCCAGGGCCATGCCCAGACGGTCGATCAACCGCTCGTACAACTCGGGTTTGGTTACGTTCTGTTGCTGTGACTCCACCATCCCTCACCTCATTGAAGATAAGACTCACTCCCCACTAAGGAGCTTAGCTTCGCTGCACAAACCGGCCGCACGCCGCGACCAACGGCCCCCGCAGCCGTTTTGCCCGGCCGGACGGGCGCAATCAGGGTTTCCCTAGGCCAAGCGCGGTCATGTATGCTACGGCGCTTCCTGTCGCTCCGCTTCCAGCCCGTCCGGGCCGCGAAACGCCAACTTGGCGTCACCCGCCCCCGATGTCGCATCGAAGAGGACTGGGCCACCCCTATCCAGTACAAAAGTAGCCATGCACGAACACTATCAGCCCCGTGAAATCGAAGCCGCCGCCCAGTCGTTCTGGGATGAGCAAAAGTCCTTTGAAGTCAGTGAACAGCCAGGCAAGGAAACCTACTACTGCCTGTCGATGTTCCCTTACCCCAGCGGCAAGCTGCACATGGGGCACGTGCGCAACTACACCATCGGCGACGTGATCTCCCGCTACCAGCGCATGCAGGGCAAGAACGTCCTGCAGCCGATGGGCTGGGACGCGTTCGGCATGCCGGCGGAAAACGCCGCGATGAAGAACAACGTGGCGCCCGCCAAATGGACCTACGAAAACATCGCCTACATGAAGTCCCAGTTGCGCAGCCTGGGCCTGGCGGTGGACTGGTCGCGCGAAGTCACCACCTGCAAGCCGGACTACTACCGCTGGGAGCAGTGGCTGTTCACCCGCCTGTTCGAGAAGGGCGTGATCTACCGCAAGAACGGCACCGTGAACTGGGACCCGGTCGACCAGACCGTCCTGGCCAACGAGCAGGTGATCGACGGCCGCGGCTGGCGTTCCGGCGCGGTGATCGAAAAGCGCGAAATCCCGATGTACTACTTCAAGATCACCGCCTACGCGGATGAGTTGCTGGAGAGCCTCGACGAGCTGACCGGCTGGCCTGAACAGGTCAAGACCATGCAGCGCAACTGGATCGGCAAGTCCCGCGGGATGGAAGTGCAGTTCCCGTACAACGTCGACTCCATCGGCGAGACCGGCACCCTGAAGGTCTTCACCACCCGTCCGGACACCCTGATGGGCGCGACCTACGTCGCCGTGGCCGCCGAGCACCACCTGGCCACCCTGGCCGCGCAGAACAACCCTGAGCTGCAGGCGTTCATCGCCGAATGCAAGGCCGGCAGCGTCGCCGAAGCCGACGTCGCCACCCAGGAAAAGAAAGGCCTGCCCACCGGCCTGTTCGTCGAGCACCCGCTGACCGGCGAGAAACTGCCGGTGTGGGTCGCCAACTACGTGCTGATGCACTACGGCGACGGCGCGGTCATGGCCGTTCCGGCCCACGACGAGCGCGACTTCGAATTCGCCCAGAAGTACAGCCTGCCGGTCAAGTCCGTGGTGCGCACCAGTTCCGGCGACACCAACCCGGCCCCGTGGCAGGACGCCTACGGCGAGCACGGCACGCTGATCAACTCCGGCGAGTTCGACGGCCTGGACTTCGCCGGCGCGTTCGACGCCATGGAAGTTGCCCTGATCAAGAAAAACCTCGGCGCCTCGCGCACCCAGTTCCGCCTGCGCGACTGGGGCATCAGCCGCCAGCGCTACTGGGGCTGCCCGATCCCGATCATCCACTGCGGCGCCTGCGGCGACGTGCCGGTGCCGGAAGACCAGTTGCCGGTCGTGCTGCCGGAAGACGTGGTGCCGGACGGCAACGGCTCGCCGCTGGCGCGCATGCCGGAATTCTACGAGTGCGCCTGCCCGAAATGCGGTCAGCCCGCCAAGCGTGAAACCGACACCATGGACACCTTCGTCGAGTCGTCCTGGTACTACGCCCGCTACGCCTCGCCGCACTTCGAAGGCGGCCTGGTGGAAAAATCCGCGGCCGACCACTGGCTGCCGGTGGATCAGTACATCGGCGGCATTGAGCACGCCATCCTCCACCTGCTCTACGCGCGCTTCTTCCACAAGCTGATGCGCGACGAAGGCCTGGTGAGCTCCAACGAGCCGTTCAAGAACCTGCTGACCCAGGGCATGGTGGTCGCCGAGACCTACTACCGCCGTGAAGCCAACGGCGCGTACACCTGGTTCAACCCGGCGGACGTCGAGCTCGAGCGCGACAGCAAGGCCAAGGTCATCAGCGCCAAGCTGATCGCCGACGGCCTGCCGGTGGAGATCGGCGGCACCGAGAAGATGGCCAAGTCGAAGAACAACGGCGTCGACCCGCAGTCGATGATCGACCAGTTCGGCGCCGACACCTGCCGCCTGTTCATGATGTTCGCCTCGCCGCCCGACATGAGCGCCGAATGGTCGGACTCCGGCGTGGAAGGCTCGCACCGTTTCCTCAAGCGCGTCTGGCGCCTGGCCCAGGCCCACATCGTCCAGGGCCTGCCGGGCAAGCCGGACATCGCCGCCCTGAACGACGAGCAGAAGGCTGTCCGCCGCTCGATCCACCAGGCCATCAAGCAGGCCAGCCACGACGTCGGCCAGAACCACAAGTTCAACACCGCCATCGCCCAGGTGATGACCCTGATGAACGTGCTGGAGAAAGCCGCCCAGGGCACCGAGCAGGACCGCGCCCTGATCCACGAAGGCCTGGAGACCGTGACGCTGCTGCTGGCGCCGATCACCCCGCACATCAGCCACGACCTGTGGAACCGCCTGGGCCACGCAGGTCCTGTGATCGACGCCGCGTGGCCGGTGCTGGACGAAAGCGCGCTGGTGCAGGACAGCCTGACCCTGGTGATCCAGGTCAACGGCAAGCTGCGCGGCCAGATCGAAATGCCGGCCAGCGCCACCCGCGAGGAGATCGAAGCCGCCGCCCGCGCCAACGAGAACGTGCTGCGCTTCGTCGACGGCCTGACGATCCGCAAAGTGATCGTGGTGCCGGGCAAACTGGTCAACATCGTCGCCAGCTAATTGGATCGGGCGCCGGCTTTGGCCGGCGCCCTGTAAAACCTTTCGGGCCGCAGCGTCGGCCCACACGGTTTCAAGGGGAGCAACACAATGATCAAACGCAATCTGCTGGTGATGGGCCTCGCGGTCCTGTTGAGCGCCTGCGGTTTCCACCTGCGCGGCACCGGCACCACCGAACTGGCGATCAAGGAACTCGACCTGAGCGCCCGCAACGCCTACGGCGAGACCGTGACCCAACTGCGCCAGGTGCTGGAGTCCAGCGGCGTCAAGGTCGTCTCCGGCGCACCGTACAAGCTGTTCCTGGCCGACGAGCAGGAAAGCCAGCGCATCCTCAGCTATGCCGGCGCAGGCCGTACGGGCGAGTACCAGGTCAACACCGTGCTCAACTACGACATCCGCGGCGAAAACAACCTGCTGCTCAAGAGCGACAAGCTTGAAGTGCAGAAGGTGTTCATCCACGACGGCAACAACCTGGTGGGTTCCGACCAGGAAGCCAACGACGCCCGCCGCGAAACCCGCCGCGAGCTGGTTCAGCGCATGATGCTGCGCCTGCAGCAGCTCACGCCGGCCCAGCTGGACGACCTGCAGCGCAAGGCCAACGCCCGCGCCAAGGCGGAAGCCGACGCGCAGGAAGCGGCGCAGAAGGCTGAAGCGGAGACTCCGCGCCAGTCGCCGCTCGAACTGCCGCAGCAATAAGACGTCCGGGGCGCTCAGGCGCCCCGTTCGCTTTCTCTTATGAAGCTCGCTCCCGCCCAACTCGCCAAACACCTGCAAGGCACGCTCGCGCCGGTCTACGTCATCAGCGGCGACGACCCGCTGCTGTGCCAGGAAGCCGCCGACGCCATCCGCTCCGCCGCCCGCCGGCAGGGCTTCGACGAACGCCAGGTGTTCGCCGCCGACGCCAACTTCGATTGGGGCACGCTGCTGCTGGCCGGCGCCAGCCTGTCGCTGTTCGCCGAAAAGCGCCTGCTGGAACTGCGCCTGCCCTCCGGCAAGCCCGGTGACAAGGGCGCCGCCGCGCTCATCGAATACTGCTCGCGCCCGGCCGAAGACACCCTGCTGCTGATCAGCCTGCCCAAGCTCGACGGCAGCGCGCAGAAAACCAAGTGGGGCAAGGCCCTGGTCGAAGGTGCGCAGACCCAGTTCGTGCAGATCTGGCCGGTGGACGCCAACCAGTTGCCCAGCTGGATCCGCCAGCGCCTGTCCCAGGCCGGCTTGTCGGCCAGCCAGGACGCGGTGGAACTGATCGCCGCGCGGGTCGAGGGCAACCTGCTGGCCGCCGCCCAGGAAATCGAAAAGCTCAAGCTGATGGCCGAGGACGGGCAGATCACCGTCGAAACCGTGCAGGCGGCCGTGGCCGACAGCGCACGCTTCGACGTGTTCGGCCTGACCGACGCGATCCTCAACGGCGAAGCCGCCCACGCGCTGCGCATGCTCGAAGGCCTGCGCGGCGAAGGCGTCGAGCCGCCGGTGATCCTCTGGGCCCTGGCCCGGGAACTGCGCCTGCTGGCCAGCATCGCCCAGCAGTACAGCCAGGGCACGCCGCTGGACAAAGCCTTCAGCCAGTCCAAACCGCCGGTCTGGGACAAGCGCAAACCGCTGATGACCAAGGCCCTGCAACGCTACTCGGCCCAACGCTGGGCGCAACTGCTGCTCGAGGCCCAGCGCATCGATGCGCAGATCAAGGGCCAGGCACCGGGCTCGCCGTGGATGAGCCTGAGCCGGCTGTCATTGCTGATGGCCGGACAGCGCCTGCCCCTTCCGGCCGAATAGCGCCTTCAGCCGCTTTCGGCTCTGCGGACCTGTGGCTTGAGGCTTGAGGCTTGAGGCTTGAGGCTTGCAGCTTGCAGCTTGCAGCTCCCTAGCCACAGGACTACTTGATCGCCCCGGGCTTCTGCGCACTGGACAGATCGCCAACATCGGCAGATCATCTGCCGCGCAAAATCCACTCATCAGCGAGAACCCTCATGAGCAAAAAGCCATCGAAACATGGCCACAACAAAGCCAAATCCATCATCGCCCAACCCCTGTTCCGCAGCCGCCAGGAACGCCCGGCCAAGGGCAAAGGCAGCTACCGCCGCGAAGCCTTCCAGTCTAATAGCTGGGAGGCTTCTTACTTTCTGGCCGCGTGAAGCGCTACACCCCTTTGCCATGTTAAGGTCTGCACCTGATTCACATCCTCTGGACCTGTGCATGCCCCTTTGCCTTACCCGTCGTTGGCCCGTGCGCCAATTGATCGCCGCCACCAGCTTCGTGTTGCTGGTCGCCTGCGCGGAGAAACCCACCGCCGCCGACGCGCAACCGCTCCAGACCGCCCCCGTGGCCACCGCCCCGGCCATCGTTCCGCCCGTCGTGCCGTCCGGTGACGACCTCGACCTGCAACCGACCCAGACCTTCGCCGAATGGCAGGCAGGCTTTCGCAAGGACGCCCTCGCCGCCGGGATCCGCGCCGACGTGTTCGACCGCGCCTTCGCCAACGTCAGCTTCGACGCCAGCGTGATCCGCGCCGACCGCAGCCAGCCGGAGTTCGCCCGGCCAGTGTGGGAATACCTCGACGGCGCGCTCTCGCCGCTGCGGGTGCGCAAGGGGCAAGCCCTGATCAATCAGTACGCCGGCATCCTGCAGAGCATCGAACAGCGTTATGGCGTGGACCGCCAGGCACTGGTGTCGGTGTGGGGGATGGAAAGCAACTTCGGCCAGTTCCAGGGCAACAAGTCGGTGATCAACTCCCTGGCGACCCTGGCCTACGAAGGCCGCCGCCCGGGTTTTGCCCATGCGCAGCTGATCGCCGCGCTGCAGATCCTGCAGCAGGGCGACATCACGCCCGAGAAGATGCTCGGTTCCTGGGCCGGCGCCATGGGGCAGACCCAGTTCATCCCGACCACCTACAACACCCACGCCGTGGACTTCGACGGCGACGGCCGCCGCGACATCTGGGGCAGCCCGGCCGACGCCCTGGCCTCCACCGCGCATTACCTGCAAAGCTCCGGCTGGCAGCGCGGCCAGCCGTGGGGTTTTGAAGTGCAGTTGCCGAGCGGTTTCAACTACACCCTGGCTGACGGCGCCATCCGCAAGAGCGTCGCCGAGTGGCGCCAACTGGGCGTGATCCTGCCCAACGGCGGGCAGGCGCCGGCCGGTTCCGATCAGCTGTCCGCCGCCCTGCTGCTGCCGGCCGGCTACCGTGGCCCGGCGTTCCTGATCCTCGACAACTTCCGGGCGATCCTCAAGTACAACAACTCCTCGTCGTACGCCTTGGCGGTGGGTCTTTTGTCGGAGCGTTTCAACGGCGCCGGCCTGATCAGCGGCACCTGGCCCAAGGACGACCTGCCGCTGAGCCGCACCGAGCGGATCGAACTGCAGAACCTGCTCAGCGCACGCAACTACGACGCCGGCGCGGCGGACGGCATCATCGGCGCCAACACACGCAAGGCAATCCGCAGCGCGCAGCAGTCGTTCGGCTGGCCGGCGGACGGCTATCCGACGCACAAGCTGCTCGAAAGCCTGCGCGCCCAGTAAAACGCATCGCGGGCAAGCCCGCTCCCACAGGGATCGCACTGAACCTGTGGGAGCGGGCTTGCCCGCGAATTCGCGCTGACAGGCGCCGGATATTTACCGGCTGACCACATCCTGCTCCAGCAGCAACTCTTGCTTCCCGGCATCCAGCCGCACCAGCGCCCCCAGCGGCAAGGTCAGGTTCGGGTCGCAATGCCCGCTGCGCCAGCCCGACAGCACCGGAATCCGCAGCGGTTCGAAGGTCTGCCTGAGCAGGCGGTTCAACGCATCGGTCTCCACCCCCGCCACGTCCCCGACCAGAACGCCGCGCAACTTGTGCAGGTGACCACTCAGACGCATCTGGGTCAGCAGTCGGTCGATGCGGTACAGCGGCTCGTTGACGTCCTCGATCAACAGGATCACCCCTTCGGCGTCGATCTCGTAGGGCGTGCCCAGCGTGGATGCGATCATCGCCAGATTGCCGCCCAGCAGCCTGCCATGGGCGATGCCGGGCTCGACGGTGGTCAACGGCCAGGCCGCCGGGTGCGCGATCACGCTGCCGGCCTTCAGTTGGCCCCGCAGCATGGCGAAGAACGACGTGACCGTCGGCGGCTCCTTGTCGCCCAGCAGGTCGGCGTTGAGCAACGGCCCGTGAAACGTCACGAACCCCGCATAGCGGCTGATGGCGAGGTGCAACGCGGTGATGTCGCTGTAGCCGACGAACGGCTTGGCATGGCGCCCCAGCAGGTCGTAGTCGATGCGGTCGAGCAGGCGCGGCGTGCCGTAGCCGCCGCGCAGACAGATGATCGCGTCGACCTCGGGATCGGCAAACGCGGCGTGCAGGTCATTGAGGCGCACCTCGTCGCTGCCGGCCAGGTAGCCGTCCTTCTCGTAGACGCCGGGAAAGATCCGCAGCCCGTAGCCCCGGGCACGCATCCACTGCACCGCCTTGTCCGCGTCCAGCGTGCCCGGCCCTGCGGGCGCGATGACGCCGATCATCCCTTCGGACGGCAGCGCCGGCACGGGTCGGTGCGGAAAAAGGGTGTGGGTCGGTCGAACGGTCATCCATGGATCTCCCTGCGTGAAGTCGTGAGCACACAGTAGTCAGGTATGGCGACAAACAGAAGGGGCGCTGTCAGCCATCGGTTGCGGGAAAAGTCTCTGTCGAGCATAGGCCAGGCAAAAAAACGCCCGCCGGGCGCTTGGGCGCGGCGGGCGTTTTCGGCTCAGCGACGGATCAGGAACCCAGCAGCTCGGCCTTGACCAGTTTCGCCTGCTCGTCGGCGTGGTACGAGGAACGCACCAGCGGGCCGGACGCGACGTTCTTGAAGCCCATCTTGTAGCCTTCCTCGGCGAACCAGGCGAAGGTGTCCGGATGCACGAAGCGCTGCACCGGCAAGTGGCTGCGGGACGGCTGCAGGTACTGGCCCAGGGTCAGCATGTCGATGTCGTGCTCGCGCATGCGCTTCATGACCTCGATCACTTCGTCGTCGGTCTCGCCCAGGCCCAGCATCAGGCCGGACTTGGTCGGGATGTGCGGCATCATTTGCTTGAAGCGCTGCAGCAGGGTCAGCGACCACTGGTAGTCCGAACCCGGGCGCGCGGCCTTGTACAGGCGCGGCACGGTTTCCAGGTTGTGGTTGAACACGTCCGGCGGCTCGGCGGCGGTGATTTCCAGGGCGATGTCCATGCGGCCGCGGTAGTCCGGCACCAGGGTCTCCAGCTGCACGTTCGGCGACAGCTTGCGGATTTCGCGGATGCAGTCGGCGAAGTGCTGGGCACCGCCGTCGCGCAGGTCGTCACGGTCCACCGAAGTGATCACCACGTACTTGAGGCGCAGGTCGGCGATGGCGATGGCCAGGCTTTCCGGCTCGTTGACGTCCAACGGCTTCGGACGGCCATGGCCGACGTCGCAGAACGGGCAGCGACGGGTGCAGATGTCGCCCATGATCATGAAGGTCGCGGTGCCGCCGGAGAAGCACTCGCCCAGGTTCGGGCAGGAGGCCTCTTCGCAGACGCTGTGCAGCTTGTGCTTGCGCAGCAGGGTCTTGATGCGCTCGACCTCCGGCGAAACCGGGATGCGCACGCGGATCCAGTCGGGCTTCTTCGGAAGCTCCGTGGTCGGGATGATCTTCACGGGGATGCGTGCGACCTTCTCGGCGCCGCGCAGCTTGACGCCGGCTTCGACCTTGGCACGCGGGGCCGGGCGCTCGGTGACATCGAGCGTCGGGATCATGGTTTGCACTGCATCAGTAGTCATATCAGTCGATTCCGCCCGTCAGGGTCGTCTGCTCAGCATAGTCGAGGTGTTTGACGAGCTGCGCGCGCAGCCGGGCACTTACCTCGGCAAATTCAATCGATCCTGCGTGGTCGCTCAGCTGGGTCATGGCCAGCCCGGCGTAGCCGCAGGGATTAATCCGTCGAAACGGCTCCAGGTTCATGTCCACGTTCAGGGCCAGGCCGTGAAAGGAACAGCCGTGGCGAATCCGCAGCCCCAGGGATGCGATCTTCGCCCCGTCGACATAGACGCCGGGGGCGTCGGGCTTGGCCGCTGCGGTCACGCCGTAGCTGGCCAACAGTTCGATCAGGCATTGCTCCATGCGCGTGACCAGGTCCCGTACGCCGAACCCCAGCTTGCGCACGTCCAGCAGCAGGTAAGCCACCAGTTGGCCGGGGCCGTGGTAGGTCACCTGCCCGCCCCGGTCCACCTGCACCACCGGAATGTCGCCCGGCAGCAGCAAGTGTTCGGCCTTGCCGGCCTGGCCCTGGGTGAACACCGGCGGGTGCTCGACAAGCCAGACTTCGTCCGCGGCGTCGCTGCCGCGTTCGTTGGTGAAGCGTTGCATGGCATGCCAGACCGGCTCGTAAGCCATCTGGCCGAGTTCGCGAAAGCCCAGCGTGCCCGGCATCACAGCACCATGTGCACGAAACCGGTCGCCCGCAGTTCGCTGTTGATGTTGTACAGCTGATCCTGGTCGGTCGCCACGATGTGCAACTGGATGGTGGTGTACTTGCCGTTGCTGCTTTGACGTTCGTCCACACGCTCATCGTTGATCTTGGCGTATTTGCGGACGATGTCGATGATCTTGTCCTTGTTGCCCACGCCGGTGTCGCTGATCACCTTGACAGGGTAATCGACCTGGGGGAATTCGATCTTTGGCGCCTTTACTTCGGTATCGCTCATGGCGTAACGGCCTCGCAAGCCGTGCCAACGAGCATGGCCCCGCTCCGGGTTCGGAGCGGGGCCATGCAGGTCAACACTGGGATCAGTTGAACAAGCCGTAGAAGAATAGACGGATGCTATCCCACATGCGGCGGAAGATACCACCCTCCTCGACAGCGTCCAGGGCGATCAGGTCGGCGCTGTGCACCACCTTGTCGTCCAGTTTCACCTCGACTTTGCCGATCACGTCGCCCTTGGCGATCGGCGCGGTCAGCTGCGGGTTCATGGTCATGCTGGCGGCGAGCTTCTTCAGCTGGCCTTTAGGTAGGGTCATGGTCAGGTCCTCGGCCAGGCCGGCCTTGACCTGACCGGTGGTGCCCTTCCAGACCGGCGCCTGGGCCAGTTCGGTGCCCTTCTGGTAGAAGGTCTGGGTTTCGAAGAAGCGGAAACCGTAGGTCAGCAGCTTCTGGGTCTCGGCGGCGCGGGCCACTTCGCTGTTGGTGCCGAACACCACCGCGATCAGGCGCATGCCGTCACGCACGGCCGAGGACACCATGCAGTAGCCGGCTTCGTCGGTGTGGCCGGTCTTCAGGCCGTCGACGGTCTTGTCGCGCCACAGCAGCAGGTTGCGGTTAGGCTGCTTGATGCCGTTCCAGAAGAACTCTTTCTGCGAGTAGATGGCGTAGTGCGCCGGGTCTTCGTGGATGATCGCGCGGGCCAGGATCGCCATGTCATGGGCCGACGAGTAGTGCTCAGGGTTCGGCAGGCCGGTCGGGTTCATGAAGTGGGTGTTGGTCATGCCCAGGTCGGCGACGGTCTTGTTCATCAGGTCGGCGAACGCGTCTTCGCTGCCGGCGATGTGCTCGGCCACCGCGACGCTGGCGTCGTTGCCCGACTGGATGATGATGCCGTGCAGCAGGTCGCTGACGGTCACCTGGGAGCCGACCTTGATGAACATCCGCGAACCGCCGGTGCGCCAGGCGTTCTCGCTGACGGTCACCGGGTCGTTCTCGCCGATCTGGCCGCGACGGATCTCCAGCGTGGCGATGTACGCGGTCATCAGCTTGGTCAGGCTGGCCGGCGGCAGGCGCTGGTCACCGTTGTTCTCCACCAGCACGTTGCCGCTGCTGGCGTCCATGAGCACGTAGGATTTGGCGGCCAGTTGCGGCGGCGACGGCATCATCTCGGCCGCGAAGGCGGCAGGCGAGAGGAGCAGCGGGACTAGCAGGCACAGGCGTTTGGCAAAGGTGGTGATGTTCATCCGTCTCTCGAAATCGCTAATGGAAACTGCCCTTGCGGGCAAAACTAATCAGATGGCCTTCTCATCGGGCCATCGCGTGTTCAGTTGCTCACTCCAGTCACCCTTGCCGGGCTTTTGTTCTTCGACGAGCCAACAACCTGGTCCACCCCCCGAAACCGCAAGTGAACCGTCAATCAAGTCCTACGTTTTACTCTGTGACCACGCTCGGCGAACCGAGGTTGGCCAGGCGCACGCTGTTCTGCACCTGGGCGATCTCACCCGGCGATCCGATCGGCCCCAGCCGCACCCGGTGCAGGGTCTGCTGATTGCGCACGATCGAGCTGATGAACACCGGAGCGCTCACCATCCCGCTGAGCTTCGACCTCAGGAGTTCTGCAGCGTCCGGGTTGGCGAACGCGCCCACCTGCAGATACTGGCCAGACGCTGTTGCAGAAGCGTTTTTTTTTGCATCGAGCTGGACCGGCACGACGGCCGCGGCGTGCTGCTGCGGCGGAGGCGTCCACTGCTCGACGGTGCCGGCCGACGCCGTGATCGCCGGGGCGGCATTCTGCGCCACTTGCGGCTCGTTGAGCATCAGAGGCGCCGGACGGCCCTTGGCGGCCCACCATTGCTGCGGGTCGATGCCTTCGACCTTGACCCGCGCGGTGCCGATTTCGGCGTAGCCGAGCTTCTTGGCGGCCGCGTAGGACAGGTCGATGATCCGGTCCGAGTAGAACGGCCCGCGGTCGTTGACCCGCAGGATCACGCTCTTGTTGTTGTCCAGGTTGGTCACCCGCACGTAGCTGGGCAGCGGCAGGGTCTTGTGCGCGGCGCTCATGCCGTACAGGTCGTACACCTCGCCGTTGGCGGTGTTCTGGCCGTGGAACTTGGTGCCGTACCAGGACGCGGTGCCCTGGGCGACGTAGGTCTTGGATTCCTGCAGCGGGAAATAGGTCTTGCCCAGCACCGTGTACGGGTTGGCCTTGTAGGGGCCGGTGTGCAGGGTCGGGGTGGCGTCCGGGATGCGCGACACGTCGACGTCCCACCACGGCGCGCCGTCCTTGTGGGCCCGGTTGATGTCCAGGCCCGGCTGCGAGCGAACGGTGTTGGAAGCGGACTTCTGAGCCGGCGAGCGGCTGGTCGAACAACTGGCGACCAGCACCGCCAACGCAGCGAATGCCACCAGCTTCAGGGGTTTGTTGATAGGCAATGCCCGCATTACTTGACGCCCCGTGCTTGTACCAGCTGTTCAGACAGTTGATGTACGGCCATGGCGTACATCACGCTGCGGTTATAACGCGTGATCGCGTAGAAATTCTTCAGGCCCATCCAGTATTCGGGGCCGTTGTCGCCTTCGAGGCGGAACGCGGTGACCGGCATGTCGTCGCGCAGCGCATCATGACTCGACCAGCCCAGCGCCCGCAACTCCCCGACGGTTTTCGTCGGCTCGATGCCGGCGGTCAGGCCTTCGTCCACCTGCTCGCCCCGCACGTCCGCCCGGCTCACCACCGGCTCGCCGGCGACCCAGCCGTGACGCTTGAAATAGCTGGCGACGCTGCCGATCGCATCGTCCGGGTTGTTCCAGATGTTGATGTGGCCGTCGCCGTCGAAATCCACCGCATAGGCGCGGAAACTGCTCGGCATGAACTGCGGCAGGCCCATGGCGCCGGCGTAGGAGCCCTTGAGCGTCAACGGGTCGACCTGTTCCTCACGGGCCAGCAGCAGGAACTCGCGCAGCTCCTTGCGGAAAAACTCGGCACGGGGAGGATAGTCGAATCCGAGCGTGGACAAGGCGTCGATCACCCGGAAATTGCCGGTATTGCGTCCGAAAAAGGTCTCAACGCCGATGATCGACACGATCACCTGGGCCGGCACGCCGTATTCCTGCTCGGCGCGGGCCAGGGTGGCCTCGTGCTGGCGCCAGAAGTCCACACCGCGGGCGATGCGCGCGTCGGTGAGGAACATCGGCCGGTATTCCTTCCATTGCTTGACCCGCTCGGCGGGCTTGGAAATGGCGTCGAGGATCGACTGTTTGCGCTCGGCCTCGCGGAACACCGCCATCAGCTGCTCGCCGGCGAAACCGTAGTCGCGGGTCATCTCGCCGACGAACTCGGCCACCTGGGGCGAGCCTTCGTAATCACCGGCCAGCGCTTCCTGCGCGCCGCCAAGGATGCCCACCAGGCCGACCCACGGCATGTGCCGGGTCGCCCAGCCACGCATTGCTTGCATTGAACTGTTCACCTTATTCAAACCTGTGCGATCCACTTGCGGTGGGTATGGATCGACATCAAAACCCCAAACGCTGACAGCAGCGTCACCAGCGAAGTTCCTCCGTAGCTAATGAACGGCAACGGCACCCCCACCACCGGCAGCAGGCCGCTGACCATGCCGATGTTGACGAACACATAGACGAAGAACGTCATGGTCAGCGCGCCGGCCAGCAACTTGCCGAACAGCGTCTGCGCCTGGGCGGTGATCACCAGCCCCCGGCCGATCAGCAGCAGGTAGATCAGCAGCAGCGCGCAGATCCCCACCAGGCCGAACTCTTCGCCCAGCACCGCGATGATGAAGTCGGTGTGGCTTTCCGGCAGGAAGTCCAGGTGCGACTGGGTGCCCAGCAGCCAGCCCTTGCCGAACACGCCGCCGGAACCGATGGCGGCCTTGGACTGGATGATGTTCCAGCCGGTGCCCAGCGGGTCGCTCTCCGGATCGAGGAAGGTCAGGATCCGCTGCTTCTGGTAGTCGTGCATGATGAAGAACCACATGGCGACCGCCACCGGCACGGCGGCGGCCAGCACGCTGAGGATCCAGCGCCAGCGCAGGCCGCCCATGAACAGCACGAACGCGCCGCCGGCCAGGATCAGCAGCGAGGTGCCCAGGTCCGGCTGGCGCACGATCAGCACGAACGGCACGCCGATCAGCAGCAGGCTGATGCCCACATGCTTGAGCTGCGGCGGCAGCGTGCGCTTGGACAGGTACCAGGCGATGGTCGCCGGCATCAGGATCTTCATGAACTCGGACGGCTGGAAGCGGATCACTCCGGGGATGTTGATCCAGCGCGTGGCGCCCATGGCGTTGTGGCCCATGATGTCCACCACCATCAGCAGCACCACCCCGACCACGTAGCCCAGCGGCACCCAGCGCGCCATGAACCGCGGCTCGAACTGGGCGATGACGATCATCGACACCAGGCCGATGCCGAACGAGGTGGCCTGCTTGCCCAGCAGGTCCCAGCTCTTGCCGCTGGCCGAATACAGCACGAACAGGCTGCCGGCGGCCAGGATCAGCAGCAGCACCAGCAACGGGCCGTCGATGTGCAGGCGTTGCAGCAGCGTCGCGCGGCGACGCATCACATCCTCGCTGGAGAGCATGCGATCGAAATTATTCTTCACGGGCCGTAGCCTCCGCACTGATTGGGCTGGCGTATTCGGCCTTCAACCGTCCGTCCTGGTCCAAGAGCCAGGCATCCATGACCTGACGCACCACCGGCGCCGCGACGCCGGAGCCGGACTCGCCGTTCTCGACCATCACCGACACCACGATCCTGGGGTCGTCCGCCGGCGCGAAGCCCACGAACAAGGCGTGGTCGCGGTGACGCTCCTGCACCTTGGAGCGGTCGTACTTCTCGCCCTGCTTGATCGCGACCACCTGGGCCGTACCCGACTTGCCGGCGATCCGGTACTGGGCGCCGATGGACGCCTTGCGCGCGGTGCCCCGGGCACCGTGCATCACCTGCTGCATGCCGTGGTTGACCTTGGCCCAGTCCGACGGATCGCGCAGGACGATGTCCGGCATCGGGTTCTCGTCCTTGGGCTTCTCGCCCTCGATGGTCTTGGCCAGGTGCGGGCGGTTCCACACGCCCTTGTTGGCCACCAGCGCCGTGGCCTGGGCCAGTTGCAGCGGCGTGGACTGCATGTAGCCCTGGCCGATCCCCAGGATCAGGGTCTCGCCGGGGAACCAGGCCTGACGGCGGGTCGCCCGCTTCCATTCGCGGGACGGCATCAGGCCGGGGGACTCTTCGAACATGTCCAGCGAGACCTTCTGGCCGATGCCGAACTTGTTCATGTAGGCGGACAGCCGGTCGATGCCCAGCTTGTGCGCCAGGTCATAGAAGTAGGTGTCGTTGGAACGCATGATCGCCGTGTCCAGGTCGACGAAGCCGTCGCCGGTGCGGTTCCAGTTGCGGTACTTGTGATCGTAGTTGGGCAGCATGTAGTAGCCGGGGTCGAACACCCGGCTGGTCGCCGTCACCACGCCCGCGTCGAGGCCGGCGATGGCCACCGCCGGCTTGATGGTCGAGCCCGGCGGGTACAGGCCGCGCAGCACGCGGTTGAACAGCGGCCGGTCGATGGAGTCGCGCAGCTCGGCGTAGGCCTTGTAGCTGATGCCGGTGACGAACAGGTTCGGGTCGAAGCTCGGCTGGCTGACCATCGCCAGCACCTCGCCGGTGCGCGGATCCAGCGCCACCACGGCGCCGCGGCGACCGCCCAGCGCCGCTTCGGCGGCTTCCTGCAGCTTGATGTCGAGGCTCAGGACGATGTCCTTGCCCGGCACCGGATCGGTGCGTTTGAGCACCCGCAGCACACGGCCCCGGGCGTTGGTCTCGACTTCCTCGTAACCCACCTGGCCGTGCAGCTCGGCCTCGTAGAAGCGTTCGATGCCGGTCTTGCCGATGTGGTGGGTGCCGCTGTAGTTGACCGGGTCGAGGGTCTTGAGCTCTTTCTCGTTGATCCGCCCCATGTAGCCCACCGAGTGCGCGAAGTGCGCGCCCTGGGGATAGTGACGGACCAGTTGCGCGACCACTTCCACCCCCGGCAGGCGGAACTGGTTCACCGCGATCCGGGCGATCTGCTCTTCGGTCAGCTCGAACAGGATCGGCACCGGCTCGAACGGCCGGCGCCCCTGGCGCATGCGTTTCTCGAAGATCACCCGGTCCTCGGGCGTCAGCTCCAGCACTTCGACGATCACGTCGAGCACCTGCTGCCAGTCGCCGGAGCGCTCGCGGGTCATGCTCAGGCTGAAGCTGGGGCGGTTGTCCGCCACCACCACGCCGTTGCGGTCGAAGATCAGGCCGCGGGTCGGCGGGATCGGCTGGACGTGGACGCGGTTGTTCTCCGACAGCGTCGAGTGGTACTCGTACTGGATCACTTGCAGGTAATACAGCCGCGCAATCAGCACGCCGATCAGCATGACGATCGCAATGGCCCCGAACACGACGCGGCTGCGCACCAGACGTGCGTCTTTTTCGTGGTCCTTGATGCGGATCGGCTGAGACATGAGGGCTGGATTACTTGTGGTAAGGGTGGCCGGACAGCACGGTCCAGGCACGGTACAGCTGTTCGCCGATGAGGATGCGCACCAGCGGGTGCGGCAAGGTCAACGGCGACAGCGACCAGCGCTGGTCGGCCCGGGCGCAGACTTCCGGCGCCAACCCTTCCGGGCCGCCGACCATGAAGTTGACGGTGCGCGAGTCCAGCCGCCAGCGGTCCAGTTCGACCGCCAGCTGCTCGGTGCTCCACGGCTTGCCGTGGACTTCGAGGGTGACGATCCGCTCGTTCTGCCCGACCTTGGCCAGCATGGCTTCGCCTTCCTGACGGATGAAACGGGCCACGTCGGCATTCTTGCCACGGGTATTGAGCGGAATTTCCACCAGTTCCAGCGCCAGCTCGGACGGAAGACGCTTGGCATACTCATGCCAGCCTTCTTCCACCCACTTGGGCATGCGTGAACCGACGGCGATCAGTCGCAGTCGCACAGCGCTTACCTTACTGCTGGTCTTTGTTGAGCTTGGCGAAATGCTCGTGGGTGTTTTCCGGGCTGTGGTGCTTGGCGTCGGCCGCACGGCTCTGCTCGGCACCGGCCCACAGGCGCTCTAGGTCGTAGAACTGACGGGCCGAGGCGGTCATCATGTGCACGATCACCAGGTCCAGGTCCAGCAGCACCCAGTCGCTGTCGCCCTTGCCTTCTTCGCCCAGCGGACGGGCGCCGTTCTTCTTGACCTCTTCGCGGACCTTTTCCAGCATCGCGTTGATCTGGCGGTTGGAGGTACCGGTCGCGATCACCATGTAGTCGGTGATGCTCTGTTTGTCGCGCACGTCGATGACCTGGATGTCCTGGGCCTTGACGTCTTCCAGGGCCGCCACGGCGACCTTGACCAGCTCGTCGCCCTTGAGCGGCTCGGCGCTCACGGTCGGCTCCGGCAGCGGGGCACTCTTGAACGTGCCTTTGCGCTTGATTTTGTTTACGTCGTTGTTGGTCATATAAAACTCGTTTTGCTCATGTGTTCGGCGGTTCGGGATACGCCGGTGCGTATCAGTGAAGCACGCCTTGTTCAGTTCGACGCACGGTACAGACCGTGCGCATCGATGTAGGCCAGGACCGCGTCGGGCACCAGGAAACGTACCGACTTACCGCTGGCCAGCAGTTGACGGATCTGGGTGGCGGACACCGCGAGCGGTGTCTGCCAGACGAATGCAATCTGTCCGCTCGGCCCCTTGAGGGCCTGCGGGTCGCTCACCGAGCGCGCCGCCAGCAGGTTGCGCAAGGCATCCGGCGGTTCGCTGTCGGCGTCCGGGCGCTGAAGCACCAGGATGTGGCAATGCCGGAGCAGTTCGCTCCAGCGGTGCCAAGTGGGCAGGCCGCAAAAAGCGTCCCAGCCCAAAAGCAGGAAAACCTGGGTGTCCGCGGCCATTTCGGCGCGCATCGACTCCAGGGTGTCGATGGTCCAGGACGGTTTGTCCCGCTGCAGTTCGCGGGCGTCCACCACCAGCGGCGGCACGCCGGCCACCGCGCATTCGACCATCGCCAACCGGTCCTGCGCCGACACCTGCGGCGCATCGCGGTGCGGCGGCCGGGCGCTGGGCGTCAGGCGCAGCTCGTCGAGGCCCAGGGCATCGGCGACTTCCAGCGCACCGCGCAGGTGGCCGACGTGCACCGGGTCGAACGTGCCGCCCAGTACGCCGATGCGCCGGGGTCGGGATTCGCTGGCGGGCAGCGGCGCTGTCAGGTCGAGGTCGGACAAGTCAGACCGTCGCCTGGCCGCGCAACTGGCCATCACCGACCACGATGTACTTCTCGCAGGTCAGGCCTTCGAGACCCACCGGGCCGCGGGCGTGCAGCTTATCAGTAGAAATGCCGATCTCGGCACCCAATCCGTATTCGAAACCGTCGGCGAAGCAGGTCGGGGTATTGATCATCACCGATGCCGAATCGACTTCCGCCACGAACCGCCGGGTGTCGGCCAGGTGTTCGCTGACGATCGAGTCGGTGTGGTGGGAGCCGTAGCGGTTGATGTGTTCGATGGCCTGGTCCAGGCCGTCGACGACGCGGACCGACAGGATCGGCGCCAGGTATTCGGTGCTCCAGTCGTCTTCGGTGGCCGCCACCGCGTCGATGATCGCGCGGGTGCGCTCGCAGCCGCGCAGCTCGACGCCCTTCTCGCGGAAGCGGGCGGCCATCGACGGCAGGAAGTCCTGCGCGACGCTCTGGTCGACCAGCAGGGTCTCCATGGCGCCGCAGATGCCGTAGCGGTAGGTCTTGGCGTTGAAGGCGATGCGCTCGGCCTTGGCCAGGTCGGCGTGCTCGCCGACGTAGACGTGGCAGATGCCGTCCAGGTGCTTGATCACCGGCACCCGGGCATCGCGGCTGATGCGCTCGATCAGGCCACGGCCGCCACGGGGCACGATCACGTCGACGTGCTCGGGCATCGCGATCAGCGCGCCGACGGCGGCGCGGTCGGTGGTCTCGACCACTTGCACCACGGCGGGCGGCAAGCCGGCTTCGGCCAGGCCGCGCTGGATGCAGGCGGCGATGGCGCGGTTGGAATGGATCGCCTCGGAGCCGCCGCGCAGGATGGTCGCGTTGCCGGACTTCAGGCACAGGCTCGCGGCATCGATGGTCACGTTCGGCCGGGATTCGTAGATGATCCCGATCACGCCCAGCGGCACGCGCATCTTGCCGACCTGGATGCCCGACGGACGGAAGCTCATGTCCCGGATCGCGCCCACAGGATCGGGCAATGCCGCCACCTGGCGCAGGCCGGTGATCATGCCGTCGATGCGCGCCGGGGTCAGTTCCAGACGCTCCAGCAGCGCCGGCTCCAGGCCGTTGGCGCGACCGGCGGTCAGATCCTGTTCGTTGGCTGCCGCAAGCTCGGCGCGGGCGGCGTCCAGGGCATTGGCGGCAGCCAGCAGGGCGCGGTTCTTCTGCGCGGTGCCGGCACGGCCGATGACCCGGGACGCTTCGCGGGCGGCGCGACCCAATCGGGTCATGTAGTCAAGAACGGACTCAGTCATGGTCTGCTGGGGTCTTGGCAAAGAGGAAAGCGGCAGATTATAGCTGTCGCGTCCCGGGACTAACAGCGGTGACGGGCGGATGGTCGAAATCGCTTTGGATTTGCCGACGTTCAGCTGTGATTAAGATCCAAATTGTTATCATCGCGCCCTCCCGAGCCTGGATGAACGCCGCCCGCCATGTCCAACCTGACCGTTCCCCTCCCCGCCGCGCCCCGGCCCGCCGGCCTCGCGGACGCTTTCTTCGACCGCGATGCACAGACGCTGGCGCAGGATCTGTTGGGCAAAGTCATCCGCCACCGGGTCGGCGACCTGTGGCTCAGCGCGCGGATCATCGAGACCGAGGCCTATTACTGCGAAGAAAAAGGCAGCCACGCCTCCCTCGGCTACACAGAAAAGCGTAAGGCTTTGTTTCTGGACGGCGGGCACATCTATATGTACTACGCCCGCGGCGGCGATTCGCTGAACTTCAGCGCCCAGGGGCCCGGCAATGCGGTGCTGATCAAATCCGCCTATCCGTGGGTCGATGAGGTCAGCGGGCCGGCCAGCCTGGCGCAGATGCTGCTGAACAACCCCGACGCCCAGGGCCGGCCGCGCCCGTCGCAAAAGCTCTGCGCCGGGCAGACGCTGCTGTGCAAGGCGCTGGGGCTGAAGGTGCCGGTGTGGGACGCCAAGCGATTCGACCACGACGTGCTGCTGGTGGAAGACACCGGCCCGGCCCCGAGCCATATCATCCAGACCACCCGGCTGGGCATTCCCCACGGGCGCGACGAGCATTTGATGTACCGCTTCGTCGACGCCGCCTACGCGCAGTGGTGCACCCGGAACCCCCTGCGCCGGGGGCAGGTCGAAGGGCGCGATTACGTTTTGCTGCCTTGAATATGCCGGGATCCCGGACAGGCAATGCCCTGTAGGAGCGAGCCTGCTCGCGATGGCGCAGGCTCAGCGGACGCATTCGCTTGCTGACGCACCGCGATCGCGGGCAGGCTCGGTCCTACAGGTTTTTTATGGAATGGATGGAGTGATGTGCAATGGGCCAATGGCTCGATAGCGTGACCGGATGGCTGGCGGCCAACCCGCAATGGCTGGCGGCGGCGGTGTTGATCATCGCCTTCGTGGAATGCCTGGCGATCGCCGGCATCATCGTGCCGGGCACCGTGCTGCTGTTCGCCGTGGCCGTGCTGGCCGGCAGCGGCGCGCTGCCCCTGAGCGAAACCTTGCTGCTGGGCTTTCTCGGCGGGATCCTGGGCGACGCCGTTTCCTATTACCTGGGCCGCCACTTCCACCAGAACATCCGGCGCCTGCCCGGGCTGCGCCACCATCCGGAGTGGATGGCCGGGGCCGAGACCTACTTCCAGCGCTACGGCATCGCCAGTCTGCTGGTGGGCCGGTTCATCGGCCCGCTGCGGCCCATGCTGCCGATGGTCGCCGGCATGTGCGACATGCCCTTCCCGCGCTTCGCCGCCGTGAGCCTGCTGGCCGCCGCCGGCTGGAGCGTCGCCTATCTGTTGCCGGGCTGGGCCACCGGCGCGGCGATCCGCCTGCCGCTGCCCGAAGGCTTCTGGCTGCAGGCCGGCATCGTCGCCGGCAGCATCGCGGCGATGGTCGGCCTGAGCGCCAACAGCAGCCTGCGCCGCCATCGCCGGGCGACGGTGTGGATCGGCGGCATGAGCCTGCTGATCCTGATCGGCCTGTTCATCGGCTACCCCTACCTCACCGCCCTGGACCAGGGCGTGATGACGCTGATCCAGGAACACCGGCAGCCGGCCCTGGACGAAATCGCCGTCACCTTCACGCTGATCGGCGAGTTCCGCAACATGCTGCTGTTCAGCGCCTTGTTCACCGGCCTGTTGCTGCTGATGCGCCAATGGCGCCATGCGATATTCGTCGGCGGCACCCTGCTCGTCACCGCGCTGGCCAACACCGCCACCAAGCACTTCTTCGCCCGGCTGCGCCCTGAGGTGCTGACCGATCCGCTGACCAGCTACAGCATGCCCAGCGGCCATGCCTCGGGTTCGTTCGCGCTGTTCCTGACCCTCGCGGTGCTCGCCGGGCGCGGCCAGCCGCCGCGGATGCGCCTGACCTGGCTGCTGCTCGGCTGCCTGCCGGCCATGGCCATCGCCCTGTCGCGGGTGTACCTGGGGGCGCACTGGCCGACGGACGTGCTGGCCGGCGCGATGCTGGCGGCGTGCGCGTGCGCGGCGGGGCTGTGGCTGATCCAGCGGCAGACGCCGCTGGGGCCGATGCCGCAGAAAGTCTGGTGGCTGGTGCTGCCGGCGCTGGTGGCGCTGTTCGGCCTGTTTGTCATGCGCCACCTGCCCCACGTCATGCTGCGCTACGCCTACTGACCCTCAAGCGCTGCCCCTCAAGCGAACAGCTCTCCCTGCAGCTCGTCGAGCAGCGCCTGGATCGCGTCCAGCCGCTGCTGCGGGTCGTCGAGCTGGAGCAGGTCCAGCTTGTCCGCCTCGGCGAACGGCAGCAGGTAGGCCAGCTGATTGGCCAGCGACTGCTGCCCCGCCGCGTGGGTGCCCATGTCCAGCGCCTCGACCATCGGATGCTCGGCCAACGCCTTGAGCAAGGCCACCAGATCCGCGTCCTCGTCCTGCAAAGGCTGCTCGGGTTCGTCGTCCAGCCATTCGACGTCGGCGACGAGCAACTGGTCGCGCTGCACCTCGCTGCGCAGCACCCGGAAGCGCCGGCCGCCCTGCACGCGGATGCCCAGCAGGCCGTTGTCCTGCTGCTGGAAGTCGGTGATGCGCGCCTCGCAGCCGACCCGGGCGAAGCCTTCTGGCGCGGCGCCGACCTCGTCGCCGTCGAGGATGCACACCACGCCGAAGCCTGCGCCCTGTTTCATGCAGCGGCCGATCATGTCCAGGTAGCGCGCCTCAAAGATCTGCAAGTCGAGGTTGCAGCCGGGAAACAGCACCGTGTTCAGCGGGAAAAGCGGCAGACTCATAGCCATATCCTTACACCACCATCGACACCGCCAACGGCAGGAACACCGCCGTGGCCACGCCCATCAGACTCATCGCCAGCGCCGCGAAGGCGCCGCACTCATCGCTTTCCTGCAAGGCCACCGACGTGCCCACCGCGTGCGCCGTCATGCCCAGCGCCATGCCGCGCGCCTCGGGGCTGCGCACGCCGAGGCGGTCGAGCAGCGCCGGGCCGAAGATCGCGCCGATCACCCCGGTGATCAGCACGAACACCGCCGCCAGCGCCGCCACGCCGCCGATCTGCTCGGCCACCAGCATGGCGATCGGCGAGGTCACCGACTTGGGCGCCATGGTCATGAGGATCATGCGGTCGGCGCCGAACCACCAGCCCAGCGCCACGCCCATGCCGGTGGCGACCACGCCGCCTATCACCAGCGTAGTAAAGATCGGCCAGAACAATTGGCGGATGCGCCGCAGGTTCAGGTACAGCGGCACCGCCAGCGCGACGGTCGCAGGCCCCAGCAGGACGCTGAGGATCTCGGTGCTCTTGCGGTACTCGGCGTAGCTCAGGCCGCAGCCGACCAGCACGCCGATCACCAGCAGCATCGACACCAGCACCGGTTGCAGGAAGATCCAGCGGGTCCTCTCGAACGCCGCCAGCACCAGTTGATAAGCGCCCAGGGTGACGCCGATGCCGAACAGCGGATGGTGGATCACCGACGCCCAGGCGCCTTGCCAGTCGAACAGCATCAGGACTCCTCCGTGCCGGCGGCGTGACGCTTGACCAGGCGCTGCATCAGCACCCCGGCGAACGCCATGGACAGGATCAGCGACACCACCAGCGCACCGACGATGGCCCAGAAATCCGCGGCGATGGCGCAGGCGTACACCATCACCCCCACCGCCGGCGGCACCAGCAGCAACGGCAGGTAACGCAGCAGGCTGCCGGCGGCCAGGCTCAGCGGCTCGCCGACCTCGCCGCGCACGATCAGGAACCCCAGCAACAGCAGCAGGCCGATGATCGGCCCCGGCAACACCGGCAACAGCAAATGGTTGAGCGCCGTGCCGAGCAATTGGAACAGCACCAGCCAGGTCAGGCCACGTAGCAACATCCGACATCTCCGTCCGACCGCCCGCCAAGCACGGGCGGGGCATTATAAGCATGCGGCGCCTATGCACAGGCATTCGCCAAAAGCATGCCAGGTTGACCGGAGCAAATCGCCATGATGATCTACAGTGGTTCGCAGGGCGGTCATGTCCCCCCACCTGAAAAACGATAAAACCGATGAACCCAAGGAGAGTCTCAATGCCCTATGTTCCCGTTGCAGAGCTCAAAGATTATGTCGGCAAGGAACTCGGACGTTCCGAATGGCTCACCATCGATCAGGAGCGCATCAACCTGTTCGCCGAAGCCACAGGGGATTTCCAGTTCATCCACGTCGACCCGGTCAAAGCCGCGCAAACGCCATTTGGCAGCACCATCGCACACGGATTCCTCACGCTTTCGCTGATGCCCAAACTGATGGAAGACATCCTGATCCTGCCCAAGGGCGTGAAGATGGTGGTCAACTACGGGCTGGACAGCGTGCGCTTCATCCAACCGGTCAAGGTCGATTCCAAGGTCCGCCTCAAGGTCGACCTGGTTGACGTGACCGAGAAGAAACCCGGCCAGTGGCTGCTCAAGGCCAACGCGACGCTGGAGATCGAAGGCTCGGAAAAACCGGCCTACATCGCCGAACCGCTGTCGCTCTGCTTCGTCTGAGCACCGGGATGCGAAGCGGCTCACGCCGTTTCGCATCCGCCCCGCCTCCCGGCTGTATATGGCCACCCGGCTGCGGCATACTCGGTCGCCTAATTGCCCGGAACCCGCCATGCGCCCATTTGTGTCCCTTGCCCCGATTGCCCCCCTTGCCCTGGCCCTGATGCTCGCCGCCTGCGGCGATGGCGAATCGCTGCTGCCGGCCGATGCGCACCTGCCGGACGGCGGGCGCTACCGCGGCGAGCTGGTCAACGGCCTGCTGCAGGGCCAGGGCCGGGTCGACTACCCCAACGGCAGCTGGTACGCCGGCGCGTTCGACAAGGGCCAGTGGCACGGTCAGGGCGAGTGGCACGGCAGCAACGGCGAGGTCTACCGCGGCCAGTTCCGGCAAGGCCTGTTCGACGGCCAGGGCACGCTGACCACCCACGGCAGCAGCTACACCGGCGGCTTCAAGCTGGGCCGGCGCGACGGCGAAGGCACCCTGAAGGAAAACGCCATGACCTACCGCGGCGAGTTCAAGGCCGACCAGTACGCAGGCCTCGGCCGCCTGGAACTCGACGACGGCAGCTCCTACCAGGGCCAGTTCGCCAACGGCAAGCCCAACGGCGAAGGCCAGCGCGGCGACGCCAGCGGCAACCAGTTCACCGGCCGGTTCGTCAACGGCCAGCTGGAAGGCAACGGCACCTTCAACAGCGCCGACGGCGACATCTATGTCGGCGGCTTCAAGAACAACCAACTGCACGGCAAGGGCCGCTACGAGAACGCCGACGGCGACGTGTGGCTCGGCCAGTTCAAGGAAGGCGCGCTGACCGGCAAGGGCGAACTGATCGGCGCCGACGGCAGCCATTACACCGGTGACTTCAACGACTGGCGCTTCAGCGGCCAGGGCCGCCTGAACCTGTCCGACGGCAGCTTCTACATCGGCCAGTTCGACGGCGACAGCTACGCCGGGCGCGGCACCCTGGTGCTCACCGACGGCACCGTCCTGAGCGGCACCTGGGTCAACGGCCAGCGGGTGCGCGACGCCGACGGCAAGCTGTTGCCCGACACCCTCGAGCTGGGCCTGCTGGCCCAGGGGCGGCTGCTCGACGATGCCCTGGGCAGCGTGCCCGCCTCGACCCCGGCCGTGGAGCTGTACACCCTGACCCTGGGCGGCGACGGCAAGCAGAGCGTGTTCCTGCGCGAATCCGACTACGTCGCCAACATGCTCGCCAGCCGCTTCGGCGCCTACGGCCAGATCCGCCTGGTCAACCACCGCGACCACCTCGGCGACCGGCCGATGGCCACCCGCGAGAACCTGCGCCGCGCCGCCCAGACCCTGGCCGAACGCAGCGGCCCGGAAGACCTGGTGTTCATCTACCTCACCAGCCACGGCACCGCCGAGCACGAACTGGTGCTCGACCAGCCGCGCATGGAGCTGGCCGACCTGCCCGCCGACGAACTGGCCGCCGTGCTGGCGCCGCTGAAGAACCGCGACAAGGTCATCGTGATTTCCGCCTGCTATTCCGGCGGCTTCATTCCGGCGCTCAAGGACGAACGCACGCTGATCATGACCGCCTCGCGCGGCGACCGCGTGTCCTTCGGCTGTTCGGAGGAAGCCAACTTCACCTACTTCGGCGACGCGCTGTTCGCCCAGGCGCTGAACCAGACCGACGACCTGGAGCAGGCCTTCAAGCTGGCCAAGGCCACCGTCGCCGAACGGGAGCTGGCGGACAATTTCGAGGCGTCGGAGCCACAGATCTGGGCGCCGAAAACCGTGTTGGCGCACTGGCAACTGCTGCGCAAGCAGCAGGCCAGAAAAGCGTTGCAGAGTGCTGCATTGAACGACGGGGCGACAAAGAGCAACTAAGCTGAACAGTATCAAGGGAGAGACACTATGTACTTGACGCCTCAGCATGTCTTGCTTGCCGGAGCCACCGGGTTGACCGGTGAACATCTGCTCGACCGCCTGCTCAACGAGCCGACGATCACCCGAGTGCTCGCCCCTTCACGCCGGCCGCTGGCCGAGCATCCTCACCTGGAAAACCCCGTCGGCGATCCGCAGGCGTTCCTGCCGCAACTCTCCGGGCGGGTCGACATCGCCTACTGCTGCCTGGGCACCACCATCAAGCAGGCCGGCTCCGAAGAGGCGTTCCGCGCGGTGGACCTGGACATGGTCGTGGCCTTCGCCAAACGCGCCCGGGAAATGGGCGCACGGCACCTGATCGTGATCAGCGCGCTGGGGGCCGACCGCAGGTCCTCGATTTTCTACAACCGGGTCAAAGGCGAAATGGAGTACGCCTTGCGCGCCCAGGACTGGCCGCAGTTGACCATCTGCCGGCCTTCGCTGCTGCTGGGCGACCGCAGCGAACCGCGCCTGGGCGAGCAGCTCGCCGGGCCCTTGTCGAAACTGATCCCCGGCAAGTACCGCGGCATCGAAGCCTGCCAACTGGCACGGGCGATGTGGCGCCTGGCGCTGGAGGAACAGGACGGGGTGCGGGTGGTGGAGTCGGATGAGTTGAGAAAGCTCGGCAAGTGATTTGCGGCGTCTGCGAGGACGCCAACGCGGGCAGGCTCGCACCCGCACTGGAATGTGCAGACCCCGAACCTGCGGGAGCGCGCAGCGCGCCCCTACAGTCCCCCGGTCGCCTGAAACCCGACGCCGATCACCGTCAGCAACGACAACGGCAGCAACAGCGTGTCGAGCAACGCGCTGGCCGGCAGGTCCACCTGCGGATACCCCGGCGCCTCGGCCCCGAACCGGTCCTTGGCGCAGCACCCGCCATTGATCGCATACAGATCCAGCCGCGTGCCGGCATACACCACCGGCGCGCCCGGCTTGGCCGCGTCCAGCGTGCGCGCGGTGGCGCAGCCGGTCAGTTGCAGCGCCAGCAGAACCGCCAGCAGCTTATTCATCGCTGCTCAGGTGATGTTCGCCCCAGCGCGGCAGCATGTCCTGGGGAATGCCCAGCAGGTTGAGGATGCGCGCCACCACGAAGTCGATCAGGTCGTCGATGGTCTGCGGCTGGTGATAGAAGCCCGGCGAGGCCGGCAGGATGGTCACGCCCATGTTCGACAGCTTGAGCATGTGTTCCAGGTGAATGCTCGAGTACGGCGCCTCGCGCGGCACCAGGATCAGTTGGCGGCGCTCCTTGAGGGTCACGTCCGCCGCCCGCTCGATCAGGTTGTTGCAGGCCCCGGTGGCGATGGCCGACAGGGTGCCGGTGGAGCACGGCACCACCACCATCGCCGCCGGCGCGCCGGAGCCCGAGGCCACCGGCGACATCCAGTCTTCCTTGCCGTACACACGGATCTGCCCGTCGGCGGCGCCCGTGTACTCGGTGAGGAACGCCTGCATCATCTGCGGCTTGGCCGGCAGCGACACGTCGGTCTCGGTGGCCATCACCAACTGCGCGGCCTTGGAGATCAAGAAGTGCACCTCGCGGTCCTCGCGCACCAGGCAGTCCAGCAGGCGCAGGCCGTACTGGGCGCCGGACGCGCCGGTCATCGCCAGGGTGATGCGTTCCGGGCCGTTGTTCATTTCAGCGCCTCGGCCAGTTTGCCGTGCAGGCCGCCGAAGCCGCCGTTGCTCATGATCACCACGTGGGTGCCGGGCTGGGCCTGGCTCTTCACGCGCTCGATGATGCCTTCCAGCGAGTCGCTGACGACCGACGGCACCGAACATTGCGCCGCCGTGGCTGCCAGGTCCCAGCCCAGGTTGGCCGGGGCGTACCAGATCACCTGGTCGGCATCGACCACGCTGTCCGGCAGGCCGTCGCGGTGCGCGCCCAGCTTCATGGAGTTGGAGCGCGGCTCGATGATCGCGATCAGCGGCGCGTCGCCGATGCGCTTGCGCAGGCCGTCGAGGGTGGTGGCGATGGCGGTCGGGTGGTGGGCGAAGTCATCATAGATGATGATGCCGCGCACCTCGGCGACCTTCTCCATCCGGCGCTTGACGCTCTTGAACGCACTCAGGCCGGCGATGCCCATCGACGGCACCACGCCGACATGGCGGGCGGCGGCCAGGGTGGCCAAGGCGTTGGCGACGTTGTGTTGGCCGGTCAGTTCCCACTCGACCACGCCCTGGGACTGGCCGTCGAACATCACCTCGAACGCCGAACCGTCCTCCTTGAGCAGCTTGACCTGCCACTGGCCGCCGGCGCCGGTGGTCTGCACCGGCGTCCAGCAACCCATTTCGATCACCCGCTGCAGCGCAGGCTCGGTGGTCGGGTGGATCACCAGACCTTCGTTCGGGATGGTGCGCACCAGGTGGTGGAACTGCCGCTCGATGGCCGCCAGGTCCGGGAAGATGTCGGCGTGGTCGAACTCGAGGTTGTTGAGGATCGCCGTGCGCGGGCGGTAATGGACGAACTTGGAGCGCTTGTCGAAGAACGCGCTGTCGTACTCGTCGGCCTCGATCACGAAGAACGGCGTGCCGCCCAGCCGTGCGGACACCGAGAAGTTCTGCGGCACGCCGCCGATCAGGAAGCCCGGGCTCATGCCCGCGTGCTCCAGCACCCAGGCGAGCATGCTGCTGGTGGTGGTCTTGCCGTGGGTGCCGGCGACGGCCAGCACCCAGCGGCCCTGAAGGACGTGGTCGGCCAGCCACTGCGGGCCGGAGACATACGGCAGGCCCTTGTTCAGCACATATTCCACAGCCGGATTGCCACGGGACATGGCGTTGCCGATCACCACCAGGTCCGGCGCCGGATCGAGCTGCGCCGGGTCGTAGCCCTGGGTCAGCTCAATGCCCTGGGCCTCGAGCTGCGTGCTCATCGGCGGATAGACGTTGGCGTCGGAGCCGGTGACGTGATGGCCCAGCTCTTTGGCCAGAACCGCCATCGAGCCCATGAAAGTCCCGCAGATACCCAGAATATGAATGTGCATAGTCGACCTCGTAAAACATGGCCGCAGGGTAGCGCAGGGTGGGGCAAATGGCACCTTGTGTTTGTGGCGGGGAGCGGGCTTGCGCAACAGAGCCGGAACCATCCGTGCAGCCGGCGCCTGCTGCGCAGCCGAGCGGGAGCAAGCTCCCTCGCCACAGGTCAGGCGGAACGGGCGATGCCGTGCTTGCGCATTTTCCTGTACAGGGTGTTGCGGCTGATGCCCAACTGCTGCGCCGCATGCGTCATGTGCCAGCGCGTCTGCTCCAGCGCGTTGAGCAAGGCCGAGCGTTCCGCGTCATCCAGCGGATGCCCGGACAGCGCCTCCACCGCAGGAACCGCCGCCGGCCGCGCCTGGCGGATCATCGCCGGCAGGTCGTCCAGCCTGATCCGCCCGTCCTCGCACAGCGCCGCCAGGGTGCGCAGCACATTGCGCAGTTGCCGCACGTTCCCCGGCCAGTTGAACGCCAGCAGCGCCTGGCGCGCCGCCTCTTCGATCACGACGGTCTCCCCGCCCGCCTCTTCGGCCAGCAGGAAGTCCAGCAACTGCGGTTTGTCGCTGCGCTCGCGCAACGCCGGCAACGTCACCTCCAGACCGTTGAGCCGGTAATACAGATCCTCGCGAAAGCCGCCGTCCTCGACCCGCTCAAGCAGGTTGCGGTGGGTGGCGCTGATGATCCGCACATCGACCGCCTCGGCCTCGCCGCCGATCGGCACCACCTGGCGGTCCTCCAGCACCCGCAGCAGGCGGGTCTGCAAGGCCAGCGGCATGTCGCCGATCTCGTCCAGGAACAGCGTGCCGCCGTCGGCCTGCTGCAGCTTGCCGCGCATGCCTTCCTTGCGGGCGCCGGTGAAACTGCCGCCGCGGTAACCGAACAGTTCGCTCTCGATCAGGCTTTCGGGGATCGCCGCGCAGTTGAGGGCGACGAAGGCCTTGGCGCTGCGCTGGCTGGCCAAGTGCACGGCCTTGGCCACGGCTTCCTTGCCGGAACCGGTCTCGCCGTTGATCAGCAGCGGCACGTCGCGCTCGAAGACGCGCAAGGCCTTGCGAAAGTCCGCCTGCAGTCCGGCATCGCCCAGGCAAATGCCCGGCAGGCTCGGCGCCGGCGGCTTGACCGGAGCCGGCACGGCCGGCACCGGCCGCCGTGATTCGCCCCGCAGCACCGCGAACAGAGGGCGCCCGTCGCGGGTGCGCAGCGGCCAACTGGCGCTCGCGTTGGCGCTGGCCCGGCCGAGCAGTTCATCCAGCGAACAGTCGAAGAACGCCTCGACCGGCTGGCCGAGCAGACCGCCACGGATGTGCCCGAGCAGGTTGAGCGCGCTCTGGTTGACCGCGCTGATCCGCCCTTCCCCGTCGAACGCCAGCAAACCTTCGCTGAACAGGCCGACGGATTCGGCCTGCAAGTGAAAGCGCAGCAGCCATTGGTTGTCGAAGCAGCGCAGGAAATAGCAGCTCTCGATCATCTTCGCCGACAGGTTGACCAGCGCCATGGTGTGGAACTGGCTCTGGCGCGAGACGTCCGGCCGGGCCGACGACACGTCGAGCACCGCCAGCAGTTCGCCGTGGGGGTCGAACACCGGGCTGGCCGAACAGGTCAGGCCGGTGTGCTGGCCGCGAAAGTGTTCGCCCTGATGAATGGTCAGCGCCTGGCGCTCCACCAGGCAGGTGCCGATGCCGTTGGTGCCTTCGCAGGCTTCGCTCCAGTCGGCGCCGAGCCACAGCCCGGCGCGTTCGAAGCTCTTGCGTTCGGCCGGGTCGGTGACGCAGTTGAGGATCACCCCCCGGGCGTCGGTCAGCAGCACCGCATGGCCGGCGCCGGACAGTTGCTGGTGCAGGCTGCTCATTTCGTTGCCGGCGATCTGCAGCACCTGCTGCAGGCGCTCGCGGCTTTCGAGGACGCGTCCGTGCTCGAGCACGGTCGGCGCCATGGCCAGGGCCGGATCGAGGTGGTAGTCCTCAAGGCAACGCAGCCACGAACGGGCGATCGACGGATCGGCGCCCGGCCCGTGCAGGCGCGGCTTGCCCTGGGTGACGGTGAGCACCTGGCGGGCATGGCGGCTCAGATGGTTGTCGTGCATTTCTTATTGTTCTCCCCGCGGCTTGCGGCGAGGGCGCGTACGCCCTCATCGCAGAGTGACCTGCATGGCGATTCGAGGCCCAGCATCCTCCAGCCACCGGCGCTTTGCAATGCTGGCGGAACCGTCCGGTCACAGGTTGTGCCGTGGGCGGTACAAACTGTCACGCCACCTGTACCGCAATCGCCACAAGCGCCGGCCGCCTGTCCGGCAAAACCGGTGCAAGGTCTTGATTTGCCTGACTTGCACGGCGCTGGCCCGACCTTTGCTCTACGCTTAAAGCAAGCGCACATGCGCCTCCCGACAAATACAAAAGCAAGGAGAAACGATCATGCGTTACGCTCACCCGGGTACTGAAGGCGCCAAGGTCTCGTTCAAGAGCAAGTACGGAAACTACATCGGCGGCGAGTTCGTCGCGCCTGTCAAAGGCCTGTATTTCACCAACACCTCGCCGGTCAACGGCCAACCGATCGCCGAATTCCCGCGTTCCACCGCCGAAGACATCGACAAGGCCCTGGACGCCGCCCACGCCGCCGCCGATGCCTGGGGCGCCACCTCGGTGCAGGCCCGTTCGCTGATCCTTCTGAAGATCGCCGACCGCATCGAACAGAACCTCGAACTGCTGGCGATCACCGAGACCTGGGACAACGGCAAGGCCATCCGCGAGACCCTCAACGCCGACATCCCGCTGGCCGCCGACCATTTCCGCTACTTCGCCGGGTGCCTGCGCGCCCAGGAAGGCAGCGCCGCCGAGATCGACGGCAACACCGTGGCCTACCACATCCATGAGCCGCTGGGCGTGGTCGGCCAGATCATCCCGTGGAACTTCCCGCTGCTGATGGCCGCCTGGAAACTCGCCCCGGCCCTGGCCGCCGGCAACTGCGTGGTGCTCAAGCCCGCCGAGCAGACGCCGCTGGGCATCTGCGTGCTGATGGAGCTGATCGGCGACCTGCTGCCGCCGGGCGTGCTCAACGTGGTGCAAGGGTTCGGCAAAGAGGCCGGCGAAGCCCTGGCCACCAGCAAGCGCATCGCCAAGATCGCGTTCACCGGCTCGACCCCGGTCGGCTCGCACATCATGAAGTGCGCCGCCGAGAACATCATTCCGTCCACCGTGGAGCTGGGCGGCAAGTCGCCGAACATCTTCTTCGAAGACATCATGCAGGCCGAGCAAAGCTTCATCGAGAAGGCCGCCGAAGGCCTGGTGCTGGCGTTCTTCAACCAGGGCGAGGTCTGCACCTGCCCGTCCCGCGCCCTGGTGCAGGAATCGATCTACCCGGCGTTCATGCAAGAGGTGATGAAGAAGATCAAGCAGATCAAGCGCGGCGACCCGCTGGACACCGACACCATGGTCGGCGCCCAGGCGTCCGAGCAACAGTTCGACAAGATCCTCTCCTACCTTGAGATCGCCGAGAAGGAAGGCGCCGAGCTGCTCACCGGCGGCAAGGTGGAAAAACTCGACGGCAGCCTGTCGACCGGCTACTACATCCAGCCGACCCTGCTCAAGGGCACCAACAAGATGCGCGTGTTCCAGGAGGAAATCTTCGGCCCGGTGGTGAGCATCACCACCTTCAAGGACGAAGCCGAAGCCCTGGCGATCGCCAACGACACCGAGTTCGGCCTCGGCGCCGGCGTCTGGACCCGCGACATCAACCGCGCCTACCGCATGGGCCGCGGCATCAAGGCCGGCCGCGTATGGACCAACTGCTACCACCTGTACCCGGCGCACGCCGCGTTCGGCGGGTACAAGAAGTCCGGCGTCGGCCGCGAGACCCACAAGATGATGCTCGACCACTACCAGCAGACCAAGAACCTGCTGGTCAGCTACGACATCAACCCGCTGGGCTTCTTCTAAAAACGGGGGCGGCGCCGCAACTCCGGTGCCGCCTTCCCGACCGCCTCGCGGGCACGCCCGCGAGGCATCCTGAATGACCCTTCACCCAAGGCCTGGCCGCTCTGGCACGGCCCTTGCGTACCCGTCATCCAGGATTTTCCCAGCAAGCGCCACACCCGAAAGTCCAACAGACCGAACAATAAAAAAAGTGAAGAGAGGACTTATGACTTCCACCACACAGCTCAAACCCACCCTCGGCACCCTGCACCTGTGGGGCATCGCCGTCGGCCTGGTGATTTCCGGCGAGTACTTCGGCTGGAGCTACGGCTGGGGCACCGCCGGCACCCTGGGCTTTCTGGTCACGGCCCTGATGGTCGCGACCATGTACACCTGTTTCATCTTCAGTTTCACCGAGCTGACCACCGCCATCCCCCACGCGGGCGGACCGTTCGCCTACAGCCGCCGGGCCTTCGGCGAGAAAGGCGGGCTGATCGCCGGGATCGCCACCCTGATCGAATTCGTGTTCGCCCCGCCGGCCATCGCCATGGCCATCGGCGCCTACCTCAACGTGCAATATCCGGGGCTCGACCCGAAAGTCGCGGCGGTCGGCGCGTACTTCGTGTTCATGACCCTGAACATCCTCGGCGTCAGCATCGCCGCCACCTTCGAACTGGTGGTCACCGTGCTGGCGGTGGCCGAATTGCTGGTGTTCATGGGCGTGGTCGCGCCGGGCTTCAGCTTCAGCAACTTCGTGCTCAACGGCTGGTCCGGCGCCAACGAGTTCAGCCTGGCCTCGGTGCCGGGGATCTTCGCCGCCATCCCGTTCGCGATCTGGTTCTTCCTCGCCATCGAAGGCGCGGCCATGGCGGCCGAGGAAGCCAAGGACCCGAAACGCACGATTCCGCGGGCCTACGTCAGCGGGATCCTGACCCTGGTGTTCCTCGCCATCGGCGTGATGGTGATGGCCGGCGGCGTCGGCGACTGGCGCCAGTTGTCGAACATCAACGACCCGCTGCCCCAGGCGATGAAGGCGGTGGTGGGCAACAACTCGACCTGGATGCACATGCTGGTGTGGATCGGCCTGTTCGGCCTGGTGGCGAGCTTCCACGGGATCATCCTCGGCTATTCGCGCCAGTTCTTCGCCCTCGCCCGCGCGGGCTACCTGCCCAAGGGGCTGGCCAAACTGTCGCGCTTCCAGACCCCGCACCGGGCGATCATCGCCGGCGGCGTCATCGGCATCGCCGCGATCTACAGCGACGGCCTGGTCAACCTGCAAGGCATGAGCCTGACGGCCGCGATGATCACCATGTCGGTGTTCGGCGCCATCGTGATGTACATCATCAGCATGCTCAGCCTGTTCAAGCTGCGCCGCACCGAACCGAACCTGGAGCGCACCTTCCGCGCGCCGGGCTATCCGGTGGTGCCGGCCATCGCGCTGTTCCTGGCGGTGGTCTGCCTGCTGGCGATGGCATGGTTCAACGCCCTGATCGGCTGCGTGTTCCTCGGGTTCATGGCCGCCGGTTACCTGTACTTCCAGTTGACCGCCAAGCAACGTTCCGAGGCGCCGGCGGACGCTATGCTCGAAGGTGTGTGAGACGCACCGGCACCGGGCCGCGCGCCCGGTGCCTGCCTTATAGAAGTGCATGCAGTCCCTCCCGCAGGGAACAGAGTCATCCACAGATTCAGGAGGAACGCGCCCCATGGCCGCATTCGCCCATACCGTCGGCGCCCAGACCTACCGCTTCGACAGCCTCAAGGACGTGATGGCCAAGGCCAGCCCCGCCCGCTCCGGCGACTTCCTGGCCGGGGTCGCCGCGCTCAACGACGGCGAACGGGTGGCCGCGCAGATGGCGCTGGCCGACATCCCGCTCACGCACTTCCTCCAGGAAGCGCTGATCCCTTACGAATCCGACGAAGTCACCCGGCTGATCATCGACAGCCACGACAGACAGGCCTTCGCCGCCGTCAGCCACCTCACCGTCGGAGGCTTTCGCGACTGGCTGCTCAGCGAGGCGGCCGACGAAGCCAGCCTGCGCGCCCTCGCCCCCGGCCTGACCCCGGAGATGGCCGCCGCCGTGTCGAAAATCATGCGCGTGCAGGATCTGGTGCTGGTGGCGCAGAAGATCCGCGTGGTCACGAAGTTCCGCGGCACCCTGGGCCTGCGCGGACGCTTGTCCACGCGCCTGCAGCCCAACCACCCGACGGACGAGCCCGCCGGCATCGCCGCGAGCATCCTCGACGGCCTGCTGTACGGCAACGGCGACGCCATGATCGGCATCAACCCCGCCACCGACAGCATCGCCTCGATCTGCGCGATGCTGGAAATGCTCGACGCCATCATCCAGCGCTACGACATCCCCACCCAGGCCTGCGTGCTGACCCACGTCACCACCTCCATCGAGGCGATCAACCGGGGCGTGCCGCTGGACCTGGTGTTCCAGTCCATCGCCGGCACCGAAGCGGCCAACGCCAGTTTCGGCATCAACCTCAACGTGCTGCAGGAAGGCTACGAAGCCGGCCTGAGCCTGAACCGCGGCACCCTGGGGCAGAACCTGATGTATTTCGAGACCGGCCAGGGCAGCGCGCTGTCGGCCAACGCCCACCACGGCGTCGACCAGCAGACCTGCGAGACCCGGGCCTACGCCGTGGCGCGGCACTTCAAGCCGTTCCTGGTGAACACCGTCGTCGGCTTCATCGGCCCGGAATACCTCTACAACGGCAAGCAGATCATCCGCGCCGGCCTCGAAGACCACTTCTGCGGCAAGCTTCTGGGCGTGCCGATGGGCTGCGACATCTGCTACACCAACCACGCCGAAGCCGACCAGGACGACATGGACACCCTGCTGACCCTGCTGGGCGTGGCCGGGATCAACTTCATCATGGGCATCCCCGGCTCCGACGACATCATGCTCAATTACCAGACCACCTCCTTCCACGACGCCCTCTACGCCCGCCAGACCCTGGGCCTGAAGCCGGCGCCGGAATTCGAGCAGTGGCTGGCGAACATGGGCATCTTCACCCAGGCGGACGGCACCGTCCGCTTCGGCAACCAACTGCCGCCGGCCTTCCGCCAGGCGCTGGCGCAACTGGGATGAGCCTCATGGAAAAACCGCCCGTCGATCCGCAAAACCCCTGGCTGGCCCTGCGCAACCTGACCCCTGCGCGCATCGCCCTGGGCCGCACCGGCACCAGCCTGCCGACCCGCGCGCAGCTGGACTTCCAGTTCGCCCACGCCCAGGCCCGGGACGCGGTGCACCTGCCCTTCGACCACGCCGGGCTCGCCGGGCAACTGAACGGACGCGGGCGCGACAGCCTGCTGCTGCACAGCGCCGCGAGCGACCGCCACAGCTACCTGCAACGCCCGGACCTCGGGCGCAGGCTCAGCGAACCGTCGGCGCAGGCCCTGCGCGAATACGCCGGCGCCCATCCCGGCGGCGTCGACCTGGCCATCGTCGTCGCCGACGGCCTCTCGGCACTGGCCGTCCATCGCCACACCGTGCCGTTCCTCACGCGCCTGGAGGAGCAGATGAGCGCCGACGGATGGTCATGCGCACCGGTGATCCTGGTGGAACAGGGCCGCGTGGCCATCGGCGACGAGATCGGCCAGTTGCTGGGCGCCAAAATGGTGGTGATGCTGATCGGAGAGCGCCCGGGCCTCAGTTCGCCGGACAGCCTGGGTTTATATTTCACCTACAATCCTAAGGTCGGCCTCACCGATGCCTACCGCAACTGCATCTCCAACGTGCGTCTGGAGGGCTTGAGCTACGGCATGGCGGCCCACCGTTTGCTGTACCTGATGCGCGAAGCCTGCCGACGGCAGCTGTCGGGCGTGAACCTGAAGGACGAGGCGCAGGTGCAAACCTTGGAGTCGGAAGACGGAACGGACATGAAAAGCAATTTCCTGCTGGATCCGCCCCCGGCCTGAACCGTTTCCGCATTGCCTTTGCGCGTCGGTTTGAGGCAGGATCGACGCACGGCCGCCCGGGTTTCCCATTGCCGTCAGCGCACGTGAAGACAGCCAATTGAAGGACGAGACCTACCATGCGGATTATCCAAGCGACCCTCGAACACCTGGATCTGCTGACCCCGTTGTTCGTCAAATACCGCGAGTTCTACGGCTCGCTGCCTTATCCGGACTCGTCCCGGGCCTTCCTGGAAAAGCGCCTGCGGCGCAAGGAGTCGGTGATCTACCTGGCCCTGGCCGATGACGACGACCGCAAACTGATGGGCTTCTGCCAGCTCTACCCGAGCTTCTCTTCGCTGTCGCTCAAGCGCGTGTGGATCCTCAACGACATCTACGTCGCCGAAGACGCCCGCCGGCAACTGGTGGCCGACAACCTGATCCGCACGGCCAAGAAAATGGCCAAGGACACCCAGGCCGTGCGCATGCGCGTGTCCACCAGCAGCAACAACGAAGTGGCGCAGAAAACCTACGAGTCCATCGGCTTCAAGGAAGACACCGAGTTCAAGAACTACGTGCTGCCGATCAGCGACGAGCTCTGAACAATCCGCCGGTGAAGGCAGGGGGCCCGCACAGCGCCCCCTGCCTGACAATTCCTCACACCCCGACATTCCCCGCTACAAAACCAACACGCTTTTCACGTCTCAAACCGTATAATCCCGACCTTTCCGGCTTGTAAGAAAAACTACACCCGCGTGTAGCCTTTCACGAAGTCATCCGCACAGGCCTGCCGAGTCGGGCCGTCACCACAGGTGCCCACATGGATTTCAACCCGATCGACCTGATCCTGCATCTCGACGTCTACCTCGACATGCTGGTGACCAACTACGGCACCTGGATCTACGCCATCCTGTTCATGGTGATCTTCTGCGAGACCGGCCTGGTGGTGATGCCTTTCTTGCCGGGCGACTCCCTGCTGTTCATCGCCGGCGCCGTGGCCGCGGGCGGCGGCATGGATCCGGTGCTGCTGGGCGGCCTGCTGATGCTGGCGGCGATCCTCGGCGACAGCACCAACTACGTGATCGGACGAACGGCGGGCGAAAAACTGTTCAGCAACCCGAACTCGAAAATCTTCCGCCGCGACTACCTGCAGCAGACCCACGACTTCTACGACAAGCACGGCGGCAAGACCGTGACCCTGGCGCGCTTCCTGCCGATCATCCGCACGTTTGCGCCGTTCGTCGCCGGCGTGGCGAAGATGCCTTACCCGCGCTTCTTCGCGTTCAGCGTGTTCGGCACCGTCCTGTGGGTCGGCGGCCTGGTGACCCTGGGCTACTTCTTCGGCAACGTGCCGTTCATCAAGAAGAACCTGTCGTTGCTGGTGGTCGGCATCATCCTGCTGTCGCTGGTGCCGATGATCATCGGCGTGGTGCGCAGCCGCCTCGGCGGCGCCGGCTCCAAAGCCGCTTCGCGCTGATCCCGTGTGGTCGCTCAGCGCCTGGCGACGCCGGCGCATCCTGGCCAGGCACCCGATTGCCGATGACCTTTGGCAACGGGTGCGCCATCAGCTGAGTTTCCTCGACGGCATCGGCACCGACGAAGACCGCTGGCTGCGCGAGGCCAGCGTGCTGTTCCTCGAGGACAAGCACCTCACCGCCCTGCCCGGCGTCGAACTGCACCAGGAACAGCGCCTGCTGCTCGCCGTCCAGGCCCAGTTGCCGCTGCTGCACCTGGGCGACCTGAACTGGTACCGGGGCTTCCACGAAATCATCCTCTACCCCGACGACTTCCTCAGCCCCCAGCGCCACCGCGACGCCGCCGGCGTGGAGCACGAGTGGGACGCCGAGCACAGCGGCGAAGCCTGGCAGCACGGGCCGGTGATCATGGCCTGGCCCGGCGTGATGGCCAGCGGCGGCTGGGAAGGCTACAACCTGGTCATCCACGAACTGGCGCACAAGCTCGACATGCTCAACGGCGACGCCAACGGCCTGCCGCCGCTGCACGCCGACATGCGGGTCAAGGACTGGGCGACGGTCATGCAGGCGGCCTACGACGACCTCAACCGCCAGCTCGACCGCAACCCCGACGCCGAAACCGCCATCGATCCCTACGCCGCCGAGAACCCGGCCGAGTTCTTTGCCGTCACCAGCGAGTACTTTTTCAGCGCCCCGGACCTGCTGCACGAGAGTTATCCACAGGTGTATGCGCAGCTGCGGCTTTTCTACCGCCAGGATCCGTTGGGCAGGCTGCGGCAACTTCAGGCGCACGACCCGGTCTATCAGGCTCACGACTGAGGCGGCACGTGGCACCGGCAACAGAATGTGCCTATAATCGCCGCCACTTTTTGGTCAATCCGGCCAAGTGTTTTTGGTCAACTAACGGGGGCACCGCCCAATGAGCTACAGCAAGATCCCGGCTGGCAAAGACCTGCCGAACGACATCTACGTCGCGATCGAGATCCCGGCCAACCACGCGCCGATCAAATACGAAATCGACAAAGACAGCGACTGCCTGTTCGTTGACCGTTTCATGGCCACCCCGATGTTCTACCCGGCCAACTACGGTTACATCCCGAACACCCTGGCCGACGACGGCGATCCCCTGGACGTGCTGGTCGTGACCCCTTACCCGGTCGCCCCGGGTTCGGTGATCCGCGCCCGTCCGGTCGGCATCCTGAACATGACCGACGACGGCGGCGGCGACGCCAAGGTCGTTGCCGTTCCTCACGACAAGCTGTCCCAGCTGTACGTTGACGTGAAGGAATACACCGACCTGCCGCCGCTGCTGATCCAGCAGATCGAGCACTTCTTCGCGAACTACAAGGATCTCGAGAAGGGCAAGTGGGTCAAGATCGAAGGCTGGGACGGCGCCGACGCCGCCCGCGCCGCGATCACCAAGTCGGTGGCCGCCTACAAGGGCTAAGCGCACCGCTTGAAGAAAACCCCGGTCGATCCGGGGTTTTTTGTGCCTGTCGATCCGGCTTTTCAACAGCGCGTTTAACACAAGGCGCCACGGTTGCCGGCTGTTTAAACTTTCCAAAATGCAACTTACATCCGGTCTTAAATTGCCGCCCATTTTGAACGGCCGGTTTATTCAAACCGCTCTGGCACGGCCGTAGACTCTGTGTTCATGAGAAAGAACACTAGCGGTCCACGATTCAAGGCACTCCTGGAAGCTGCGAACATCACCACCACGGGATTCGCCAGGTTCTGGGGCACGGAAGCCCAAAACATCCATAACTGGTACACCCGCGGCGTACCGGCCTACCGCATGGAAGAAGTCGCGCGCCTGCTGTCGGTCAACAGCGACTGGCTCAAGACCGGCGAAGGCCCGAAGGACGCCACCCGCGTGCGCTCGCCCGACGCCGGCGACGCCTTCGACGCCCAGGCCGTGCGCGGCGTCTATGCCGTGGTCGACCACCAGGACATCGCCCTGCCCGTCTACAAGGAAGTCCCCACCGCCGCCGGCTCCGGCAAGACCCACGTCATCCGCGACCCGGACCAGACCCTCCGCCTGCCCCGCAGCCACCTCGACGCCCTGGAGATCAAGCACGCCGACGCCATCTGCGCCCACATGGTCGGCAACAGCATGGCCGAGAAGATCGAAGACGGCTCCGCCCTCGCCATCGACCGCAGCCTCACCCAGGTGGTGGACGGCGAAATCTACGCCATCGAGCACGACGGCATGCTGCGCATCAAGTACCTGCACCGCATGCCCGGCAACGCCCTGCGCCTGCGCAGCCACAACAGCGCCCAGTACCCGGACGAAATCTTCCGCGCCGCCCAGATCGAAGAGCAGCGGATCCACGTGCTGGGCTGGGTGTTCTGGTGGTCGACCCTGAACAAACGCCGGCCGGTGGTGCCGTTCCTCTGAGCGCCGGGCAACGAGCCGGTTAGCGATACGGCCCTGAAAAACCGTACAAAAGCCGGATTTCCCCGAATGGATCGCTCTATTCCGCACTCCGGGCTGGGAATCCCCCGCAAAACTCAGTATCCTGCGCCCCACCTCAGCGCATCGGCCCGCACAGCGGCCCGGATGACGCCCGACGCGGCAGACCACTGTCTGACCAAGTCCCACAGCCGGACGCAAGATCCGGGTGTACGTTTTGAAGGCTGGCGCGGCTTACCAAAAATAAGCCAAGCCAGTCCCCGAGAAGCCGGCCACAAGCCGGCTTTTTATTTGTCCGAAGAAATCCCCACCAGTCCAAACCACTTTGTCAGACCCTAGGATCTACGGGCCTCTCAGCCTATCATGCGTCTTATGGGGTCCAACTCTGTTTTGCGCCATCCGACATAAATGTGGGGGGACGACTGGGGGGACAGATATGCATCCCTCGGAGGACAGAATGGGAAAGCTAAATCCGAAGCAGGTCGAGAATCTGGTAGAGCCCGGTACGTATGAGGACGGCGAAGGCCTGCGACTGGTCGTGAAAATCACTGGGCGAAAATCTTGGGTTCTCAGATTCCAGCTTGCTGGCCGACGTAGAGAAATGGGGTTAGGGGCTTACCCCACGGTCAGCCTGAAAGAAGCGCGCTTGGACGCCGCTGCCAAACGACGCCAACTGGTGGACGGCATCGATCCCCTTCACGCCCGTGACGTGGAGCGGGCTGCTTTGCTCGAGCATCAGAAGGCCAGCGAAGCGAAGAGGATCAAGTTCGAAACGCTTGCCGAGAGCTACTGTGAAGCACATGGGAGTAGCTGGTCTGACAAGTGGCGAAAGGGCTGGCTCAGAAAGTTAGAACTCTATGCATTCGAGCACATAGGCTCCCTTTCAGCTGATCAAGTCGGAACTGAGGAAGTTCTGGCCGTCCTGAAACCGATCTGGTCGGTTAAGCCCCGGACAGCGGACGAGGTACGGGGCCAAATAGAGCAGGTATTGGATGCTGCAAAGGCCCGTGGGCTTCGCCAGGGTGAAAACCCGGCACGCTGGCGCGGTCACCTAGACAGCTTGCTGAGCCGAATCGAGAAAAGAAAAGCACGGAAACGAGAGCACTTCACGGCAATGCGCTGGCAAGACATACCTCCATTGATGTCAACGCTTCAGGGCATTGAAACGTCAACTTCAATCGCAGCACAGCTCCTCATCCTCACAGGCGCCCGATCGCACATGGTGCGATTCGCAAGCTGGGATGAGTTTGACCTACAGGCTGGGCTCTGGTCACTACCGGGCGAACGGATGAAGATGCGCAAGCCTTTTGTGATTCCAATACCCGAACAAGTGATCACGCTTGTCAAAGCAGTGCCTAAAATTGAAAGCAGTCGCTTCCTTTTTCCTGGCCATGGAAAATCTGGAGTGATGCATGCTAATGCTATTCGAAATCTGCTGCACAGCATCGGAGAAAAAGAAATAACGCGCCATGGTTTCCGATCAACATTTCGAGACTGGGCAAATGAATGCACGAATCATCCTAGAGAAGTATGCGAAATAGCATTAGCTCACGATGAGCGAGACCAAACCGAAGGTGCATATTCTCGATCAGACTTCCTTGACAAACGCAGAGCCTTGATGAGTGAGTGGGCTACATTTTCTCTGAGCAGTATCACGAAGTAACTTGCGTCGACAACCCGGATAAACATATAAAAATTTGCCAGGGAAGGCAAATAGCGCCCACAACAGAAAACAGACCATGAAAGAAAATAAAAAACTCCCCAACGACATAATGTCATTGATGTCAAATCCACCTCACACCTTAGATGATGTCTTCAACGACTTCGATAGGCTGGCTGAGAAACGCTTTATGGAAATTTATTCATTACGCCCATACGCAGAATTACTAGAAAATCATTCTAAAAAAATCCTTGACGAGAAACATACGATAAAGACCATAGACAAGGCATTTGAAAAACTACAAGGAAATATACTCAATCATAACAGCAACCTAGATTACTACGGAAAAATGTGTCTAACTTTCCGAACCATGGCTGATCAGCTAGACAGGGATAGCAACCAGCCTGCGGCTATCTGGGGACTTATAATGTCTGCCTACTTCCTAGGGGCGACCAGCACAGCATCCGACATAATTACAAACAAACATATAGATACATTAGAGAAAAACGAAGCAGCAGCAAAAGCAAAAAACTCAGTCTATGCAGAATCGCGAAGCTACTTCATCAAGTGCATAAATGAAAAAAGCCCAGAAAGTGGCTGGAAGACAACAAGTCATCTTGCCTCAGAGCTATCCGACCATATCGTAAACTACGAAAGAACTACCCTTAAACTTAATTCCCCGGAAGATATCACTACTAGACTCATGCGGTGGGCACGCGAATATCCAGACGTAGCGCTTGCTGTCTCGCAGCATGTACAAAGAAAAAGAAAGGGTACGCCTAAAAACTAAACTACTTTTTAACTCCGAACTTCACAGTCTAGGCCGACCTTTCCCAGAATGACTTTTAGGCATCCGGCCCTTTCCTAACGCCCTTTCGCCGCCAGCAAGATTAGGGCGTATAAGCAGGTCAGATTTTGCAAGATAGCCCGCCGCCATCTTAAGATTCTGAACCTTGTCAAAATCGCGCCAACTAACCACCCCCAGGGCGGGCTTATTATATTTTTCCTTCCTAGCATTGCAGTTAAAATAACATCCTTTGCTTTGAGTAATTTCCACCCACGCGTCTCCAAGCTCCTTAGCTATCGAGACATCTTCTCTATGCCTTGCCCCATTCAAGAACAGTAAGAAATGATAATGCCATCCCTGGAGCGGCCCATACTCCAACTTCCAGACATATCCACAAACGTCTTTACCAAAGCGTTTACCCTTCACAAACCTCAAGAAATTATTAAAATCACTCCTTGCAATATCAGCAGAACCTTCCTTCCGATTACCCCCCCGATCTCGTATCTTAAATCAACCCTCACGACTACTAATCTCGAATACCTGTGAAGCAAGGCATCCACATATAAGTTCAGTCCTGCTAAATTCTTTCTCGCATTACGCTCGGAATTTCTCAGGGTGTTTTTTAATGCACCGCCGTCATCAGACCCCAAAATCTCATCTTTTAGAATCTGAAAGGTTTTCACAGCGTCGTCCATTAGAAAGTTATTGGGATATGCAGACACCCCCCAAAAAGCATCATCGCTCCGCAAGCGTTCTATGGCCCTTGCAAATGCAGAGACATACGGATTAAAAGCTTCAGCTGAGAATTTTACTGCAAGGCAAGTAAAATCAATTCGCAGGCACTCAAGAGTCTTTCGCCCAAGCGGCGTTAAGCTCCTCCTTCCGCTTCTATTTACCGTAACCGTCTCTCTTTTAAATAGCAGCCCCATAACAACCTGAATCACGGAGCATACGTCATAAATCAAGCTCGACTCATCGGACTTAATCAAGATGTCACCTCCCTCTTCCGTGGTCATCAAGGCCCATTGACCTTCGACCATTTGATCGATCAGGTATTCGTCATCTAATATCTCAGCAAGCACGACCCCCTCCAACCATCCACAAAGAATCGATTAGATTATAAATACTTATAAAAACCAAAAATGCTCACGAGTGAAATCTTCAGCCACCTCGGGGAAAGTGGACTGACCCTCCCCTTGGATAGCAGAAAACCAATAAGCTAGATAGCAAACAGTTAGTGTTGTTCCTGATAAAGAACGACCTCGGACGCTCGCAATGCAATCCATTCATCCACGCTACTTTCGAGCCAACCCACTGCTGATAAGCCGAGCTTAAAAGGCCTAGGAAACGAATCATCAAACCTAGACGAACGTGGATTTAGACGGTCATAAATCGTAGAGCGTCCCAGCCCTGTCCTTTCTTGGACTTGCTTCAAACGTAAGACGCGATCTGAACCGTTAACAATTGGCATGGCTTCCTCCGCCTTCATAAACCGAGGACAAGCCTAGCTAGATGGTACGTCGGGTAAAACCACAGTGCCGTGGGACCTGTATTTTTTAGTTCCGATTTCAGCTGAAAACCTGGTTCCCACGCCGAAACATTTAGTTCCCGATCCCTAATTCCGGGGGCTAGAGGCCCGTCGTACCCCCTACGCTAGCCCAGCCGATTGCTTCAAATCCATCCCTCGGACGCCTTGGCGTAAGGATGCAGCGTGGTTGCCGCGTTTCAGCATGGGCTATCGGTGGTGCCGCTATCGCCCGGACGAGTGAGCAGCCTTTTGACTCGCGACAAGCGATCAAGCAGGGTAGAATCCAGCCCAAGCCTCTGACAGTCTGAATGCAGTGAATAGAATTTCTCTTCCATACCCTGAGATCACTAATCCAAAGCGCCATTTGGACTCTTCTGAAGCAGAAAGTAGACGGCTGTTTCCTTACTACGCTGGTTTTTCGGCTGCGTTTGTAGAGAGCACATTAGCCACTATTGAGTTGTCAAAAGAGGCTGTCATTCTAGACCCATGGAATGGTAGCGGTACTACTACATCTACAGCATTCCAGAAGGGCTTTACTGCGATAGGGTCGGACTTGAATCCTGCGATGATTTTGGTCGCTAAAGCGGGATTCGTCTCTAAGCTTGATATAGACAGCCTCGTGCCCCTGTCTCATTCTATCGTTGATAACATGAGCTTCTTGTCGGAGCCATTAATTCATGAGCCGCTTAGTAACTGGTTCAGTGATAAATCCGCACGATTGCTTAGAGAAATCGAAACGAGAATAAATCAAACATTGGTTTCGCACTCGACCTATCTATCATTAGACAATGCTGAGTCGTTAGAAAAACTAACACCCTTAGCATCGTTTTTCTACCTTGCTCTTTTCAGGGTTACCCGACGCCTGACACAGGAATTTGTTGCCTCTAATCCAACCTGGATTAAGGTTCCAAAAGATGACTCTAGCAAGAAACAATTAACAGGCACGCAAGCCATCAGTCTTTTCCTAAAAGAGGTTGAGACCCTGCGTGACCAGCATCACTTCATAAGCTCAAGTGACTTTGACACAAAGCGTATAAAGCTGAAGCTTTCCAACGCAGAGAACCTTCCCCTTGAGAAGGCTAGCGTAGATGCGGTTATTACATCACCGCCTTATTGCACGCGAATAGATTATGCAGTTGCCACTTATGTCGAGCTTGCAGTCCTGCGTATTGGCGGAGAAAGATTTTCACAACTGCGCCGCTCACTGACAGGAAGCTCTACAGTTGGAAAGACCAGCGGGGAAATTAAGCACGAATGGGGTAATGAATGTTCTGCCTTTCTGAATGCATTGATGAATCATCCATCCAAAGCTTCAAGCACTTATTATCTTAAAAACCATGTACAGTATTTTGAATCGCTTTACAAGTCACTCAGCGAGACTAGCAGAGTTTTGAAGCCCTCTGCCCCGTGCGTTCTTGTCGTACAGAATTCTTATTATAAAGAAATCAGGAATGACATAGCAAAGATCATTTGCCAAATGTCCGAGAGCTTATCACTCAAACCTACGCACCGAGCGGATTTTAACGCAACCCGCTCAATGGTAGATTTGAATAAAAACTCAAAAAAATATATTGGAAAGCGTTCCACCATCGAGAGTGTTCTTTTTTTTGAAAAGGCACTTTGATCTAGCCACTCAATTTCGATAGTTAGATCTATATCGAGGCTTCACAAATTTTAGCTCTAACGCATGCTCTTCAATTACATCCAAAAAATAAGAACATACGCTGTATACGACGTTCATTCTCAATTCTACATCCTGAATAGTGAGGCCACTTCCGGCTTCGCTTGCAGACTCACGCCCGTGCGCTACAGCATTGCGCTTTTCTGTTATCTCCTTGAAATATCCAACCTCACTTTCATTTGCGGTTGCAGGCTTTTCAATACCCAAGCACAAAAATATTTCCAATACTGTCTTGGGATAAACGTTGTGCAGAAAAGTACCAAATACAGTATCCGGGATCACACAGGCATCCTGAGACTCCATTGCACTGAAAAGAGCCCTCCTCGCTTCCCACTTCTTCTTCTCCCCGCTATCACGCACTGATGTTAATTGAGAATTCATGGCAATGGAATTTAGCGAGTGCTCTAGATGTTTTGTACTAACACTCAGCCCGGATAAATGGTTAATAAAGCATTGCACTCCTTGGGTGATAGTGTACTCAAGCGTACCGTACAACGAAACGTATACCATGCCTCGCAAAGTTAGCGACAAAGCTGTTGGCGGGCTTGGCAGGCCTTCTTGAGGCTCTTCTAGCTTTATCCTAGCAAACAGCTCGCGTGCTTCTCCAAGTCTTTGGTTAAAGCCGTCCCGAACAAAGCTACATATCGTCATAGCGCGTCACGCACAAATTCAATTCGACCCACAACATACTTCCGCTGATTAGATCCAGCGCCCGTATACGTTTTTAACGTTTTGTCATCAATCAAAGGCGGTAGCTTATTAGAGTCAACTGCCGTTCCTTGACGCAAGGCTAAAGCCACACCAACAGCAAAAGCCTCATAAAGGTTCACTGGAGTAACCGTTCTTCCTCGGGATATGCCGTTAGGGAACGCTGCGTGAAGTAAATCCATAGTTTGCTCGAAAACTGCCTTCTCAGCAGCAGTTACCTTCACATTTCGACGCTTGTTCATGTAATCGTTAAGGAAGTCTTTAACGAGATGATTGAACTTATCATAGCCATCCAGATAGGCGAAGAATCGCAAAACCAGCTCTTCATACGTGCCATTCGCCCCTTTGCTGTCTTTGACCTTGACTACACTGCGGAACGTGTCCAGAGAAGCAAGAGCTTTTATATCTTCGTTGAATGGCCCCCGATAGACACAGTTTCGAATTTCTTGAGCCGTTAGCGAAACACCTCCTGTGTTAAGACGCTCAAACAGGTCGAACCTTACCGCTAGATCACTTCGATCATTTAGAACCGTTACCCGCACTGGCCTTGTCAAAAAGTGAAGCTGTATTGATTTCGGCAGGTCGTCAAATTTCACCCCATCTAGATGATTGAGTTTATCTACACCCTTAATGACCAGCGGACTATCTCGTTTTATTCTTTCCAACAGTGCTGCCGTGCCAACGAAGTGGCTTAATGAGCCCAGCCGCTGTACTCCATCAACCACCTCCCAAGTGGAATCCGGATTAGTGGCCATGAAAAGACTAGGAACAGGTATACCGAGGAATACCGACTCGATGAGAACAGATTGTCGTTCAGGCTCCCAGATGAATTGACGCTGATACTCCGGCGGTACAAAAATGGCATCCGATTCAACCATATCGAGGATTTGTCTTACCGACAAATCATAACTATCAAAAGATACGGTTTTGCGCTTGCTCTCTAACTGACTCTGAATTTGACTAATTTGCTTTGACGTAAGCGGCACGGCTCAACCTCCTTTTCAAATAGTAACCCCATCCTTAAACGCATCGAATGGAAGCAATTTTGGCACTACATGACAGTCATGATATCCCATCAAGGAGCTGTTAATCATGTCATCACACTGCCCACGTTGTAACTCGCCGAAAGTCACGTTTTCCCGCCAAGCGATGAAGATCACCGCCACCATCGGCACGATAGGGGGGGCAGTGCAGGGAGCTGCTGGCGCTATCGTCGGCAGCCGGATTGGAGCAAGGCTGTGTGCCTTGAGTACCCTGGCCCACCCTTTGGGATCATTAGCCGGGAGAATCTTGGGAGGCTTAGCTGGAGGAGTCGCTGGTTGCGTTTTCGGGGCTCAGTTGGGCGAGAAACTCGACCGCCATGTCTTGGCGCACAACCAATGTCAGATTTGTGGACACCGCTTCAATTTGCCAGTCGAGTAACCGCTACCGCAGAGACCTTCCACGTTGGATGCGTGCGTCGTGGAGGAGCTCTAGGTTGCGGTGCTTCGCAGGAGGCTGCCTAGCTGCGTGCCTGTGATCACAGGCACGCATCCCTGAGGAGATCTGAGGGTTTGCAGTGGACCGCATCGGCGATCCGCAAAATGTTGAGAAAAGTAACGTTCCTCTCTCCCCTCTCAATTTTTCCCATGTGAGAACGATCTACCCCCGCAGCATCAGCCAAAGCTTCTTGCGATAGGTCAAGGGACAATCGGCGAGCTCGGATCGCGGAGCCCAACTTCTTGAGGTTGCCATCAGTGTCGAGGATTGCGGAGATTCTTGCCATGGGCAAAATCGTCTCGCTATGATGCCTCTAAGACCACGGCATTTACGACCCATTCAGTGAGAATGGCTTGGCCACTGCACCGGGCAGCACCGACTAACCCCGAGTCAAGATCACAACGACGACTCCATCATTTAAAAGTGAATCCTAGGAAATAGCCTTACACAAGGAATAGATGCAATGAAAATACAAATCGCCGCCAGCATGCTCATGCTAATATCGGCTACTGCTTTCGCCAATGACACCTATAACACTAATGGGGCTATCTTCCCAGACGAGAAATCACGGCAAGGTTTGCCTTACGCCATCCCATGTAAAAATAACGACTTTGGCGAATATAAATCTATAAGCTGCACTTGGCTTGAGTTCCCTAGAAGCATCGTTGAGTATGACAAAAGCCAAGGCCGAAACGTAAGTTACAGCAACCAATATTCAGGTCGTTGCATCAATGATCGTTGTATGCTGAGCGACGGTAGCGCTCAGGTGGGGAACTGGAAAAACAATACTAACTTTAAGCTTTCAATTTGGTACTACATCGCTGAAAGCACTGACGGAAAGCCCGTGGCGTATAGAAATGATGGCGGCCCGTATGTAAAGAACGGCAAGCCTGCCAGCTACGCCCAAGCAGGCGAGATGCTATGGAAATTTTATAAAGACTCAGGGGTTAACGATAAGCTTTTTGCGAACACGTTCAACCGCCGCTACGATGGGGGCGTTAAGCAATTCGAACTAGATAGATCGGGCAAGTCTCGGTCCCAGCACCAAAGTAAGAACATCAAAGTCACTGAGGCCTGGTGCAATCCCCAAGCAGACGACGATTGCTATATCAACAAGAACAAAGTGCCCAAGAAAAAGCTAGGTGAGTACCTGCCCCAGGTGACTCCGGAGCAGGTCAGCGCTGCCGGGGGCTATTGCGAGTATCCTATTTGCTACGACGAAAACGACACTCCAATAGGCATGCGGTAAGCGGAAGAACAGGGGCAACTGAGCTTGCCCCTTTTATGCCGCCAGGAACCACCTACTCCTCGGACGAGAGAGCTATGGCACACAATCCCTAGCCCAGCTTTCTGGTAAAGTCGATCATCTGTGTCACCCTTGCCTCCCTTGAATCCCTCACGCCTAGCTCATCTGGGGGAACAAATGGGGGTACAGGCACACATGAACCGTTGAAATCCTTTAAATACAGCACCTTAGGCGAATAAAAAACCGGCCACAAGCCGGCTTTTTAATGCCTGAAAGAAAAGCCCTGTAGTTTCCGATGCAGCGCTTGCGGCCAGAAAAGATGGCACTCTAGAATCACTCCACTGTTTCAAGGCCCCACGGATTGCGGGTCACCATTTGCGTGGGGCAGATCAGGCTTTAGCCAGTTGCAATGATATGCAGGTCAAGGAGACCACCATGTCGGAAATCAGAAACATCAAGGAACAGAAACTTCTCTACCATCTCACTTCGGTTGAAAACCTGGATGGCATTTTCAAGGAAGGCTTGAAACCACGCGCCAGCCTTTCGGGATTCAATGATGTGGCAGATCCCGACATCCTCAAGAAGCGACAAGCTTTGCAGTTGGAACACTACGTCCCCTTTCACTGGTTTGCAGGAAACCCATTCGACGGAAGTGTGCAACGTAACAGGCCTTTCACCCAGTTTGTGCTGATCACGGTCTATCGATCCACGGCAAAGAAAAACGGTTGGAAAGTCATTCCTCGTCACCCACTGGCGGGAGACTCGATAGATTTGCTCGACTATGACCAAGGCTTTGAAAGCATCGATTGGGATATCATGAACAGTCGCGAATATCATGATTCACATTGTAAAAGCATCTGCATGGCCGAATGTCTTGCCCCAGGGGTCGTGAAGCCTGCTGACTTCTTCAAGATCTTCACGCCCAACGACGAAGTCGATGCGCTCTGCGCAGCTAAAATGCGGGCCGCCGGTGTTAATGTACTCACCGGCGTCAATCAGAGAATGTTTTATCAATGAACTACACCAACCTGAATCCAGAGAAAGCTCTGATTTGGCGTATCGTCCATCGCGACAACCTGCCCTGGATTCTGGAAAACGGTCTGCACTGCTCCAACTCGCAAACACAAGCACCGCAGTACGTGAACATCGACAACGTCGATCTGATCGACAAGCGCCGAACCCGTCAGGTGCCTATCGCGCCGGGAGGAGTGCTGGCCGACTACGTGCCCTTCTATTTCACCCCTTTCTCGGTGATGATGCAGAACATCCACTCGGGCTGGAGCGTTCAGCAGCGTCACAACGACGAAATCGTGATTCTGGTGTCCAGCCTGTATCGGATTGCGGAACTCGGCCTGCCGTTTGTCTTCACAAACGCACACGCCTATCCGGGTTGGACTGACTATTACAGCGACTTGGCGAATCTAGGCCAGATCGATTGGTCTATCCTTCAACGGCGCGACTTCAAGCGCGATCCTGATGACCCCCGCAAAATGGAGCGGTATCAGGCTGAAGCGCTGATCCACCATCACCTGCCGATTACGGGACTGCTGGGCATCATGTGCTACTCCGATGCGATGAAAGTACGCATTGAGCAAGACGTCGCCGCCAGGAGCCTGACGTTGCCTGTCCATGCACGTCCGACATGGTATTTCCAATGATCCGATTCACCCAAGGCAACCTTCTGGAAGCCAAGACCGAAGCCCTCGTCAACACGGTGAATACCGTGGGCGTGATGGGCAAGGGCATCGCCCTGATGTTCAAGGAACGCTTTGCGCAGAACTACCGCTTGTATGCAGCCGCTTGCAAGGCCGGAGAAGTGGAAACCGGAAAGATGCACGTGACGGCCACCAACGAACTGGACGGCCCTCGCTGGATCATCAACTTCCCGACCAAGCGCCATTGGCGCTCACCGTCACAGATGGCCTGGATAACGGAAGGCCTGCACGATTTGCGCCGGTTCTTGATTGAAAATGACGTGAAGTCCGTTGCGGTTCCACCACTCGGCGCCGGCAACGGTGGATTGAAGTGGCCTGAAGTCCGTGAACAAATCGTGGAGGTATTGGGGGATGTGGATGCCGACGTATTGGTCTTCGAGCCCTCCAACCAGTATCTGAATGTTGCCAAACGCAGCGGTGTGGAGAAGCTCACGCCGGCCCGTGCCCTCATCGCCGAACTGGTGAGGCGCTACTGGGTATTGGGCATGGAGTGCAGTCTGCTGGAGATTCAAAAGCTGGCGTGGTTCCTTGAACGCGCCATCGAGAAGCTTCCGGAGACAGAGAACCCGCTAAACCTGAAGTTTGTCGCGCATAAATTCGGCCCCTACGCCAATCGGCTGGAGCACCTGCTCGACAATCTCGACGGCAGTTACCTGCACTGTGAAAAGCGCATCAGCGATGCCGGCATCGATGACGTGATCTGGTTTGACCAGACACGCAAAACCTTTTTACAGACGTATCTCAACACTGAGGCCAAGGAATATTCTCCGGCGTTGGAACGCACCGCCGAACTGATCGACGGGTTTGAATCGCCCTTTGGAATGGAATTGCTGGCGACAGTGGACTGGCTCTTGAGCCAGCAAGGCATTTCCCCGACTGTAGCGGCTGTTCGCGAAGCTTTGCAGCATTGGGACGGTGGCGTCGGCGCTGCCACCCGCAAGAACAGATTGTTCAATGATCGGGCACTTGAAATCGCACTCAAACGCCTGACCTCCAGTAGTTTCCGCCCCGAGCTGGCGGCCTGAGCGACTCACTGGCCCCAGCCCCCGATCTACCTCGCCTCCAACGATGATGACGAAAACATGTGCCGCAACTCTGCTGCACATGTTGAAGCCTCACCCGTGCATGTCCCGGCAAAACCCGCCACTTGCCAACCTCACCCCCCTCGGTGCTAAATCCCGCCCTTGCAGCGAACCTCAACGACTCCCCCTCCACCGACCGGATTTCGGTACTGAGCCCCGTAGGGAACCCAAGGAATGGCGCTTCACATCCCTACCCTGCTGGCCGTGTCGGTCTTCGTGTTCTTTTTGATGGGGCTGTTGACGCTCCATGCCTGGCATCGCGAGACCCGCGAACGGCCGCTGGCGTACCTGGGCGGCATGATGTTGTCGGCAACCTTGGGCATGCTGCTGGTCAGCTGGCGCGACCACGGCATCGATATCATTCCGATCGTGATCGGCAACGTGATCCTGCTGCTCGGCGCGGCGCTGAACTGGACGGCGATCCGCGTATTCGTCGGTCGCTCGCCCTCGGTTCCGGGCATGTTGGCCGGGGCCGTCATCTGGCTGAGCCTGTGCCTGATCCCTGCCTTCTACGGCGACATGTCGGCCCGGGTGACGGCGTATTCGCTGCTGACGGTCGGTTACGGTGTGCTCACGGCGCTGGAGTTCTGGCGCGGCCGCAAGCATCTGGAGGTCGCGTTCATGCCGGCGCTGGCGCTGATCCTGCTGCACACCGTGTTCTATGCCGTGCGCAGCGTCACCGACCAAGGCCTGAAACCGGATCACAGCGCATCGGGCACGGTCAGCGGTGCGCAGTTCTTTGCGTTCATGCTGTTCGAGTCGATGCTGTACGTCATCGGCATCGGCTACATGACGCTGGCGATGGTGAAGGAACGCGCCGAACTGAAGTTCAGGGCCGCCGCATTGACCGACCCGCTGACCGGCATCGGCAACCGCCGCGCCTTCATGCTTCACGCTGCGCAAAAGCTGGCCGACAGCAAACGGCGGGGAGAGACGGCGGCAATGCTGCTCTGCGACCTGGATCACTTCAAGAACCTGAACGACACCTATGGGCATCCCGCAGGCGATCAGGCCTTGGTTGCGTTCAGCCAGGTGATGGCCCAGAGCCTGCGCAAGCAAGACGTCTCCGGCCGGATCGGTGGCGAGGAGTTCGCCTGCCTGCTGGGGGCCTGTGACGAACAGACCGCTGTGCAGGTGGCGGAGCGTATGCGGTTGACCTTCTCGCGCTTGCCCATGCCGGCGCCGGGCCTGCTCAGCGTCAGCATCGGTGTGGTCACGACACGGGAGTCGGGTTATGACCTGTCACGCCTGCTCTCGGAAGCCGACGAAGCGTTGTACGGCGCCAAGGACAGGGGGCGCAACCGCGTGCTGACCCTGCGTCAGCTGTACCTGAGCCTCACGGATAACTGAACGACTTCACCAGCGTCAGTTCCCCCACCGCCCTCATCGGCACCACGAACGTCTCCATCTTCTCACTCGGCGTGCCTTCTTCGGTGATCACCGTCACCTGCGCCGTGGTCAGCGGCTGCACCGCCTCCTCGCCGCCTTCGTCGTCCCCGCGGTAGCCGCCGCCGTAGTAGTTCACGTAGACCAGGTACTGGCCCTTGATCGGCGCGGGCATGGCGAAGATTTCCGGGCCGTAGCCGGTGGTGACGTCGACGTCCAGGGCGGCGCCGTTGGGGGCGGTGCGGTCGCCGTACCAGATGTGGGCGCCGTCCGGGGTGACGAGGTGCAGGTCGAGGTCGGTGCCGTCGCTGTCCCAGGCCAGCAGCACGCGCAGTTTGGCCGGGGTGGCGCCGCCGCTGGCGTTGAGGAACTGGGTGCGGTGGCGCTGCTGGCCGTCGGGGCTGCGGACTTCGACGCTGTTGCTGCCGTTGGGGAAGGAGAACGGGCGGTCGAAGCGGCCGGCGTCATCGATCTTCAGCGGCATGCTGACGCCGTTGACGATAAGCCGGCCGGGCGCGTTGCCCTTGGGCGCGGCCTGGATCTGGCCGCTGATGCGCGCGGTGTTGGCCTGGCCGGTCGGGGTGTTGACCGACGAGGCCGGGTAGTTGACGGTCTGGCGGAAGCTTTCGCTTTCGCCCTCCGGCGCGCCGGTGCGCCAGCCGCCGACCGGGGTGTCGAGTTTGACGCCGTCGGCGGCCGACGCCGGCGACAGCGCGGCGAAGGCACAGAGCAACAGCAAGACCTGTGGATAACGGAGTGTCATGGTCTATTCCAGCAAAAGGTGACGGGCAAGCCCTTCGATGTAGGTTTCGTCCTGGCCGTTGGGGTGTGCCTCGAAGGCCAGGTGCAGGTATTCGTGGGTCAGGTCGAGGCGGTCCTGCAGGGTGAGGACGCCGCGCACGTAGATGCGCTGGCGTTCGCGGTCGACGAACGGCCGCCCGAACGCGAGCTTGCAGACCGCAAAGGTGCTGACCTCGTTGTACCCGGTTTCGCCTTCCAGCCTCGGGCGCCAGCCGCGCCGCTGCTTCTGCAGCCAGTCCTGGGCCGCAGGCAGCGCCTCGCAGGAGGCGACCGGGTTGTCCCAGCGGCTGAGGCTGGCGCGGGGATAGGCGTGCAGCAGGATCGCGTCGTAGCGCTGGCCGGCGTTGGCCTGTTCGACGGCCTGCTGCCAGGCGAGCCTGTCCGGGCCCGGCTGGTCGGAGTGATAGGTGACGGTGCTGCCGGCCAGCACCAGATCCGCCGTCCACGCCGCGATCCCGCGTGACTCGGCGGACGCCGGGCGCGGAGCGACCCGCTGGCGGTTGCTGCTGTCGTCGATGCTCAGGCACTCGCCGCTGCGCGCGGCGTTCTGCAGCAGGTAGGTGCGGATCGCCACGGCCAGGGCCTTGGCGGCTTCGGCGGGTTCGGACCTGGCTTCGCGGTCGAGGACGCGGGCGACGTACTCTTCGCGGTCCAGCCGCGCCACCAGCCTGTCGTTGAGCAGGAACAGTTCGCCAGCGCTGTGGATATCCAGCGCATTGCCGTTGGCGAACTCGACGCGGTAGTCGCCGGCCAGCGGACCGGAGGTCACGGCGTGCCCCGCCGACATCACACGCGCAAGCGGGTAGCGCGAGAACAGCCCCACTTCGACGCAACGCCCGGACTCCGCCGGCCACGGGGCCGGCAGCACCGAAGCCAGCGCCTGCCCGTACTGGCGCAGCACCACCTGACTGGTGCCGCGCCCGCCCGCCCACACCGGCGCACCGTCCGCGGTCCAGCCGGCGAACCCGCCCTGGCGCGACGCCGCGTCCTGATCGCCGAGCCAGCTCCAGGTCTTCACCCGCAAGCGTCCGCCCAGCTCGCCGACGACGTTGCCGTCCGCCGCGCCCAGCACCACATCGAGCAGCACCCGGCGCATCTGCGCCTGGGCGGGAACGGACGCCAACACCCGCAGCAGTTCGGCCACCGAAACCCGTTGCGCCGGTTGCACCGACGGCAAGTCAAGCAACCATCCCGGTGCGTTGCGCACCTGCCAGTAACGACGCCAATCGGCAGCGGAAATGCCCAGCCGCGCCGGCTCGAAATACAGCCCGCAGGACTTCACCAACGCCTGATCGCGCTCGACCTTGCCGCCGGCGGAGCAGCAGTAGACTTCCTCTTTCGACTGCCCGCGGCATTCATAGGCCGGCTCCCGGGCACCGGTGTCCGCCAGCCAGGCGTAGACGAACAGTTTCCACAGGCTGCCCAGCGGCGTCTGCAACGTCGCGGGCAACGGCTCACGGTTGATCAGCTGCGTGCGGTTCAGCGACAGCAACTCACCCTTGTACGCCAGGCGCAACGGCTCGTCCTGCGCCGTCGCCAGCGCAGGAACCAGACACAACAGCAGCCAGACCAGCGGCCGGCTCATGTCAGTTGACCGTGACCTGACCCAGGGCCGCTTTCGCTTCCTGGGCCTGATGCTGCGGCGCATACACCTGGGTGAAACGCACCGGCGGCAGGTTGAACTGGCCCTTCTGCGAGAAGCGCACCAGATGCCGCAGGCGCAGTTCGCCGCTCAGGGCATCCACCGGCACCGCGTAGGCCAGCTGCCCCGGCTCGAAGCGGGCCTTCTCCAGCGCGGTCGGTTCGGTGCCGTCCTTGCCTTGCAGCTTGATGCCCCAGGTGGTGCGCTCGACATCGGCACCCGGCGGCAGCGGCACTTCGAGCATGCCGTAGCGCAGCGGTCTGGCGGCTTTGCCGGTGAGGATCACTTCGTCCAGGTACAGGCTGTCGCTGGACAACGGCTTGTTGCCCACCGGCTCCAGCTTGAAGGTGAACGCTTCGTCGCCCGGCACCAGGCGCGACAGGCGCCGGGTGACGGTCACGGCCATCGGCTCGACCGAAGGTTGCGCGGTCTTGAAGCTCACCGCCGCACGCAGCGGACGCTCCTGCGTGCCGGACACCGACAGCACCGAAGGCACCGGCGCGGCACCCTGCCAGGTCCAGAACATCTCGCCGCTCGCACCGTACTGTTTCTTCCAGCCTTCGCCCGGCGCCAACGCAATGGTCGGCGACGCCTGTTCGATGCTGCGTTGCAGCCAGGTCAGCGCCAATGCGCGTTCCAGGGTCGACTGCTGCGGCAGCAGGCGTTGCAGCAAGGCCTTCGCCCGGGCCTGATCGAACGCTTGCAGCGACAGGTTCAGGGCTTCGGCGAACGGCTGCGAACTCACCGCCAACCGTTGCTGCGCCGCCTCCACCTGACGGTTGAACGCCTCCGGCAGCGCGACTTTCACCTGTTTGGCCAACGAGGCGGTCAGCACCCGCGCCGCCGCCAGCCCCAGCGCCGAGTCCGGATCGCCCATCACCAGGCTGTCCTCGCCGTCATCCAGCAGGGTTTCGGCATTGCCTTCGCCGGCCTTGGCCAAATCGTCCATCAGGCCGCTGAGCAAGGTGTTGACCGGCAAGTGCATCTGCCGGGCGAACGACAGGATCAGCGCCCGTTGCAGCAGCGGCGTGTTCGGCGCCTGCTTGGCGTAGACCTCCAGCACCCGTTGCCAGTGCTCCGGCGGCAGGGTCAGTTCCAGCGCCCGGCTGGCGTTCCAGTCGGCGTAGTAGGCGTAGGCGGTCAGGAACGCGTCCGGCTCGCCGTCCAAGCCCCACCACGTGAAGCTCGCCGACGGCCCGGCCATCTGCACCAGGCGCAGGCGGCTGTTCTGCATGATCAGGCGCAGGCGGTCGCGGATCTGCGGGCTCGACGCCAGCGACGGGTAGGCGATGCTCAGCGGCAGCAGGCGGCTGGCGGTCTGCTCGACGCCGCCGTACGGGTAGCTCAGCAAGTCATCGAGGGCCGAGCGGAACAGCGCCTGCGGGCTGTCATCCAGGCGCAGGCGGATATCCGTGGCGTCCGGCGGCAGGCTCAGCGGCGTGTCGCCGGCGGCCACGTCGAGGCTCTGGGTCTGGGTGACCTGCCAGCCTTCGCCGGTCGCGGTCAGGCGCACGACGAGCGAGTCGGCGGTCTTGCCGTCCTGCACCAGCTCCGCCGTCCACTCGCCGGACGCCAGGGTGAACGCCGGCAGCGGCAGGTAATTGATGCCGTTTTCGAGGGTCACCGGCAGGCGCTGCTCGGCGCCGGCGTAACGGGTCACCAGTTCGGCCTTGACCGGTTTCTCGGCCTGGCTGAAGGCGAACACGCCCAGTTGCGGCCGGTCGCCCTTGCGGAACGTGCCGGGCCCGCTCCACTTCAGGTACAGCGGTTTTTCCGAACGGACGAACTGCTTCTTCTGCCCCACCAGGCCGTCATCGGCGATGACCCGTGCGGTGATGCGCCAGCGGGTCAGCGAGTCCGGCATCTTGAAGGTGAAGCGGGCCTTGCCGTCGGCGCCGGTCAACAGCTCCGGCTGCCAGGCGGCGGTGTCGACGTCTTCGCGGCGCGGACGCTCCAGCACCTTCACGCCGCGCTCGCTGCGGTTGGCCTTGCCCGGTGCGCCGGGGCTGCCCGGCAGCGCCACGTCGTAACTGATGAACGAGAGGCTGGCGCTGGTGCGCACGTTGTTGCGGCGCGGGTGGTAGAAGAACTGGTCGATGGTCGGCGCGATCTCCGGCTGCAACGCGTAGACCATTTCATCGACGACGCTGACCGTCAGGTGCGCCGGCACCGCTTTGCCGGCGAACTGGGTGGACAGGTCCACCGTCACCGTATCGCCCGGCAGGTACACCGGCTTGTCGGTGCTGATCGCCACATCGATCTGCGGCGCGGCCACTTTGATCCCGGCGTTCTGGAAGCTGTATTGGCCGCCCTTGGTGTACAGCGCCGAGAACGTCATGTTCGGCGCAAAGGTGTCCTTGACCGGGATGCGCGCGCGGTACTGGGTGTCGCTGAGTTTTTCCAGCTTCAGCCAGTCGCCGCCCTTGGCCAGCAGCGCGGTGGCTTCGACCTTGTCGCGTTCCAGCGACAGCAGCGCATCGCTGACCGGTTCCGGGAAGGTGATCAACGCCAGCGCTTCGTCGCCAGCCTTGTACTCGGGTTTGTCGAGGACGATCTCCACGGTGCCCGGCACTGCTTTCACGCCTTCGCCGGTCACCGAGTGGCCGGTGGCGCCGAGCACGCGGCCGTGCTGATCCTTGAGCGTCAGGTTGTAGGTGCCCGGACGCTCGAAGGCCAGGCTGAAGCCTTTGTCGCCGGCCGCCAGCTTGCCTTCGCCGGTGCTCTGGTCTTCCAGGCGCACCCAGCTGTAGCCGCTCGGCGTCACGGCCTTGGCCGGTTCGCTGCCGCCCTCGTTGACGTAGCTGAACGCGACCTTGTCGCCCGCCGCGCTGAAGCGCTGCGGCGCGCTCAGGCGGAAACTGGCCGCGCCCCGGTCGATGAGGATTTCCTTGGTGGTCTTGACCCGGTACGCCGCGCCGTCGCTGGCGAACACGGTGAGCATGTAGCGGCTCGGCTTGTCGGCGGCCGGCAGGTCCAGGGTCGCGTTGCCTTTGCCGTCGGTGGTCAGTTCGGTGCTGGTCAGTTCCACCGGGAACTGCCCCAGGTATTGCAGCTCGTTGTCGACCATCGACAGCTGCTGGGCCCGCAGGCTCAGGGTCAGCTTGGCGTTGGCCACCGGTTTGCCGTCCGGGTAGAGCAGCACCAGGCTGCCCTTGACCGGCTCGCCGGTGCGGTAATCCTGCTTGGCCAGGTTCAGCGAGATCTCGAAGTGCGGCTTGATGTACTCCGCCACCCGGAAAGCGCTGCTGTAGGCCTGGTCCTTGTAGTTGAAGCGCAGCTCGTAACCGCCGGCCACGGCGTTGTCCGGCAACTGGAAGCGGCCCTGGGTGCCGGCCTTCGAATCGAGTTTCAGGTCGAGGGTCTGCAGTTCGGTACCGGTGGCGTCGAGCACACTGACGCTGACGTCCGCCGCGCCCGGCGGCACGGAGTCCCGCGCGTTCTTGAACTCGCGGCCGACGATCTTCAGCGACACCCAGTCCCCCGGCCGGTACAGCGGCCGGTCGGTGAACGCATAGAGCTTGGTGTCGTAGATTTCACTGTCGTAGTAGAAGTTCTCGGAGACGAACACCCCGCCCTCTTCGTCCTCGCCGATCACGAACGAACGCTCGGGGCTGACGTGCTTCAGGCGCAGCAACCCATCGGCATCGGTGGCGCCGCTGCTCATCACGCCCAGGCCGTCGGTCCACAGCACGCTGGCCTTGGCCACCGAACTGCCTTCATGCTTGCGCGCCGCCCACACCAGCAACTCGTCGCCGGCGATCTTGCTCACCGCCACGGTGTTGGAGACGAACACCATGGTGGTCGCCCGGTACTTGCCCACCAGCGCTTCGACCAGGTACAGGCCCGGCTTCAGCTGGCCCAGCGGGATGTAGACGTTGCCCGGCGCGACGCTGACGAACTCGCTGGACGAACCGGCCAGCTTCACGCCTTCCGGCGGCTGGATCGGCTTGGCCTGCCACAGCGGATACCGGAACTGGGTGACCACCGGCAGGCCCGGAATCAGGGCGAACTGCGGCTGGGCGTCATACGGCGTCGGCGCGGCGATGGCGTTGCCCATCTTCAGCTCCGGCACCTCGTCGGTGACCTGCTTGCGCGACTCGTAGGAGAACGCCCGCTGCATCACCCGACGGGACTTGCGGTACCAGTTGTCCCACAGGTACGCCAAGGTGTTGGACAGGCCCTCACCCTTGAACTGGCCGTCGCTGGCCACCCGGTGCAGGTTCTTCTGGCGCTTGAGGAAGTCCAGCGGCTTGTCGATCCGGTACACCCGGATGTCGGCGCCGCCGTAAGGCTCCATGCGGAACCTGCGGTAATCGCGGCCCGGCGCTTCGAGGCGCACCATCGCCTGTTCGTCGCTGGCGAAACTGCTGTCGGCCAGCAGGAAGAAACTCTCGCCGGCCACCGGCGTGTAGCCGCTGGGCGCCACGGTGTCTTCGGCGTTCACGGTCGCCAATGGCAGCAGCAGCGCCAGCAGCAGAGGGATTTTCGAGCAAATGCGCAGCATGCGGGCACCGGTCATTGGGAGAGAAAGTTCAGTCGATAGACGCCGATGAAGTTGGGGTTGGCTGCGTCGGGAATCCATCGGGTGTCCTTCCATGTCATGAGTTGTTGCAGGCTTGCGGAGCGCATGCCGTTGTCGGTTGGGGTGGTGGTGCCGGTGTGGTAGGCGATGTAGCGGCCCATCCAGATCATCAGGTGCTGGTCGTCGCCCTGATCGAAGAACATCAGGTCGCCCGGCCGCGCCTGCGACACGTCGCGGCCCACCAGACGGCTGTTGAACTGGATCAGCTTGATCGCGTTGACGTAAGGCCCGACCTTGCCGCCGCCCTGCTGCCACTGCCGGGCGAGCTTGCGCTGGTCGGCGCTCAGCGCCAGCTCCGGCGGCAGGTAGCGGTTGGACAGGCCGTTGCTGCGCAGCCACTTGTCGTCATGCACTTTCAGCGCTTCGTTGGCGGCGAAACGCACCAGCCCCGCGCAGTCCTGCTGATACCAGCGCGGGCTCGGGCCTTGGCTCAGCTGTTCCTGGGCGATGCGCACGAACCAGGCGCGGAACACCTGGGACTGCTGCGGATCGAGCGCAGGGGTTTCCATGGCGCCGGCCTGGGCGCAGCACAGCAGCGCCAGCAGGCCGAGGCGGCGGATCAGTCCGGTCACAGTGCTTTCCACTCCAGCGGCAGCCATTGCCAGTGGCCGTCGGGCTCGCTGCCTTCGGGCAGGGTCAGGGCGTATTTGCCGTAGCCGCCGAGGGTGCGCAGTTTCGGGATCAGGTAGGTCTGCGCGGCGTTGTAGAACACCGGCTCCATGTCCTGCGGCAGGCTGTCGAGGGTTTCCTGCTGCATCAGTTGGGCGATCGCGTCCGGGCCGAAGTAGACCGGCATCAGCACATCCTTGGGCAGCACGTCGGCCATCGGCGGGAAACGCTTGTCGAGGGTGCCGAGGGCCTTGTCGACCAGTTTGTCGTCGAGGGAGAACAACAGGGTCGAGCCGTGGCGCGCCAGGCTGACCTTCATGAAGGCCCGGCCGGTGATGGCGTCGGGGTTCTCGGCGTCCCTGGCCGCATAGGGGCCGAAGTTCGAGCTGACCTGGCGCTGCCACAGGTGGCTCTGGCCTTCCTGCTTCTCCACCACCGGGAACGCGTGTTCGTCGACGTTGCTTTCATAGGCGCCGACCATCGAACCGAACAGCGCACCGAGGTCGCCGTCGAGCTTGTCGCCGTCGTTCAGGCTGGCCACCAGCAGCGGCGTGTACAGCCGCGAATCGGCGTACCAGCACAGCCCCGCCGCACCGGCCACGTGTTCGGTGAGCTTCTGTGCGGCGGCCTCTTCGGCACCCAGCTTCACCAGCAGCGGCTTCTGCGGTTCGGCGGCCACCGGCAAGGTCACGCAGGCGCTGGCGCCCAGGGGCATGGCCTGCCACACCGGCTTGAAGTCGAAGTCCGGCTGATTGTCGAGCTCGTCCATGGCCAGGAAGCTGTGCCAGCCCTTGTCGTCCATGTCGAAGCGCAGGCCGGCGAAGTTCGGGATGAAGCGCTGGTAGCCCATCGCAAGCACACTGGCGTTCGCCGACAGGCGCTGCTTGATCTGCGGCGCCTTGGCCGGCAGGCCGAAGGCCTCGGGGAACAGCTTCTGGCCGCCCAGCAGCGCCGCGAGCGCTTCGGGCGACACATGGCCCGATTCCTCGGACGCGCCGCTTTGCGGGTCGTAGTATTTGCTCGGGTTGGACAGCACCACTAACTTGTCGCCATGGGAGGCGAACAGCAGCGATTTGCCGGCGTTGTAGCTGAGCTGGTACAGCGGCACCGTGTCGCCGCCGACCTTGAGCTCGCCCAACTGGCCCAACTGCGAGTCGTCCAGCGCCACTTTCGCCAACGGCTCCAGCACCTTGGCCAGGCCGCCGCGATCCATCACCAACAAGAAATCCTTCAGCCGGCCGTCGGCCCCGCGCCACAGCGCCACGTCCGCCGGCTGGTCGAACAGTTGCTCGATCAGGCTGTCCTGCAGTTTCAGGTCATGTTCGTAGACGATCCGCCGCAGGCTGCCGATCAGGCCGAGGCGGTCGGCATGGCTCTCGTAATAGAAGACGAAATCCTCGGTGAGCGTGGCCTTGAGGAACGGCACCGACAACAGGTCCTTGGGCAACTGGCTCAGGGAGCGGGTCTCCAGCAGCGCGTCGGGACGGCTCATGCCCAGCTTGTCGCTCGCCAGCTCCGCCGGTGGCGCCTTGGGCTTGTGCAGCAGCCAGCCCAGGCCGCCCGCCACGCCGGCCACCAGGCACAGCCCGGCCAGCAGCAGCGGCCAGCGCCGGGGAGGTTGGCCGGTCGGTGTCGGGACGGCCGGAGAAGCAGCGTTATCACTCATGTTCACAAAACCCGAGATTCATCCGTGGACGGGATGCTTAATAGTTGAAAGTCTTGACCAGCAGCAGATCACCGATCGCCCGCAGGGGCACGATGAACGTTTCGCGTTTTTCGTCGACGGTGTTTTCCTGGGTCACCAGCGTGATCTGCGAGGTGATCACCTCGTTCTGATTGCTGGCCTCCTCGAAGTTATAGCCGCCGTCGCCGAAGTTGCCCCAATAGTTGACGTAAACCAGATAGGTGCCGTGCAGCGGCGCGGTCATGGTGAACATTTCCGGGCCCGGGCCGTCGACGCCGTCCGGATCCAGGCCGCCGCCGTTGCTCAAGGCCGGACGCGCCCAGAAGGCGTGCTGGCCGTCCGGCGTGACGATGTGCAGGTCGAGCTCGGCCTTGGGGTCGTCCCAGCCCAGCACCACGCGGATCCGCGCCGGCGTGCGCAGGTCGTTGGCCTCGTAGAACTGCACGCGCTTGAGCGACTGCCCTTCGGCGCTGCGCACCTCGACGCTGTTGGAGCCGGCGCCGAAGGCATAGGGCCGGGCGAAGCGTCCGTCATCGTCGGTGTACAGGTTCAGCGGATTGCCGTTCACCGCCAGGGTGTGCGGCCCGCGCTGGCGGCCGAGGGCCTTGAGCTGGCCCTGGATCATCGTGCGGTTGCGCTGGATGCCGCGGTCGATGGGCGGCGTGGGGTAGGCGACCTGGGGGTTTTCCGTGCGGTCGAGCAGGCCGTGGTAGCGCCAGCCGCCCTGGGGCTCCGTCAATTCGGCACTCGGCGCCGCCAGCAGCGCGGGCGTGCAGGCCAACCCGATCAGCAGCAAAAGAAACGAACGCATGTGATGCCTCCTGCCATGCCTGACGAAACCTTGCGCCCGATCCTCGGCGCTTCACAGTGGCGCGCACTGCGTTTCGTCTGAAAGCCCCTGAAAACGGGGTCGTGGAAGGCGCGAAGATTAACGATTCGGCCGTTTTTTAACAATCGGATACATCTGGATTTGCGGTGGGAATCACGCACATTTACGGTGTGTGAGCCGAATGGCGGATTTATTCGGCTCACAAAACGAGCCGAATAATGATCTCCCCAGGCAAAACACATCAATCCGTGGCGAGGGCGCTCGCTCCCGCCGGGTTGCGAAGCGACCCCGACCCCAACGATCCGGCCCTGGCTCCGGCCATGCCCGGGACGGCTGCGCAGCCCAGCGGGAGCAAGCTCCCCGCCACGGGGAACGCCCCGCTCATTTGCCCCTGCCCCCCCTATCTGCTAGTGTCGCGCCGGTTTAACGTCTACCGGAAACCGCCGCCATGGCCCGCAAAAAAGCTGCACTGGATTTCGAACAGTCCCTCGCCGACCTGCAAACGCTGGTGGAGCGTCTGGAGAACGGCGAACTGTCGCTGGAGGACTCGCTGGCCGCCTTCGAGCAGGGCATCGGCCTGACCCGCGACTGCCAGGCGGCGCTGGCCCAGGCCGAGCAGAAGGTGCAGATCCTGCTGGAGCGCGACGGCGAACTGGCCGAAGCCCCGTTCGATGCGGACCTGCCGGAATGATCGCCGCGTATTCGGCCGCCAGCCAGGCACGGGTCAACGCGGCGCTGGAGATCCTGTTCAAGGCCCCGCTGCCGGAACTGGCGCGCCTGTATGAGGCGATGCACTACAGCGTGATGATCGGCGGCAAGCGCGTGCGTCCGCTGCTGGCCTACGCCGCGTGCGAAGCCCTCGGCGGCAAGGCCGGGCAGGCCAACGGCGCAGCCTGCGCGGTGGAGCTGATCCACGCCTACTCGCTGGTGCACGACGATTTGCCGGCCATGGACGACGACGATCTGCGCCGCGGCCAGCCCACCACCCACAAGAAGTACGACGAAGCCTGCGCGATCCTCGCCGGCGACGGCCTGCAGAGCCTGGCGTTCAGCGCCCTGCTGGATCCGCGCCTGAGCGACCTGGGCGCCGACATCCGCCTGCAGATGGTCACCGCCCTCGCCCACGCGGCAGGTCCGGCCGGCATGGTCGGCGGCCAGGCCATCGACCTCGGCTCGGTGGGCCTCAAGCTCGACCAGAAGGCCCTGGAGCAGATGCACCGGCACAAGACCGGCGCGCTGATCGAGGTCAGCGTCAAGCTCGGCGCCCTGGCCAGCGGCCGCGCCGAGAAGGACGAGCTCAAGGCCCTGCAGACTTATGCACAGGCCATCGGCCTGGCGTTCCAGGTGCAGGACGACATCCTCGACGTCGAAAGCGACACCGAAACCCTCGGCAAGCGCCAGGGCGCCGACATCGCCCGCGACAAGCCGACCTACCCGGCCCTGCTCGGCCTCGACGCGGCCAAGGCCTATGCGCTGGAACTGCGCGATCAGGCCCTGCACGCGCTGCGACCGTTTGACGCGGCCGCCGAGCCGCTGCGCGACCTGGCCCGGTACATCGTCGAGCGCCGCCACTGACGGCAGATCCGCCAAAAGGGACCTACGCGTGGGCAGGGGGCGATGCATCAGGTAAACTGCCGCATCTTTTATACCTATAACGATTCGCCTGATGCCCACGACGTTTCATGAGATTCCCCGCAAGCGCCCGACCACGCCCCTGCTCGACCGCGCGAACACGCCGGACGGCCTGCGCCGGTTAGGCGAAGCCGAGCTGGAGACCCTGGCCGATGAGTTGCGCCTGGAACTGCTCTACACGGTCGGCCAGACCGGTGGGCATTTCGGTGCCGGCCTGGGCGTCATCGAGCTGACCATCGCGTTGCATTACGTGTTCGACACCCCGGACGACCGGCTGGTGTGGGACGTCGGCCATCAGGCGTATCCGCACAAGATCCTCACCGGCCGCCGCGAGCGCATGGGCACCCTGCGCCAGAAGGACGGCATCGCCGCCTTCCCGCGCCGCTCCGAGAGCGAGTACGACACCTTCGGCGTCGGTCACTCCAGCACCTCGATCAGCGCCGCGCTGGGCATGGCCATCGCCGCCCGCCTGCAGAACAGCGACCGCAAGGCGATCGCCGTGATCGGCGACGGCGCGCTGACCGCCGGCATGGCGTTCGAGGCGCTGAACCACGCGCCGGAAGTGGACGCCAACATGCTGGTGATCCTCAACGACAACGACATGTCGATCTCGCGCAACGTCGGCGGCCTGTCCAACTACCTGGCCAAGATCCTCTCCAGCCGCACCTACGCGAGCATGCGCGAAGGCAGCAAGAAAGTGCTGTCGCGCCTGCCCGGCGCCTGGGAGATCGCCCGCCGCACCGAAGAGTACGCCAAGGGCATGCTGGTGCCCGGCACCCTGTTCGAAGAGCTGGGCTGGAACTACATCGGCCCGATCGACGGCCACGACCTGCCGACCCTGATCGCCACCCTGCGCAACATGCGCGACCTGAAGGGCCCGCAGTTCCTGCACGTGGTCACCAAGAAGGGCAAGGGCTTCGCCCCGGCGGAGGTCGACCCGATCGGCTACCACGCCATCACCAAGCTCGAACCGCTGGACGCCCCCGCCGCTGCGCCGAAGAAGGCCGGCGGGCCGAAGTATTCCGGTGTGTTCGGCGAATGGCTGTGCGACATGGCCGCCGCCGATCCGCGCCTGGTGGGCATCACCCCGGCGATGAAGGAAGGCTCGGACCTGGTGGCGTTCAGCGAACGTTTCCCGCTGCGCTACTTCGACGTGGCGATCGCCGAACAGCACGCCGTGACCCTCGCCGCCGGCATGGCCTGCGAAGGCGCCAAGCCGGTGGTGGCGATCTACTCGACGTTCCTGCAGCGCGGCTACGACCAACTGGTCCACGACGTCGCGGTGCAGAACCTCGACGTGCTGTTCGCCATCGATCGCGCGGGCCTGGTGGGCGAAGACGGCCCGACACACGCCGGCAGCTTCGACCTGTCGTACCTGCGCTGCATCCCGGGCATGGTCATCATGACCCCGAGCGACGAGAACGAACTGCGCAAGATGCTCAGCACCGGCCACCTGTACAACGGCCCGGCGGCGGTGCGCTACCCGCGCGGCACCGGCCCGAACGCCACCATCGAGAAGAGCCTGGAGCCGATCGAGATCGGCAAGGGCGTGGTGCGCCGCCAGGGCAGCAAGGTCGCCCTGCTGGTGTTCGGCGTGCAACTGGCCGAGGCGCTGAACGTCGCCGAGAAGCTGGACGCCACGGTCATCGACATGCGCTTCGTCAAACCGCTGGACGAAGCGTTGGTGCGTGAAGCCGCCGCCAACCACGATCTGCTGGTGACCATCGAGGAAAACTCGGTGATGGGCGGCGCCGGCAGCGCGGTCAGCGAGTGCCTCGCCCGCGAGAACGTGCTCAAGTCGATCCTGCACCTGGGCCTGCCGGACATCTACGTCGAACACGCCAAACCGGCGCAGATGCTCGCCGAGTGCGGGCTGGACGAGGCCGGGATCGAAGCGGCGGTGCGCGAGCGCCTGCAACTGCTCGACCGCTGAACACACCCTCCCTGCAAGCCCCTTGTGGGAGCGAGCCTGCTCGCGATAGCGCACTGTCAGTCAGCCCTATGCCGACCGACACACCGCCATCGCGAGCAGGCTCGCTCCCACATTGGTTTTATGTACGCCTGAAATCTCAATGGACTGCCGATGCAACTCTCGCGCCTCGCCCTGCCCCTCCTCCTGCTCCCCGCCAGCCCGGCATTCGCCGACGCCTTCGAACGCGACGAAGCCCTGAAGCTGCCGGACGTGCTGATCAGCGCCAACCGCCAGGTCGAGGCACGCAACGACAGCAGCGCCGCCAACACCGTGTTCACCCGCAACGACATCGAGCGCCTGCAGCCGCAGAGCGTCACCGATCTGCTGCAACGGGTGCCGGGCGTGCAGGTGGCGCAGACCGGCGGGCGCGGCAGCCAGCCGGGGATCTACATCCGCGGCACCCAGTCGGCCCAGAGCCTGGTGCTGGTGGACGGCCAGCGCATCGGCAACGCCACCTCCGGCGACAGCAACCTGCAGCACCTGAACATCGATCAGATCGAACGCGTCGAAGTGCTGCGCGGTTCGCGCTCGGTGATCTACGGCAGTGACGCGATTGGCGGGGTGATTCAGATCTTCACCCGGCGCGGCGCCGAGGCGGGCCTGCAACCCAGGATGCATGTGGGCTTGGGCAGCCACCAGACCTGGGAGCGCAGCCTCGGCCTGTCCGGCGGTGACGACAACACCCGCTTCAACCTTGGCGCCAGCCTCGACGAAACCGCCGGCATCGACCGCACCCATGAGTCGTATCCCAGCGACGGCGACCATGATGCCTACCGCAACCAGTCCCTCAGCCTGAGCCTGAGCCACGCGCTGAGCGACGACGTCGAAGTGGGCGCCAACCTGCTGGACAACCGCGGCAAGAACGAATTCGACAGCCCGTTCGGCCGCTACGACTACCGCACTGACACCACTTATCAGCAGCAGCCCTACAGCGACTTCACCGTCAGCAGTTTCAGCGGCTACGTGGACGCACGGCTCAATGAGCGCTGGAAGTCCCGCCTGGAATTGGGCCACAGCGAAAACCGCGACAAGACCCTCGACAAGCTCAGCGACGAGCGCTCGGTGTTCAACACCTACCGCGATTCGGTGAACTGGCAGAACGACCTGACCCTCGATGCCCGCAACAGCCTGATCCTGGGCGGCGACTGGTACGAAGACCGGGTCAACAGCAGCACCGCGTTCGACGAGGACAGCCGCTGGAACCGCGCCGCCTTCATCCAGCACCGCTACCAGGCCGACAGCTTTTCCACCGAACTGGGCCTGCGCCGTGACCAGAACCAGCAGTTCGGTGGCCAGAACAGTTGGAGCGGCACCCTCACCGTGCCGGTGAACCCGGACAACGACCTGTTGCTGAGCTACAGCGAAGGCTTCCGCGCCCCGACCTTCAACGACCTGTACTACCCCGACTTCAGCAACCCGGACCTTAAGCCGGAAACCTCGAAAAGCTACGAACTGCAATGGCGCAGCCAGTTGAGCGACAGCAGCCGCCTCGAAGCGTCGCTGTACCGCACCGACCTTGAGGACGCGATCATTTTCGGCAGCAACTCACGGCCGCAGAACGTCGCCTCGGCGCGGATCAACGGCTTCGAAGCGGCGCTGAAACAGGAACTGTACGGCTGGCAGAGCAACCTCGGCGTGGCGGTCATCGACCCGCGCGACCGCGACAGCGGCCACACCCTGGCCCGCCGCGCGCGCCGCACCTTGAGCTGGGACCTGGACAGGCAGTTCGACCGGCTCGGCCTCGGCGCCTCCTGGCAGGCGGTCAGCGGCAGCTACGACGACCTGAACAACCAGCATGCCCTGGGCGGCTATGGCCTGCTCGGACTGCGCAGCAGTTGGGCGCTGAGCCGGGAGATCAAGCTGGACCTCAAGGTCGACAACCTGCTGGACAAGGATTACAGCCGGGTGCTGTACAGCCATGACAACAGTCAGTACGGCTACCGCGAGGAAGGCCGGGCGTGGATGTTCGGGGTGACCTGGACGCCGCAGCCCTGACGGGAACGGCTGCGGGGTTTTGGCTGAAGCTATCGCCAGCAGGCTGGCTCCTACAGTTTTCGCGGTAAACGCAGATTCTGCATACAACCGTAATCCCCTGTGAGAGCCAGCCTGCTGGCGATGGCGCCATCAAAGACACCGCAAAGCAACGACCTCAGCGCCCGGGCGCAATCATCCGGCAGAGCTTGGCGGTCGCCTCGATCATCTGCCCGCTCGGCCGCTCCAGGCCCTTGTCGGTCACCCGCAGCAATTGCCCCTGGCGTACCGCCGCCACCTGCGGCCAGGCATTCCAGGCATCGAGCTGCGCCTGCTCGCCGGCCAGGATCACCTCGGGATCGCGCTGCAGCACCGCCTCGATGCTGACCTGCGGCGCCGGCAAACTCAGGTCGGCGAACACGTTGCGGGCACCGCACACCGCCAGCGCATCGCTGATGATCTGCCCGCCGCCGACGGTGTACAGCGGTTTGTCCCAAACCTGATAGAACACCCGCAGAGGGCTTTCCCGGCGATAACGGGTGCGGAGCGCCTCAAGGTCTTTGCGCAATGCAGCGGCCCGTTCGGTCCCGCGCTCCGGCCGGCCAAGCCGCCGGGCGATGGCTTCGATCTGCGCGAGCAACTGGTCGAGGCTGTGGGGTTCGGCCACGAAGGTCGGGATGTTCAGCCCCTTGAGCTGCTCGCGCTGGGCCGGGCCGACGCTGCCGGGCCAGAGCAGCAGCAAGTCGGGCTGGAGGCTGAGCAAACGTTCCATGTCGAGCTGCCCGTAGCGGCCTACCGAAGGCACTTGCTTGAGCGCGGCCGGCCGCTCGCCGGCGTCCAGCACGCCCACCAGCAGGTCGGCCGAATCCAGTTCAACGACGATTTCAGACAAGGAAGGCGCGAGGCTCACCACCCGCAGGCCGGCCGAAGCCCCACCGCTGACGGCCAGCAGCAGAACCGCCAGCCAGAGACGCCGCATCAACCGAGCTGACGCGGAATGCGGTAGAGGTAGAACAGCACGGCCGTGGACAACGCCAGCAGCATCAGCGGCACGGCTTCGAGGCCGACGAACACCGCCAGCGCGCCGATCCAGGCCGGCAACGCCGCCGCCAGGAACGCCGTGCGGCGACGGGCCGCCAAGGCGATCCACGCGCCGGGCTCTTCGGGGGTGTCGAGGGCTTTCTGGGTGGCGATCAGCGCATGCTTGTAGCGGCCGAAGAATTTCAGGCTGACAAACATCGACGCCACGCCGGCGATGAACAGCGGCATCGCCAGCACCGGCAGGACCGCCTCGCCCTGGCCGAACACGCCGTTGAGCACGAACAGCGGCAGCAGCGCCAGCGCCAGGTATTTCCACCAGGCCACCGACAGGCGGCGACGCACCTGACCGCGGGTCACGCCCGGTCGACCTCGCCCTGGTGCTCGTTGCCCATCATGTGGTCGAGCTTGCTGGCCTTGGTCGCCAGGTAGAGTTTGTTGTGCGGGTTGTGGCCGGTGTGCAGCGGCACGCGCTCGGCGACCACGATGCCCATGTCGGTCAGCGCCTTGACCTTGCGCGGGTTGTTGGTCATCAGGCGCAGCGACTTGACGCCCAGGTGCTCCAGCATCGGCAGGCACATGGCGTAGTCGCGCTGGTCGGCGGCGAAGCCCAGGCGCTCGTTGGCCTCGACGGTGTCGGCGCCGCCGTCCTGCAGTTCGTAGGCGCGGATCTTGTTCAGCAGGCCGATGCCGCGGCCTTCCTGACGCAGGTACAGCAGCACGCCACGGCCTTCGCGGGCGATGGCGCGCAGGGCGGCTTCCAGTTGCGAACCGCAGTCGCAGCGCTGGCTGAACAAGGCATCGCCGGTCAGGCATTCGGAATGCAGCCGGCCCAGCACCGGGGCACCGTCCGCGATTTCGCCCAGGCTCAGCACGACGTGCTCGCGGCCGGTGGCTTCATCGAGAAAACCGTGCATGGTGAATTGCGCAAAAGGCGTTGGCAGCTTGGAAGCGGCGACAAAAACGACAGGCACCGGTGTGCTCCTGATCTGAAAAGTCTGAAGATTCGCTGGGCGGCATTGTAACAGCAGGTTCTCACAGACGCTTAGGCTGAATTGTCGGCCATAACCATCAAAAAGTTTGATGCGAAGATTGTCGTGGCGAGGGGCGTCAGCCGTTCGGATCGAACGGATACGGCTGCTTCCAGCGTTCGAAGACGGCCTTGAGCTCGCCGTTTTGCACCAGTTGCTCCATACGCCGGTCGTACAGCGCCATCAGGGCCCGGCCCTGGGGCGTGTCGGCGAAGCCCAGGTACAGCGGCAGCTCCGCCAGATGCGAGTAGCGGTACTGCGCCGGATCGTCGGCGTCCTTGACCACCGCTTCGATCTCCGTCAACGCATCGATGTAGAAATCCACCCGCCCCTGCTTGAGCATCGACAGGATCCCCGTGCGCCGCTCGATCTGGTTGAAGCGCTTGATGTTGGGCAGGTAGTTCTCGTAGCGGTAGCCCCGCACCCAGGCCAGGCGGTACTTGCCCAGGGAGGCCTGGGTCGGCGCCGGATTGCTCGCCAGGCCCAGGGCGTAGATGTGGTCGGAGTCGAAGTTCCAGCGCGGGTACAGCACCTGCTCGGCTTCGTCGCGATAGGAGCCGACCAGGGCGTCGACTTCCTTCAGTTGCACCAGCCCCACCGAACGGGTGTACGGCACGGTGCGGATGTCCAGCGTCACGCCGGCCGGCTCGAACACCAGCCGCAGCACGTCCCAGGCCAGGCCGTGGCCGTCGGCGGCGGTGTAGTCTTCCCATTCCTCGCTGGCCAGATGAATGACCGCAGGCGGTGCATCCTCGGCCCGGGCCAGGCAAGCGCCCCCGAAACCGAGCCAGGCAACAACCAACAGCGCCAACCAGCGTCGAGCCATCCTTAGTCCCCCGTGCACGCCTGAGCGCTCAGGCGAAAATCCACACCAGTCCCTGCATCGCCAGCCAGGCGAACACGCCGGCCAGCACGTCGTCGAGCATGATCCCGACGCCGCCGTGCACATGCCGGTCCACCCAGCGGATCGGCCATGGCTTGAGTATGTCGAAGAAGCGGAACACCACAAATCCGGCCAGCAGCCAGTACCAGCCTTCCGGCACCAGCCACAGGGTGATCCACATCCCGACCATCTCGTCCCAGACGATGCCTTCGTGGTCATGCACCCGCAGGTCGTCGGCCACTTTGCCGCACAGCCAGAAGCCGAACAGCATGGTGATGCCCAGCATCAGCCAGTACCCCCAGTCGGGCAACATCTGCCACAACGGAATAAAGGGTAGCGCAACCAGCGAGCCCCAGGTGCCCGGCGCCTTGGGCAAGGTGCCGGAACCGAATCCGAAGGCCAGGAAATGCCACGGATTGCGCCAGACCGACGGCGGAACGCATTCGGCCGGAACCTGTTTCGGGTGATCTGTCACGGTGACTCCTGAAAATGTTGATAACCCCGGATCTGCGGGGTGATGTCGCGTCCGTCGCGGTCGAGCAGCACAACGCCCTGCCCCTGCGCCACGCGGCCGATCACATGCACCGGCCAGCCGTCGGCCAGCAGCGCCGGCAATTCGACGGACGGCAAGGTGAAGGCCAGCACGTAGTCATCGCCGCCGCTCAGGGCCGCACGCTCGGCGCCCGGCTGGCCGAGGAACGCCACCAGTGCATCCGACAGCGGCACCCGCTCGCGCTCCACCTCCAGCCGCACGTTCGACGCCAGGGCGATGTGCCCGCAGTCGGCGAGCAGGCCGTCGGAGATGTCCAGCGCCGCCGTGGCCTTGCCGCGCAGCGCCTGGCCCAAGGCCAGTTGCGGCTGCGGCGACCAGTAATGCGCCAGCAGCGGTCCTGCGACATCGGCCGCCGCGCGCTGCCCCAGCACCAGCGGCAAGGCGCCGGCGGCATTGCCCAGCTCGCCGCCGACGCACAGCAGATCGCCTGGGCGCGCACCGCTGCGGGTCAGGGCCTGGCCCGCCGGCACGCGGCCGAACACGGTCATGGTCAGGCTCAACGGCCCACGGGTGGTGTCCCCGCCCACCAGCGCCACGCCGCAGCCTTGGGCCATCTGGCTCAAGCCGCGGGCATAGGCCTGCAGCCAATCGGCGGTCACCGTCGGCAGGGTCAGGGCAAGGGTAAAGGCAACGGGCGTGGCGCCCATGGCGGCGAGGTCGCTGACCGCCACGGCCAGCGAGCGCTGACCGAGCAGGAACGGATCGCAGGGGTCGGCGAAATGCACGCCGGCCACCAGCGTATCGGTGGAAACCGCCAGCTGTTCCCCAGAAGGAACCGCCAGCAAGGCGCAGTCGTCGCCGATCCCCAGGGCAACGCCCTCGCCGCCCTGCGCACAAGGCGCGGCGGCGAAGAAATTACGGATCAGCTCAAACTCGCCCATGAGGTCTCAAGCGCCGGTCAGCGCTTGAACGCCTTCACTTCAGCTTCACGCAGGCGCGGGGCCAGTTTGTCCAGCACGCCGTTGACGAACTTGTGGCCGTCGGTCGAACCGAAGACCTTCGCCAGCTCGATGCCTTCGTTGATCACCACGCGGTAAGGCACGTCGACGCGCTTGAGCAGTTCCCAGGTGGACAGACGCAGCACCGCCAGCTCGACCGGATCCAGCTCTTCGATGGTCAGGTCCAGGCAAGGCGTGAGGGCGTTGTCGATTTCGGTGCGGTTGGCCGGAACCCCGTGCAGGATCTCGCGGAAGTACGCGCCGTCGACATCGGTGAAATCGTTGTCGACCCGAAACTGTGCCTCGATCTCGTTCAACGAAGCCCGGGCCATGTGCCACTGGTACAGCGCCTGCGTCGCGAGCTGACGGGCTTCGCGGCGCTTGGCGCTTTTCGAGGGCTTGCCGGCGTTCGCAGGTTTCGGATCGCGCGGGTTGAAACGATCGCTGTCGTCGCTAATCACTTGGCCTCCAACTGCGCCAGCAGGCTGACCATTTCCAGGGCGGACAGGGCAGCTTCGGCACCTTTGTTGCCGGCCTTGGTGCCGGAACGTTCGATGGCTTGCTCGATGGAATCGACGGTCAGCACGCCGAAGGCGACCGGTACGCCGAATTCCATGGAGACCTGGGCCAGGCCCTTGGTGCATTCGCCGGCCACGTATTCGAAGTGCGGGGTGCCGCCACGAATGACCGCGCCCAGCGCGATGATCGCCGCGAATTCGCCTTTCTGGGCGACTTTCTGCGCGACCAGAGGAATTTCGAAGGCGCCCGGTGCGCGGATGATGGTGATGTCGCTTTCGTTCACGCCGTGGCGAACCAGGGCATCGACTGCGCCGCTGACCAGGCTTTCAACCACGAAGCTGTTGAAACGGCCCACTACCAAAGCGTAGCGGCCTTTTGGAGCGATGAAAGTACCTTCGATGGTCTTCAGGGTCATTCGTCAGATCTCTTAAAGAGCCGGGACGCGTCTGTTACGCGCCCCTCAGGGATATTTGAACCGCGAATCAAGGGCCGGAAACAACCGGTCATCATTCGGAGGGCACGTATTCTACAACTTCCAGATCGAAACCGGATATCGCGTTGAACTTCATCGGCGCGCTCATCAGGCGCATCTTGCGCACGCCCAGGTCGCGCAGGATCTGCGAACCGGCGCCGACGATGCTGTAGGTGGTCGGCTTTTTCGCCGCCGCCTGGTCGCCGGTTTCGCGGATGTGCGCCAGCAGCACGTCGCCGTCGAGCGGGTGACCGAGCAGCAGTACCACGCCGCTGCCGGCCTCGGCCACGGCGGCCATGGCGGCGCGCAGGCTCCAGCGCCCCGGTTGCTTGACCATCAGCAGGTCGCGCAGCGGATCCATGTTGTGCACGCGCACCAGGGTCGGCTCTTCGGCGCAGACGTTGCCCAGGGTCAGGGCCATGTGCACGTCGCCTTCGACCGAATCACGGTAGGTGACCAGGTTGAACTGGCCCAGTTCGCTGTCCAGCGGCTGCTCGGCGATCCGCTGAACGGTACGTTCGTGGATCATCCGGTAGTGGATCAGGTCGGCGATGGTGCCGATCTTGATGTTGTGTTCGGCGGCGAAGGTTTCCAGTTCCGCGCGGCGGGACATGGTGCCGTCGTCGTTCATCACTTCGCAGATCACCCCGCTCGGCTCGAAACCGGCCATGCGCGCCAGGTCGCAGGCGGCTTCGGTGTGGCCGGCGCGGGCCAGGGTGCCGCCGGCCTGGGCCATCAGCGGGAAGATGTGGCCGGGGCTGACGATGTCTTCGGCCTTGGCGTCCTTGGCGGCCGCGGCCTGCACGGTGCGGGCGCGGTCGGCGGCGGAGATGCCGGTGGTCACGCCTTCGGCGGCCTCGATCGAAACAGTGAACTTGGTGCCGAACCCGGAACCGTTGCGCGGCGCCATCAGCGGCAGCTTCAGGGTCTCGCAGCGCTCGCGGGTCATCGGCATGCAGATCAGGCCGCGGGCGTGCTTGGCCATGAAGTTGATGTGCTCGGCCTTGCAGCATTCGGCGGCCATGATCAGGTCGCCTTCGTTCTCGCGGTCTTCGTCATCCATGAGGATGACCATCTTGCCTTGGCGGATGTCTTCAACCAGCTCTTCGATGCTATTGAGCGCCACAAGGCACCCCCATTCTTTCAGAAATTGAGTTTCAGGATTTGAGATAGCCGTTGGCGGCCAGGAAGCTTTCGGTGATGGTGCCGCCGGCGCTCGGCTCGGCGGCCTTGTCGCCCAGCAGCAGGCGCTCCAGGTAGCGCGCCAGCAGGTCGACCTCCAGGTTCACCCGGCGGCCCGGCTTGTAGGACGCCATGATGGTTTCGCTCAAGGTGTGCGGGATGATCGTCAGCAGGAACTCGGCGCCGTCCACCGCGTTCACCGTCAGGCTGGTGCCGTCCACGGTGATCGAGCCCTTGTGGGCGATGTACCTGGCCAGCTCCTTCGGCGCGCGGATGCGAAATTCCACGGCGCGGGCGTTGTCGGAGCGCGACACCACCTCGCCGACGCCGTCGACGTGGCCGCTGACCAGGTGCCCGCCCAGGCGGGTGGTCGGGGTCAGGGCCTTTTCCAGGTTGACCGGGCTGCCGCTCTTGAGGTCATTCATGGCGGTGCAGTCGAGGGTTTCGCGGCTGACGTCGGCGGCGAAGCCGTTGCCCGGCAGCTCGACCGCTGTCAGGCACACGCCGTTGACCGCGATGCTGTCGCCCAGCTTGACGTCGCTCAGGTCGAGCTTGCCGGTTTCGACATGCACCCGCACGTCACCGCCCTTGGGGGTCAGTGCACGGATGCTGCCGATGGATTCGATGATGCCGGTGAACATGGGGTTCTCCTTGAGAACGGCGCCTGCGCTAACGCGATGGCCGGGAATTATACGCTCGCGGCAGGCAGAGGGATTGCGGTGACTCGCCAGTCATCGCCCACCGCGCGGATTTCGCTGATTTTCAGTGCCGGGGCGTCCTTCATGTGCGCCAGCGGCCAGTCGAGCAACGGACGCGCCGCGGAGCCCAAGAACTTGCCGGCGATGAAGATCACGAACTCGTCGACCAGCCCCTGCTGCGCAAAGGCGCCGGCCAGGCGCGGCCCGGCTTCGACCAGCACTTCGTTGACGCCGCGGCCGGCCAGTTCGGTCAGCAGCCGGCGCAGGTCGACCTGGCCGTCATCGCCCGGCACATGCAGGCATTCGGGGCCGTCGGCGTGCTGCTCTTCCACGGCCGCGCAGGTGGCGACCAGCGCCGGACCTGCCTTGAAGAACGGTGCGTCCGGCGGCACCCGCAGGCGTCCGTCGACCAGCACCCGCAGCGGTGGGCGGCTCATGGCCAGCGCGGTCTGCGCCGCATCCAGCCCCAACTCCTCAGCACGCACGGTCAAGCGTGCGCCATCGGCCAGTACCGTGTCGGCGCCGGTCAGCACCACGCTGGCCTGGGCCCGCAGGCGCTGCACCGCCGAGCGTGCGGCGGGCCCGGTGATCCATTGGCTCTCCCCGCTCGCCATGGCCGTGCGACCGTCGAGGCTCATGGCCAGCTTGACCCGCACGAACGGCAAGCCGTGTTCCATGCGCTTGAGAAAGCCTTCGTTGAGCTTGCGCGCCTCGCCTTCCAGCACCCCGCTGGCGGTGGCGATGCCGGCGTCGGCCAGGCGTTGCAGGCCCTGGCCTGCCACCTGCGGATTCGGATCCTGCATGGCCGCCACCACACGCCCGACGCCGGCCTTGACCAACGCGTCGGCGCACGGCGGCGTGCGGCCATGGTGGCTGCACGGCTCAAGGGTGACGTAAGCGGTGGCGCCCCGGGCCAGTTCACCGGCAGCGCGCAGGGCATGGACTTCGGCGTGAGGCTCGCCGGCGCGTTCGTGCCAGCCTTCGCCGACGATCTGCCCGTCGCGCACGATCACGCAGCCGACCCGCGGGTTCGGATGGGTCGTGTAGTGGCCCTTGCGCGCCAGCTCCAGGGCCCGGGCCATGAAGTGCGCGTCGAGGACGGCCTGTTCGGCGGCGGTCATTCTTTCACCGGCTCGCGGGCCAGGCGGTCGATCTCTTCGCGGAACTCGTTGAGGTCCTGGAAGCGGCGGTACACCGACGCGAAGCGGATGTAGGCGACTTCGTCGAGCTTTTTCAGTTCGGCCATCACCAGCTCACCGACCACGAGGGACTTGACCTCGCGCTCGCCGGTGGCGCGCAGCTTGTGCTTGATGTGCACCAGGGAGGACTCGAGGCGCTCGACGCTGACCGGACGCTTCTCCAGCGCACGCTGCATGCCGGCGCGCAGTTTCTCTTCGTCGAAGGGTTGGCGGCTGCCGTCGGTTTTGATCAGGCGCGGCAACACAAGCTCGGCCGTCTCGAACGTCGTGAAGCGTTCGCCGCAGGCCAGGCATTCACGCCGGCGGCGCACCTGCTCGCCCTCGGCGACCAGACGCGAGTCGATGACCTTGGTGTCGTTGGCACCGCAGAAGGGACAGTGCATGGTGGCTGGCAACAAAAAATGGGAGGGCCATGGTAGCGCATCCCCGTGGCAAGACAAGCCATAGGCTTTGCGGTATACAGACTGCCATGATCTGACGATCCATGGATTTCACTTTTACGGAGCCGCCAATGCCGTTACGTCCGCTCGTTTTGCTCAGTCTCTTCAGCCTGCTGGTGGCCTGCGGCAGCGACGCGCCCAAGCCCCAGCCGCCGACGCCGGGACCTGCGCCGCAGCAGGCGCAGAAAAAGGCCAGGGAAGCCGCCGACCTCGGCCCGCTGCCGGCCTACCAGCGCGAGCTGAGCGGCACCCTGCAAGGCGTGCCCGCCGGGGCCGAAGTCGAACTGGCGCTGCTGGTGATCGACGAGAAGGACCGGCCGCAGCAACTGCTGGCCAGCGCCACGCTGATCGGCAACGACCAGGCGCTGCCGTTCCACCTGCGCTTCAACCCCGACGCCTTCCCCGCCGGCGCCCGGGTCGAGCTGCGCGGCCGCGCCAGCCAGTCCGGCCAACTGATCCTGCACTTGCCGTCGCAGACCATCGCCCAGCCGACCACCCAGGCCCTGGGTCCGCTGCAATTTGTAAAAGCACCATGAATGCGCCGTTCGACCTGCAGCAGGCCTTGAGCGGACTGCTCGGCGACGCCCGGCTGGTGGCTTGCCCGCTGCCGGGCGCCGATCTGCGCCTGTGGCTGATCGACGGCGACAACATGGCCCGGGAATTCACCCCGGACGAGACCCGCCGCATCCTCCACGAGCCGCCGTACTGGAGCTTCTGCTGGGCCAGCGGCCTGGCGGTGGCGCGCTACCTGGCCGAACATCCCGAATGGGTCAGGGGCAAGCGGGTGCTGGACTTCGGCGCGGGCTCGGGGATCGCCGGGATCGCCGCGGTGAAGGCCGGCGCGCTGGAAGTGGTGGCCTGCGACCTCGACCCGTTGGCGATTGCCGCATGCCGGGCGAACGCAAGCCTCAACGGCGTGGAGATGGGCTACTCGACGGACTTCTTCGCCGAGGCGGACCGCTTCGACCTGATCCTGGTCGCCGACGTGCTCTACGACCGGGCCAACCTGCCGCTGCTCGACGCGTTCCTCAGCCGCGGGCGCGAGGCCTTGGTGGCCGACTCCCGGGTGCGCGACTTCCGCCATCCGCAGTACACCCGCATCGAGATGCTGGAAGCCATGACCCTGCCGGACCTGGCCGAGCCGGAGGAGTTCCGGCATGTCAGCCTTTACCATGCGCGGCGCTAGCCCAACGCTTCCGGCCGCCCCCCGCCAAGCCGTATAGTTGCCCCATTCACGCTTTCACGAGAGCCCCCATGAGCGAGCAAACGCCGTACATCTTCGACGCCACGACCGCCGATTTCGACCGGTCGGTGATCGAGAACTCCTTCCACAAACCGGTGCTGGTGGATTTCTGGGCCGAGTGGTGCGCGCCGTGCAAGGCGCTGATGCCGATGCTCCAGGGCATCGCCGAGAGCTATCAGGGCGAGCTGCTGCTGGCCAAGGTCAACTGCGACATCGAGCAGGACATCGTCGCCCGCTTCGGCATCCGCAGCCTGCCGACCGTGGTGCTGTTCAAGGACGGCCAGCCGGTGGACGGCTTTGCCGGGGCGCAGCCTGAATCCGCCGTGCGCGCGATGCTCGAGCCCCATGTGCAGATGCCGCCGCCGGCCGCCGCCGACCCGTTCGAACAGGCCCGGGCGCTGTTCGACGCCGGCCGGTTCGCGGACGCCGAAGCGGCGCTGGCGGTGATCCTGGGCGAAGACAACACCAACGCCAAGGCGCTGATCCTGTACGCCCGCTGCCTCACCGAACGCGGCGAACTGGGCGAGGCGCAGACCGTGCTCGACGCGGTCAAGAGCGATGAGCACAAGGCCGCGCTGGCCGGGGCCAAGGCCCAGATCAAGTTCCTCGGCCTGGCCCGGGACCTGCCGGACGCCGCCGAGCTCAAGGCGCGCCTTGCGCAGAACCCGCAGGACGATGAAGCGGTGTACCGACTGGCGATCCAGCAACTGGCCCGCCAGCAGTACGAAGCGGCGCTGGACGCCCTGCTCAAGCTGTTCATCCGCAACCGCAGCTACGGCGAAGGCCTGCCGCACAAGACCCTGCTGCAAGTGTTCGAACTGCTGGGCAACGATCACCCGCTGGTGACCACCTACCGGCGCAAGGTGTTCGCGGCGCTGTACTGACCGGTCACTCGATCCAGCTGTAGAGCGGCGTGTCCCCGCCGCTCGCTACCTTCACCTGCGCGCAGTGCCGCAGCCGCACCAGCAGGCGCTTGCCCGCCGCAGCGCTGCCGGTCAGCCCTTCCAGTTGCTCCAGCAGGTCCGGCCCACTGAGTTGCCCGGCCTTGCACAGCAGCTCCCGCGCCGTCTGCCACAGCGCGTCGTCCTGGTTCGACGGTTTCGCCGCCGGCGTTGCGCCAGCCTGGGGCGCCGCCTGCAAGGACGCGCCGAAGTGCGAACCGAGCCGCGCCCAGTCGCCGTCATCCAGCTCCAGCGTCAAGTCCACCGGCAGGTCGCCGACGGTTCCGCGTATCCGCAACATAAGTTTCGCTCCCGCATCTGTATGGCCGGCATGCTCCCATGGCCGGTGCGCAACGCCAAGCGCACGATGAGCGGCATCCGGCAGATTTCCCGGGAGCGTCTATATTTCTGTTTTTTCCATGGGAAGGATGCCCATGTCCGCAGGCAGGAAACTGGCCTCCAAGGGAGCCCCCACCTCCACCGGTGGCGCGGTGCTCGAAGGCAACGAAAACCTCAGGATCGAAGGGCAGATCATCGCCTCCGTCGGGCAGCTCGCCAGTTGCCCGGCCTGCAGCGCCGGCCAAGGGCCGATCGTCGCGGTGGGCGAGCGCACCCTGATGCTGCCCGCAGGCCCTGCGGCGCTTGAGGGCGACTACGTCGCCTGCGGCTGTCCGCCCATGGCCAACAAGGTGCTGACCCAGCAGCACAGCGGCTACGCCGGCATCGGCCGGCCGGCGCCCATCGACATGGGCCCGCCGATCGCCGCCCTGGCGTCCCGCCGGTATCTTCAGGTGATCGTCGAGCGCCAGGACGACACCGAGAAGCCGGGCCTGGCCTACCGCCTCAAGGACAAGAACAAGGCCGCCATCCTCCAGGACAGCACCTGCACGGCCACCGGCGAAGGCTGCGAACACGCCGTCGAGAACCCCGAAGACTACGACACCCTGCTGGTCGGCGAAGACGCCGAGTGGTCGTTCTATGCCTACGAAGAGCCGCTGGATCAGGAGTCGCCATGAAATCGGAAATCAAACTGGTCTTTAAGGACTTCCTGATGCAGGCGCCCCGTGGCGTGAAGTTTCAGTTGCTGATCGACGGCGACGTCGTCGACGACGCGATCACGCAAGCCGACGGCCTCGACCAGACGTACCTGCTGCAGCCGGACAAGCTGCAGACCCTCGTCACCGTCAAGGACACAGGGAAGACCAAGACCATCAAGACCCGCGACAGCCATGAAGTCAGCCTGCGGGTCGTCGGGACGTCCGGCGCGCAGAAGGCGCTCAACACCGCCACGCTGAAGCCGGGCACACGCCTGACGATGGTGGCCGTGTCGCCCTGGGTCAGGGTGCCCCTGTCCACCACCGGGGCCGTCACGAACGATGTGTTCTATGAGGTGGAATACGGGGTCAAGCGCAAGAACCAGACCCGCACCGTCAAGGTGATGATCCAGGACATGCCGCGCCGGATACTGCTCGCGGCCCTTCAGCACCGGGGCTCCACGGCATGGGCCGGCAAAACGAGCAAAAAGTCGCTGGAGCACCCGACGCTCAAGCAGAGCGTGGAGTTCGCGGCCGGCACCAACAAATGCAACCTGTTCGTGTACGACGTGCTGACCTCCATCGGGGTCAACGTGGCGCTGATCGAGCACGGCAAGTCGAAATACTTGCCGGGCGTCAAGAATCTCAGCCCGCCGCTGGCCGGCGAGTGGGCCGACGACACCCGGCTGCTCAACAACTGGAAGGTGGAGCGTTCGGCTTTACCCGGCGACATTGGCGCGTATGCTGTCAATTATTCCAATGCGAGCGGCCATGTCGGGTTCATCCTGGCCCAGGGCGTATGCATTTCCGCCGGCTGGGAGAGAGTCGAAGTCAACGACGCCGGCTTCCGGCAGATCGCAGGCAACGGCATCGACAGCGATCATGACTTCACCATTTTCCGACGGTACAAGCACAGCAAACCCCAATGAAACGACTTTTCTGGATTCTCCCGGTGCTGGCGCTGGCACTGATCGCGGCCTGGCGGTTCTGGTCGCCCGCCGATCTGACGGCCTGCCCGGCCGGCGACGGCGCGCCGGGGCCCCTGAGCGCATTCGTCCACGGCTACTTCGAACGCAACGGCCGGGTGGACTGGCGCGAACTCGACAACCGCTTCGACGTGCTCTCCACGCCCCAGGGCCGCACGATTGCCGATCAGCCCCAGGCCTATGCCTGCGAGGCCGTGCAGATCCTGCAGAGCCCGGCGTTCAGCCAGAGCGAGAAGGTCTACACCGCCGCGCTGATGTTCCGGCTGCCGATCGGCCAGTACCTGGGCTTCATGGACCGCAGCCATCAGTTGTACGAGCAGGCCAGCATCGACCGGGAGGTGCTGACATTGGTGGTGCACCCGCGCGGCACCGCCGTCGATTACTGGTGGCTGCCGGCCTGGCGCGAGCGCTTCAACCGCGATGCGCCGGACGTGCTGGAGGCCGGGTTCATCCGTCAGGTGCTGTCGGGCCGCTACTGGTTCGACTATCCGGGCAACGGGTTCTGACCGTCCGGACGCCTTCGAACGCCTGAGCGTTGCCCGCGACCTGGCGCGGGCAGCGTGCGCCATGTCTTGCGCAATGCGGGGCGGGCGGGCAAACTCTCCGCACTTTCGTTATAAGATTACATAACAAACTCTTCACTTTACTTTCCGGAGACCGCCATGCGCCGTCTGCTGCTCGCTTTGCCGTTTGCCCTGTTGCCGCTGGCCGTCGCCCAGGCCGCCGACGAGCATGACCATGACCACGAACATGGCAGCCTCGGCGCCCACGAGCATGGTGTCGGCCGCCTGAACGCCGCGCTCGACGGCCAGACCCTGGAGCTGGAACTGGAAAGCCCGGCGATGAACCTGGTCGGCTTCGAACACGCCGCCACCAGTGAAGCCGACAAGGCCAAGGTCGCCGCCGCCCGCGCGCAGCTCGAGCAACCGCTGGCGCTGTTCAGCCTGCCGGCCGCCGCCGGCTGCAAGGTCACCCGCCAGGAACTGGAAAGCCCGCTGTTCGGCGACAAGCCCGACGACGCCGACGACCATGACGACGACCATGACGAGGAAGCCGACAAGGACGGCCACGAGCATCACCACGACCACAGCGAGATCCACGCCCATTACCGGTTCAGTTGCGCGACACCGGGTGCGCTGAAGGCGCTGGACCTTTCGAAGGTGTTCAGCACCTTCCCGGCCACCCAAAAGATCCAGGTGCAACTGATCGGCCCGAGCGGCCAGCAAGGCACCGAAGTCACGGCCAAGGCCGCTGCCCTGACGCTCTGAACCCACCCAAACCCAGTGGGATCGGCACCATGACCCAAGCACTCATCGAACTGTCGGACCTGGGCTTCAGCTGGCCCGGCCACCCGCCGCTGCTGGACATCCCGGCGTTCCGTCTGGAGGCCGGCGAAACCCTGTTCCTCAAGGGCCCCAGCGGCAGCGGCAAGACCACCCTGCTCGGCTTGCTCGGCGGGGTGCAGAAGCCCGGCCGCGGCAGCATCCGCCTGCTCGGCCAGGAACTGACCGACCTCGGCGCCGGCGCCCGCGACCGCTTCCGGGTCGATCACACCGGCTACATCTTCCAGCAGTTCAACCTGCTGCCGTTCCTGTCGGTGCGCGAGAACGTCGAGCTGCCGTGCCACTTCTCGAAGCTGCGGGCGCAGCGGGCCCGGCAGCGCCACGGCAGCGTCGACCAGGCCGCCGCCACCCTGCTCGCCCACCTGGGCCTGAACGATGAAGGCATCCTCGGCCGCCGCGCCGATTCGCTGTCCATCGGCCAGCAACAACGGGTGGCGGCGGCGCGGGCCTTGATCGGCCAGCCGGAACTGGTGATCGCCGACGAACCCACCTCGGCGCTGGACCACGACGCCCGGGAAAACTTCATCCGCCTGCTGTTCGCCGAATGCCGCGACGCCGGATCGAGCCTGCTGTTCGTCAGCCACGACCAGAGCCTGGCCCCGCTGTTCGACCGTCACCTGTCCCTGGCCGAACTCAATCGCGCCGCCACGTCCGCCGAGGTCTGAGATGTATCTGTTCCGCCTGGCCATGGCCAGCCTGGCCAACCGCCGCTTCACCGCCCTGCTGACCGCGTTCGCGATCGCCCTCTCCGTCTGCCTGCTGCTGGCGGTGGAGCGGGTGCGCACCGAGGCCAAGGCCAGTTTCGCCAGCACCATCAGCGGCACCGACCTGATCGTCGGCGCCCGCTCGGGCTCGGTGAACCTGCTGCTGTACTCGGTGTTCCGCATCGGCAACGCCACCAACAACATCCGCTGGGACAGCTTCGAGCGGTTCGCCAATGACCCGAAAGTGAAATGGGCGATCCCCATGTCCCTCGGCGACTCCCACCGGGGCTACCGGGTGATGGGCACCACCGGCGCCTACTTCGAGCATTACCTTTACGGCCGCCAGCAGCACCTGGCCCTGGCCGCCGGCCGCGCCTTCGCCACCGATCCGTTCGAAGTGGTGCTCGGCGCCGAAGTGGCCGAGGCGCTGCACTACAAGCTCGGCGACAAACTGGTGCTGGCCCACGGCGTGGCGGCGATCAGCCTGGTCAAGCACGACGACAAGCCGTTCACCGTGGTCGGCATCCTCCAGCGCACCGGCACGCCGGTGGACCGCACGCTGCACATCAGCCTGGGCGGCATGGAGGCGATCCACATCGACTGGCACAACGGCGTGCCGGCCCGGGGCAACGGGCGGATCAGCGCCGACCAGGCGCGCAACATGGACCTGACGCCCCAGGCGATCACGGCGTTCATGCTCGGCCTCAACAGCAAGATTTCCACCTTCGCCCTGCAACGGGAGATCAACGAATTCCGTGGCGAACCGCTGCTGGCGATCCTGCCCGGCGTGGCCCTTCAGGAGCTGTGGAGCCTGATGGGCACCGCCGAAAAGGCCCTGTTCGTGGTGTCGCTGTTCGTCGTGCTGACCGGGTTGATCGGCATGCTCACGGCGATCCTCACCAGCCTCAACGAGCGCCGCCGGGAGATGGCGATCCTGCGTTCGGTGGGTGCACGGCCCTGGCACATCGCAAGCCTGCTGGTGCTGGAGGCTTTCGCCCTGGCGCTGGCCGGGACGCTGGCCGGGCTGGCCCTGCTGTACGCCGGCATCGCCGTGGCGCAAGGTTACGTGCAGGCCAACTACGGGCTGTACCTGCCGCTGGCCTGGCCGAGCGAGTATGAATGGACGCTGCTCGGTGGCATTCTGGCGGCCGCGCTGCTGATGGGCAGCGTGCCGGCCTGGCGCGCCTACCGCCAATCTTTGGCCGATGGCCTGTCGATCCGTCTATGAGGATGTTCCCCATGCCCCGCGCCGCGCTCGCGCTGCTGTTGCTGATGGCCCTGCCCGTGTGGGCGGCCGCGCCGAAAGACCTGACCTGGTCGGAGATGATCCCGCCGGACGCGCCGGCGGAGACGCCGAACATGACGCCGCTGCACGATCTGTCGAAGATGGGCGACGCGTTGTCCGCCGAGTCCGCGCCCGCCGCCAAGCAGGACATGCCCAATGCCCCGGTGGTGCAGAGCCTCGACGGGCAGAACGTACGCCTGCCGGGCTACATCGTGCCGCTGGAGGTCAGCGAGGAAGGCCGCACCACGGACTTCCTGCTGGTGCCGTACTTCGGCGCCTGCATCCACGTGCCGCCACCGCCCTCGAACCAGATCGTGCACGTGAAGAGCGAAGTGGGCGTGAAGCTCGATGAGCTGTACCAGCCGTACTGGGTCGAGGGGCCGCTGCAGGTCAAGCCGTCCACCAGCGAACTGGCCGACGCCGGGTATCAGATGGCGGCGGACAAGATCTATGTGTATGAACTGCCGGAGTGAATCCGCCGTTCACGGCGGCGCCCGGGCGGCCCCATCGCCAGCAGGCTGGCGATGGGGCCGGCGAAGTTCCGCAGAAAAAACGACGATCACTGTTTCATTGAGCTGAATCAAAAGACCGTATCAGACGGCTCCGTACCATTTGGACATCGAACATTTTCAACGTCCTTTTGGAGCCCCCATGAACAAGTCCTTGCTCAGCGCCTCGCTGTTTGCATTTGCGCTCGCAGCCCCGCTCGCCCATGCCCACGAAGCCGGCGACATCATCGTTCGCGCCGGTGCGATCACCGTCAACCCGAAGGCCGACAGCTCCAGCGTCAAGGTCGACCAGGGTCCGTTGAGCGGCGCCAACCTGGGCGGCAAGGCGACCATGAGCAGCGACACCCAACTGGGCCTGAACTTCGCCTACATGATCACCCCGAACCTGGGCGTCGAGCTGCTCGCCGCGACCCCGTTCGAACATGACGTGAAGCTCAAGGGCACAGGCCTCGCCGCCGCCAACGGCAAGCTCGGCACCCTCAAGCACCTGCCGCCGACCCTGAGCCTGGTCTACTACCCGCTGGACTCGAAGTCGGCCTTCCAGCCGTACATCGGCGGCGGCATCAACTACACCTGGATCTACGACGAGCACGTCGGCAGCCAGGCCCAGTCCAACGGCTTCAGCAACTTCAAGGCGAAGAACTCCTGGGGCCTGGCCTGGCAGGTCGGCGCCGACTACATGCTGACCGACAACATCATGCTCAACGCCCAGGTGCGCTACATCGACATCGACACCCGCGCCACCGTGGAGAACAACGCCGTGGCCCCGGGCACCCGCGCACGGGTGAACGTGGACGTCGATCCGTTTGTGTACATGGTCGGTCTGGGCTACAAGTTCTAAGAACGTTCACGTGGTGGTGGATGAGGGCTAATGCGGCGAGGGGACTCGTTCCCGCCGGGCTGCGACAGCGGCCCCGGACCGGACAGAAGCGGTGCTTCAGAAAAACCGCGTTGACTGGATCTGCGACTGCTGCGCAGTCGAGCGGGAGCGAGCGCCCTCGCCACAGGGATCGCATCGAGCATCAAAGCGATACCCCGCCCGCAAAAAAGGCGCCTGCAAAGGCGCCTTTTTTGTGTCTTCGGATTATTGCCCCAGCAACCGCGCCAGGCCGACGCTCATCGGCGTCTGCGCCGGCAGGTCGAAGCGCTCCAGCAAACGCCGGTTGTCGGCCCGCGAGTGGCGGATGTCGCCGGAGCGGGCCGGGCCGTAGCTCACGGCCGGCAGCTGCCCGACGACCTTTTCCAGCTCGGCCAGCATCTGCTTGAGGTTGGTCGCGCGGTTCCAGCCGACGTTCACCGCCCCCGGTTGCGCCTCCGGTTTTTCGATGGCCTGCACCAATACATCGACCAGGTCTTCGACGTAGAGGAAATCGCGGGTCTGCTCGCCGTCGCCGAACACGGTGATCGGCAGGCCTTTCTGCGCCCGCTCGCTGAAGATGCTGATCACCCCGGAATACGGCGAGGACGGATCCTGGCGCGGGCCGAAAATGTTGAAGAAACGGAAGATCACCGGTTCCAGGCCGTGCTGACGGCGGTAGAAGTCAAAGTAATGCTCGCCCGCCAGCTTGTCCGACGCGTAGGGCGTCAACGGGGCCTTGGGGGTGTCTTCGTCAATTGCCTGGCCTTCGCCGTTGTTGCCGTACACCGCCGCGCTGGAGGCGAACAGCACACGCTTGACGCCGGCCACGCGCATGGCCTCGCAGACGTTCAAGGTGCCGATGAAGTTGCTCTGGTGGGTCTTCACCGGGTCGTCCACCGATGCCTGCACCGATGCCACGGCGGCCAGGTGGGCGACCGCGCTGCAGCCCTGCATCGCCGTGGCGACCAGCGCCGCGTCGGCGACATCGCCGACCACCAGTTCGACCTTGGGGTTGTCCAGCGGCAGGTTGCTGCGCTTGCCGGTGGACAGGTCGTCGAGCACCCGCACCGAACGGCCCGTGGCGAGCAGGGCGTCGACCAGGTGCGAGCCGATGAAACCGGCGCCGCCGGTGATTAAAACAGGGCCTTCAGCCATGACGGTAAAACCTATCCAATAAGCCCGGGAGGGCGGCGCGCCAGGCGCGCGGCTTGATCCCGAAGGTGTGCAGAATTTTCTTGCAGGCCAGCACCGCGTGCTGCGGCTCTTCGGCGGCGTCGGGACGCGCGGCGTGGGCCTGGGCGGTCGGCGCCTCGACGGCCAGCGGATGCAGGCCGCGGGCTTCGGTCAGGATCGCCTGGCCCAGCGCCAACGGCGTGGTCGCCTCCTGGCCGGCGTAATGGTAGGTGCCCCACAGCGGCGCCGCGCAATCGAGTTGCTTGAGCACCGAAATGATCACCCGTGCCGCATCGTCCACCGGGGTCGGATTGCCCCGGCGGTCATCGGCCAGGAGCAGTTCGTCCGGCTGTTCGGCGCGGGCGAGGAAACGGCCCAGCGTGCCCTCAGGGCTGTCGTCCAGCAGCCAGCCGAAGCGCAGCAGCACATGCTGCGGGCAGGTGGCGCGCACGCTCTGCTCGATGCGCCACAGGGCCTGGCCGCGCAGGCCCAGCGGAACCGGTTCGTCCTTTTCGCTGTAGGCGGTGGCGCGGGAGCCGTCGAACACCCGGTAGCTGGAAGGCTGCAACAGGATGATGTTGTGGTGCTGGCACAGTTCGGCCAGACGCTCGATGGCGCGTTCCTGCCCGGCCAGGCGGCTTTCGCTGACGGCCTCGGCCTGGAACCAGTCGAAATAGTAGGCGAGGTTGATCAACGCGTCGGGACGGGTGTCGTCGAGCAGTTGGGTCAGGCTCGCGGCATCCCAGCCGTCTTCGGGCGGGCGGGGGGCGAGGAAACCGATGTCTTCCTCTGCACCGAGGCGAATCAGCGCCTGCCCAAGGGCATTTCCGCCGCCCAGTAACATAAGGCGCATTCGCATAGAGTCAGCAGGCCCAGTCTGATGGGAAACATGGCGATGGCGGCGGCGCGGCGGGCGCCGCCGCCGGTCATTGCCGGAATCGTTGCATTTTGCGGGTTTAGTGCGCAACCGTCACCCGCAAAGTGTAGATCCCCCCGGTTTTGTGGTGCGGCGATCGGGGTCACCGAAGATCCCCAGCGGTACTTGCATCTTCGAACGCCCGCCCGCATAACTGGCCCATGAATCTGCCCCTCCCCGCCGACAGCGCCCTGGCAGGCTTTCATCCCGCCGTCAGCGCCTGGTTCGCCAGCACGTTCCCGACGGTCACCGCCGCCCAGGCCCGCGCCTGGCCGCTGATCCGCCAGCGCCGCTCGACCCTGATCGCGGCGCCCACCGGCTCCGGCAAGACCCTCACCGCTTTCCTTGCCGTGCTCGACGATCTCGTCCGCCGTGGCCTGGAAAACCCCGACGGGCTGCCGGACGCGACCCTGGTGGTCTACGTTTCGCCGCTCAAGGCGTTGTCCAACGACATCCGCATCAACCTGCAGGATCCGCTCGCCGGCATCTCCGACCAATTGCGCCGCACGGACTTGCCGGCGCTGGAGATCACCACCGCCGTACGCACCGGCGACACCCCGCAGAACGACCGCGCCGCGATGCGCAAGCGTGCGCCGCACATTCTGGTGACCACCCCCGAATCGCTTTACGTGCTGCTCGGCTCGGAGTCCGGACGGCAGATGCTCGGCACCGCGCGCACGGTGATCGTCGATGAGATCCACGCCATGGCCGCCAGCAAGCGCGGCAGCCACCTGGCCCTGAGCCTTGAGCGTTTGCAGGCATTGTGCCCGGAGCCGCTTTTGCGCATCGGCCTGTCGGCCACGCAGACGCCCATCGAGACGGTGGCGCGGTTTCTGGTCGGCCATGGCCGCCCCTGCGAGATCATCGATATCGGCCATGCCCGGCCGAGGGATCTGGGCATCGAGGTGCCGCCCGTGCCGCTGTCGGCGGTGATGGCCAACGACGTCTGGGAACGGGTCTACGAGCGCCTCGCCACGTTGGTGCGCGAGCACCGCACCACCCTGGTGTTCGTCAACACCCGGCGCCTGGCCGAACGCCTGAGCCGGCACCTGAGCGAGCGCCTGGGCAAGGACGCGGTGGCGGCGCACCACGGCAGCCTGGCCAAGGAATCGCGGCTGGAGGCCGAACAGCGGCTCAAGCGCGGCGAGCTGCGCGTGCTGGTGGCCACTGCCGCGCTGGAGCTGGGCATCGACATCGGCGAAGTCGACCTGGTGTGCCAGATCGCCTCGCCGCGCTCGATCGCCGCGTTCCTGCAAAGGGTCGGGCGTTCCGGGCACCAGGTCGGCGGCACGCCCAAGGGCCGCCTGTTCGCCACCTCCCGCGATGACCTGATCGAATGCGCGGCCCTGCTCGACTGCGTGCGCCGGGGCGAACTCGACCGCCTGCACATCCCCGAGGCGCCGCTGGACGTGCTGGCGCAGCAGATCGTCGCCGAAGTCAGTTGCCGGGAATGGGACGAAGCCGGGCTGCTGGCGCTGCTGCGCCAGGCCGAGCCTTATGCCGGCCTCGACGACAAGCACTATCAGGCGCTGCTGACGATGCTCGCCGAAGGCTACAACGGCCGCCAGGGCATCCGCAGCGCCTACCTGCACCGCGACGCCGTCGGCCGCACCTTGCGCGGCCGGCGCGGCGCGCGGCTGACCGCGGTGACCAGCGGCGGCACCATCCCGGACAACGCCGACTACAGCGTGCTGCTGGAGCCTCAGGGCCTGAACGTCGGCAGCGTCAACGAAGACTTCGCCGTGGAGAGCATCGCCGGCGACGTGTTCCAGCTCGGCAACACGTCCTACCGCATCCTGCGGGTGGAGACCGGCAAGCTACGGGTCGAAGACGCCCAAGGTCAGCCGCCGACCATTCCGTTCTGGCTCGGCGAGGCGCCGGGACGCAGCGCCGAGCTGTCGGCGGCGGTGGCCCGCCTGCATGCGCAGCTCGACGCCTTGCTCGGCGCCCGCCCCGGCGAGCTGCAACCGGCCCTCGACTGGCTGACCGCGATCCTCGGCCTGAACCCTGAAAGCGCCGGGCAACTGGTGGACTACCTGGCCTGCGCCCGCCAGTCCTTCGGCGCCCTGCCCTCGCAGGACACGCTGCTGATGGAGCGTTTCTTCGACGAGTCCGGCGGCACCCAACTGATCATCCACTCGCCGTTCGGCAGCCGCATCAACCGCGCCTGGGGCCTGGCCCTGCGCAAGCGCTTCTGCCGCACCTTCAACTTCGAGCTGCAGGCGGCCGCCAGCGAAGACGCGATCGTGCTGTCGCTGTCCACCAGCCACAGCTTCGCCCTCGACGACGTCTGGCGTTACCTGCGCAGCGACAGCGCCGAACACGTGCTGATCCAGGCGCTGCTGGACGCACCGCTGTTCGGCGTGCGCTGGCGCTGGAACGCCGGGGTGGCGCTGGCCTTGCCGCGTTTCGTCGGCGGGCGCAAGGTCGCACCGCAATTGCAGCGGATGAAAAGCGAAGACCTGATCGCCAGCGTGTTTCCCGACCAGATCGCCTGCCTCGAGAACCTCGCCGGCGAGCGTGAGATCCCGGACCATCCGCTGGTCGAGCAGACCCTCGACGACTGCCTGCACGAAGCGATGGACACCGAAGGCTGGCTCGCCCTGTTGCGGCGCATCGAGCGCGGCGACGTGCGCCTGGTCAGCCGCGACCTGCCGGCGCCCTCGCCGCTGGCCGCCGAGATCCTCAGCGCCCGCCCCTACACCTTCCTCGACGACGCACCGCTGGAGGAACGCCGCACCCAAGCGGTGCTCAACCGACGCTGGAGCGACCCGCAGTCCACCGACGACCTCGGCGCGCTGGACGCCGAGGCGATTGCCGCCGTGGCGCAAGAGGCCTGGCCGGCGCCGGGCAACATCGACGAAATGCACGAAGCGCTGATGAGCCTGGCCTGCGTCAGCGACCGCGAGGCCCAGGCCAATCCCCGCTGGCCGCAATGGCTGGAGACCTTGGCCGACAGCGGCCGCGCCTGCCGTTTGCGGATCGATCCGCAGCGGCAACTGTGGCTGGCGCGGGAACGCCTGGCCTGCCTGCTGGCGCTTTATCCACAGGCCGAACGGCATCCGGCCGTAGCGCCGCTGCCCGGCTTCGACGAGGCCTGGTCGGCCGATGAGGCGCTGGTCGAGGTGATCCGTGCCCGGCTCAGCGGCTTCGGCCCGTTGCCGGTGCAGGCCATCGGCGAGCCGTTGGCGTTGTCGGCGTCGCTCGTCCAGCAGGCCCTGGCCCGCCTGGAGCACGAGGGCTATGTGCTGCGCGGGCGCTTCACGCCGGGGCTGGACACCGAAGAGTGGTGCGAGCGGCACCTGCTGGCGCGGATCCACCGCTACACGGTCAAGCGCCTGCGCCGGGAAATCGAACCGGTGACGCTGCAGGACTTCATGCGGTTCCTGTTCGACTGGCAGCATCTGTCGGCCGCCACCCAAGGCCAGGGCAACGCCGTGCTGCCGGCCATCGTCGCCCAGTTCGAAGGCTACCCGGCGGCCGCGTCGGCCTGGGACAGCGACCTGCTGCCGGCCAGGCTCAAAGACTATTCGCCGGGCTGGCTGGACGAGCTGTGCCGCAGCGGCAAACAGGTGTGGATGCGCCTGAACGCCCGCCCTGCCCCGGGCGGCAACGCCCTGCGCAGCACGCCGGTGGTGCTGCTGCCGCGCAGCCGGGTGGGGCTGTGGAGCGGGCTGGCCGAGCAGACGCCGAGCGATGAACTGTCGCCCAAAGCCCAAAAGGTGTTCGAGGCCCTGAGCCTGCACGGCGCGCTGTTTTTCGACGAACTGATCCACGAAGCGCACCTGCTGCGTTCGGAACTGGAGACCGCCTTGCAGGAACTGGTGGGCGCGGGCCTGGTGAACGCCGACAGCTTCGCCGGCCTGCGGGCGCTGACCGCCCCGGCCGGCAAACGCCCGCAACGCAGCCACCGGCGCGGTCGCGGCGCCTTCACAGGCGGCATGGACGATGCCGGACGCTGGGCCTTGCTGCGGCGCGGCGCGCCTGTGGATAAACACCAGGCCCTGGAACACATCGCCATGACCCTGCTGCGCCGCTACGGCGTGGTGTTCTGGCGCTTGCTGGAGCGCGAGGCGGACTGGCTGCCGAGCTGGCGCGAGCTGCTCCACACCTTCCATCGCCTCGAGGCCCGGGGCGAGATCCGCGGCGGACGCTTCGTCAGCGGCCTGGCGGGCGAGCAGTTCGCCCTGCCCGAAGCGATCCCGCTGCTCCGCGAGGTCCGTCGCCGGCCCCCTGACGGCAGCCTCGTGGCGGTGTGCGGGGTCGACCCGCTGAACCTGGCCGGCACCCTGTTGCCGGGCGCGAAAGTGCCGGCGCTGGCGGGCAACCGGCTGGTGTACCGCGACGGCGTGCCGGCGGCCGCCGAGATCGCCGGCAAACAGCAATACTGGCTGGAGCTGGCGCCGGACGCCATGACGGCGCTGCGCAACAGACTGATCCAGCACAAATAGAGGCGTGTCGGTCGCGGCGGGCAACCTCTGGGGCGGCCGCCTGGATCGCCTGAGCCCGATGCGCACCCGGCCGACGACCGCCCGTAGCTCCGCCGAAACTTTCCCGTCATGCCGTCAGTCATCCACAGACAGGGCCCGCAGCGGCCCTCGGACGGGAGGACGGCATGGCGGCGAATCCAATCCAATACCCAATGCATCGCAAGGTGCGGCCATGAGCATTCCCGAGCCGATCGGCGTCACCGACGAGCAGGCGTCGGTGTCCGTCGCCACGTGCCGGTTCACGGTGCTCACCGTCAACACCCACAAGGGCTTCACCGCGCTGAACCGGCGCTTCATCCTGCCGGAACTGCGCGAGGCAGTGCGCAGCGTGTCCGCCGACGTGGTGTTTCTGCAGGAAGTCCACGGCACCCACGAACACCACCCCAAGCGCTTCGCCGACTGGCCGACCATGCCGCAATACGAGTTCCTCGCCGACAGCCTGTGGCCGCAGTTCGCCTACGGGCGCAACGCGGTGTACCCGGAGGGCGACCACGGCAATGCGCTGCTGTCGAAATTCCAGATCGTGCGCCATGACAACCTCGACGTGTCGATCAGCGGCCACGAGAACCGCGGGCTGCTGCATTGCGTGCTGCGCCTGCCGGGGGACGACCGCGAGCTGCATGCGGTCTGCGTGCACCTGGGCCTGCGCGAAAGCCACCGCAGCCGCCAGCTGACGCGGCTCGCCGAATACCTGGCCGAACTGCCGGCCGACGCGCCGGTGATCGTCGCCGGCGACTTCAACGACTGGCGCCAGCAGGCCGATGCGATGCTCGGGCCCTGCGGCCTGCGCGAGGTGTTCGCCGCCCACCACGGCAAGCCGGCGCGCAGCTTTCCCGCACGTTTCCCTGCGCTGCGGCTCGACCGCATCTACGTGCGCAACCTCAAGGCCAGCCGTCCGCAAGTGCTGGCCAACCGGCCCTGGTCGCACCTCTCCGACCATGTGCCGCTGTCCGTGGAGATCGAAGCATGAGCAGCGCACCGCTGGAGAAATCCGGGTTGGCGCCCGTCCCTGCCGCCCCGGTGCGCGAGCCCGGCGCCGTCGAGGTCGACTACGGCTGGCAGGGCAACAACCGGGTCGAACTGCTGGTGAACGGCGAAGCCTACTTCCCCAAGGTGTTCGCCGCGTTGCGCGGGGCGCAGAGCGAAATCCTGCTGGAGACGTTCATCGTGTTCGAGGACAAGGTCGGCCTCGAACTGCAGCAGATCCTGATCGACGCCGCCCGGCGGGGCGTGCGCACCACCGTCAACTTCGACGGGTTCGGCTGCGGCGAATTGAGCGCCGGCTACCTCGCGGCGCTCAGCGAGGCCGGCGTGCACCTGCAGATCTTCGACCCGGCGCCCAAGCGCCTGGGCATCCGCACCAACTGGTTCCGGCGCCTGCACCGCAAGATCGTGGTGGTCGACGGCCAAATCGCGTTCATGGGCGGGATCAACTTCTCCGGCGACCACCTGGCGGATTTCGGCCCCGAAGCCAAGCAGGACTACTCGGTGCAGATCCAGGGGCCGGCGGTGGCCGACATCCACCACTTCGCCCTGCTGCAGAGCGGCCGTCCGGGCCGGGCGCGGTTCTGGTGGCTGCGCCGCCGCGACCGCCGTGCGCAACTGGCGCTGGACGGGCACGACGGTCAGGTGCGGCTGGTGTTCCGCGACAACGACCGCCACCCCCGCGACATCGAGGACGTGTACCTGCAAGTGCTGCGCAGCGCCCGGCGTCGGGTGGTGATCGCCAACGCGTATTTCTTCCCCGGCTACCGGCTGCTGCGCGAGATCCGCAACGCGGCCCGGCGCGGCGTCGAGGTGCGGCTGATCCTCCAGGGCCAGCCGGACATGCAGGTGGCCAAGCTCGCCGCACGCCTGACCTACGACTACCTGCTCCGGGCCGGGGTGCAGATCCACGAGTACTGCGAGCGCCCGCTGCACGGCAAGGTCGCGCTGGCGGACGAAGACTGGAGCACCGTCGGGTCGAGCAACCTCGATCCGTTGAGCCTGTCGCTGAACCTGGAGGCCAACGTGCTGATCCGCGACCGCACGTTCAACCGCGAACTGCATGAACACCTGGAACAGCTCAGCCGCGACCATTGCCGGGCGGTCGATCCCGCCAGCGTGCCGCGCGGGCGGCTCTGGCGCATGACCGTGGGCTTGCTGGTGTTTCACTTCCTGCGCCACTTCCCGGCCATGGCCGGTTGGTTGCCGGCGCACAAGCCCAGGCTGGCGCCGTTCACCCGAGCGCCAGGCAGCGAAACCCGATGAGCCGCCTGACTGAAACGGCGCATCCGGCAACGCCGGACCGCTCCCGCCGGCATCGCTGGAAGCGCCCGCTGACGCTGCTGTTCTTCCTGGCGCTGATCGTGCTGCTGACGATGTTCGCCAGCCGCATCGAATGGGCCGAAGTGCTGCAGACCCTGGCCGACTTCAAGGCCCGCACGCTGCTCATCGCCTCCGGCCTGACGCTGCTTAGCTTTCTGGTGTACGCCAGCTTCGACCTGATCGGCCGCACCTACATCCGCCAGGACCTGACCTGGAAACAGATCCTGCCGGTGGGCCTGATCAGCTACGCCTTCAACCTCAACCTCAGCGCCTGGGTCGGCGGCATCGCCATGCGCTACCGGCTGTACTCGCGGCTGGGCGTCAGCAAGGGCAACATCGCCAAGATCCTCGGCCTGAGCCTGGCCACCAACTGGTTCGGCTACATGACCATCGCCGGCATCGTGTTCAGCAGCGGCCTGGTGAACCTGCCGCCGGGCTGGAAACTGAGCAGCGATGCGCTGCAAGGGGTGGGCGCCCTGCTGTTGCTGGCCAGCGCCGGCTACCTGGCGGCGTGCCGGTTTTCCCGGCGCCGGGAATGGTCGGTGCGGGGCGTGGAAATCAACTTGCCGTCGCTGCGCATGGCGGTGCTGCAACTGCTGCTGGGCGCCTTCAACTGGTCGCTGATGGCGGCGGTGATCTTCACCCTGCTGCCGGGCAAGCTCGACTATCCGCTGGTGCTGGGGGTGCTGCTGATCAGCGCGATCGCCGGGGTCGTCACCCACATTCCGGCGGGGCTCGGCGTGCTGGAGGCGGTGTTCGTCGCCCTGCTCCAGCACGAGGCGTCGCGGGGCAGCCTGGTGGCGGGGCTGCTGGCGTACCGGGCGGTCTATTTCCTGCTGCCGCTGCTGATCACGGTGGTGATGTACCTGGTGGTGGAGGCCAAGGCCAAGGCGCTGCGAATCGAGAGAAAGGCCTCCTGAAGACGGCGCCATTGTTCCGCGGGCGCCCGCCTCCCGGCGATGGCGCCAGCAGGCGCACCACCCGACTCAGCGGGACTGGATGATGCTCAACCGCTCTCCCACCACCATTTCGGTGATCCAGTCGACCAGGATCGAAGTGTAGGCCTGCTGCGAGACCGGGTCGCTCAGGCCGTGGTCGGCGCCGTCGATGATGCGGTGGGTCAGCGAATGGGTCTGCTGGCACGCGGCGCGGTAACTCATGATCGTGGCGTGGGGCACGTAGTCGTCGGTCTCGGACTGCACCAGCAGCACATCCCCGGTGAACTGCGAACAGGCGTGCAGCGCACGGTTGCTGCCGGCCGGCACCAACGTGGCGCGGTAGTCGCGTAGGTCGGCCTTGTCCAGGTCGCGCTTGGGCAGGTGCCACTGCTCGTCGCGGTACAGCGCCGGCACCCGCAGCGCCAGCCAGCGCACCGGGCGCAGCGAGGTGAGGATCGCCGCCAGGTAGCCGCCGTAGCTGGTGCCGACCACGGCGATGGCCGAGGTGTCGAGCGCCGGGTGGGCCAGCAGGCGGTCGTAGGCCGCCAGCAGGTCGCGCAGGTTGTCTTCGCGGGTGACCCGGCTCAAGGGGATGCCGGTGCCGCCGGTGTGGCCGCGCAGGTCGAACGTCAGGCACACGCACCCCAACCCTGCGATGCCCTTGGCGCGTTCCAGGTCGCGCTCCTGGCTGCCGCCCCAGCCGTGCACGAACAGCACGCCGGGCACCTTGGACTTGGGGCTGAGGAACGTCCCGCTCATCTGTTCGTCGTCAATGTCGATGTGAATGCTTTCGCTTCTGGCCGTCATAGGCGTTGACCGTCACATATTTGAGGAGGAAACCGCTGTGCTCCGCCGGGCCCCGGTAGACCTCGATGGCGTCCGCCGGCAGGGCCCGGTCGGTGTAGGTTTCCACGGATGAGACATAGACCGCCGGCATCTGCGGGTCGTTGACGAAGCACTGCAGCGCCGCCACCTCGGCGCTGCTCGCCCCGCCCATGCGCCAGGACTGTTCCAGCACGCCGCTGCGCGGTTGGCCGGCGCTGTCCAGGCCCTGGGCGATGTCGTAGTTGCGCCGCGAGGCGTAGAAGCGCGGATACGCCTCATCGGCGGCGCGGTCGAACACCTGGGCCTGGCCGACGGCCTGCCGCACATCGTCCGCCAGGTCCAGCGCCAGCAGGGCCTCGTAGCCGCCGCGCACCGCCAGCAGGTTCGAGCCGCCGTAGACGGCTTCGCCTGACGCGTCTTCGGTCAAGTATTGATCGCCGCAGTAACTGAGCACCGTGCCGCCGATGAACGACTGGCCGACGCTGTGGGTGACCACACCGCTCAAGTCCTGCTCCAGCACCACGCCGTCGCCGAACAGCGTTGCGGCGTCCGGCCGCGCGAGCCGTTCATCGAGGGCGTCGAGGCTGCCGATCACCTCCTGTCCCCGGCCGGCGCAGGCATGGATCGGCTTGAGGCGGATCGGCCCGCCGTACAGCAGGTGCTCGGCGGCGGGCCGCGCATCCTCGAGGGCGAACACGCTCAGGCCGTCGAGCACGACCGTGCGCACCCGCTCGGAAAAGAGCGGCGACCACCCCGCCGGCGCGTGGGCCTGATGGCTGCGCAGTCCGTGGCTGATGGCCTTGGTGCCGATGAAATCGTGCTCGACGTAGCCGCCCCACAGGTCGTCCGGGCCGTGAATGCCCAAGTTCCGGGCCGCCTCGGGGCCGACGACGGTCTGGGTCGGCAACAGGTAAAGGTCGCGACCTCGGTGCTTGCCGGGATCGAAGGCGCCGCCGAACTTCAGCCCGAGTATCTGCGCCAGCCAACGGGCCAGCGCAGCGTTGGTCTGCACCTCATGTTGCGGCGCGCCGGGCCGCACCGAGTGGGCGACCACCAGTTTCCTGCGGGATGTCGGGGTCATGGGCTCCCCTTCCGGCGGGTCGATGGGTTCAGTCGGAAGCGGTGCAGGGATCAGGCCAGGTGCCGCCCTCGAAAAAAACCAACGGATTCAGGCGCCTGCCAAATGGCTGATGGCGCTGCGCCAGTCTCATTTTGCACGACCCGCCGAAAGTGCCCGGCATTCTGCACGAAGGGGGTCACAACGCCGTTTCGCCTTCCAGGAGAGATCGGGCGGCATCCACGACCTCTTCGATCCGCTGAGCCTCCGCCCCCCTGAACCCGGCCAGCATGACCGTATCCTCGCTGGGCACGTCGGCCTGTTTGCCCATCATCCGAGAGAGCCACCGTGGCGCATCGGGGTGACCGATCTGATCGGACAAGAGTTTCACCTGCAACAATTCGAGGTTCTCTGGATCCGTCTCCCGCTCGACCAGCGCTTCGATCATTCGGGTACGCAACCGCTGTCCCTCGATGCCCGGCGCATCCGAGTCTTCCCCGGTGCAGGCGTAAATGATTTTTCGGCGCGCGTCCACGTCTTCCGAGAACAGGACTCGCTCAGCGAGCTCAAACACGCCGGGCCATGTCGCGTCGTGATCAATCGCTTTGCGAATATAGCTCTCAAGGATCAGCGCCACCGGGTTCGCGGCCTCGGGCAACCGCTCAAGCACTTGCGTGAAAAGCGGCGCCAGCACAGCGAAATGGGCACCGATCTGTTCAGGCGCGCCCAGCCCGTAATGAAATCCGCTCAAGGCCTGCACATCGACTTCGCGTTGCAGCACCCGCTCGAACACACGCTCGGCGAATGCCTGGAACTGCGCGCCCGAATAACCCAGGCACACGGCCACATCGACATCAGCCAAATCCGGTGCGCTGATCAGTTCCCGCACCGACGCCGCATCGCCTCCTCGCGCCAGCATGCGCAGACAGGTGGTGCGCAGCTCGGGATCGTCCGTTGCCGCCATCAACCCCGATGCGGCCTGCGCGATTGCCGGGGAGACCGGCAGTGCGGACAGCCCCCGGGCCAGCGCCTGCTTGTGCCTCAACCCAAACAGGGCCGAAGCCTGCACTTGCGCCATCAGGTCGAGCACTTGCCCGGCGTATTCTCTGGCGAGCATTTCCATCATGTCCGCGCTTTCCTTGCCCTCTGACTGCGTCAAAGCCTGGAGCGCCGTCCAGGTGCAGGTCTCGGCGCCGAGAAAGAACAACCCCTGGGCGAGGTGCCCGAGGTTGGCCTCGTTGCAATCTTCGAAGGCTGCCTGCGAATCAAAGCGCTCAATCAAAAAACGCCAGGCATCCGACTGCGGATCCTGTATGGCGGCCAGCATCCGTTTGCGCCAGGGCGTCACATGGAAGTTCGGTTCCCGGTCAATCCTTCTCCAATGCCTGTGACGCCAATCGTATCCCGACTCCGTCGTCGCCAGCGTCCAGAGCAGGCGAACCCGTTGCCCGGCAGTCCAGCGTGCCGACGCCATCAGGTCGAGCAGTACGCTACCGGAATCGAACATCAACGAGATGCTGTTGCCCGGGTAGCCCTTCCCCAATTGCGCCGCCAAGGGCTCCAGCGAACCCCAGTCAGGCAATGCGTCGAAGGTCGAACAGGCCAGGCTGCGGGCGATCCCCATCCGCTCCTGCCCCGCGTGCTCGACCAGGAGCGCCAATTGCACCTTGGCCTGTCCTGCATCACGACGTGCGAGATCAGCCAAGGCAAAGCGCAACGCGCCCACCTTCAGGGGGAAAGCCTTGATCAGCCCCAGCCCGGCAATGGATTTCGCCACATCCAGATGGCGTCCCTGCAAGCGCTCCGACACCTGGTCCGGTTCGATACGGAGCACGTCTTCCGCCTGGACAATAAAATTGATGCGCCTGAGCGCCTCATAGGCTGACTCGTCGAAACCTGGAACATCGAACGCTTCGGCCCCGCTCAGCACCCCTTGTTCCGAGTGCGCCAGGGCGTGCGCGAAGCGCCAGACGAACCGCTCCAGCCGTTCGTTGAGGAGGTCGTGCTCATTGATCGCCTGGCCCAGGCGGTGCCCGATGAAGCCGTCGACGATCTGTGTTTCCTCCAACTCGACATCGCTCCGCGCACGGATCTGCGCACAGAACGACATCATGCTCGGGTGCCGGTAGCGCGCCAGCCCGACATCGCCCAGAAGCCCGGCGGCGGCGAGCGCTTCCTCCTCGGAGAAATCCTTGAGCAGGATTTGCCGGCTGCCCTTCTGCGGTTGATACACCCGTTCAGAAAGCTCCAGCGGGGCCTTCAAGCGCTCCATGGTTTCCGGGCGCCCGGTCAGCACCAGTTGCAGCTGCGATTGCGTCAGTTGCGCCAGACTGGCATCCACCCAGCGATGCAGATGCCCGCTGAACGAAGGCGCCCGGTCCAGGCCATCGATGATCACCAGCAGCGGCGTGCGATTGAGCCACTGCGACAGTTCGGGCGCTTGCAGCGGATAACCGCCGTGCTCATGGACATACCGGCCGATGAGCCGGCTCAGGCTGTCGTTCAGACTGGCATCGCCGACTTCCAGGCTTTCTGCTGCGATCAACAAAGTCGGACGTTCGGTCAACGCTCTGCTGCATTGTGCGCACCAGGAGGTTTTACCCTGGCCCGAGCCGCCCACGATCACCATCAAGGATTCGGATCTCGCACGGAACCGCTCCAGGTGCCTGTCCAGATCCACACGCGGCACGTAGAGATCCGGCGTGAACTTCCCGAGCGCCATCAACTGATCGATCCGCTGTTCGGTCATGCCCCGGAATATGTCTTCGAGCCGCACCTGCATCCCGGCCAACGACAACCGGTGATGGGACACATCGATACGCTCGCGCCGGAGGATGTTCCACAGTCCCGGACGGTCCACGGACTTGCGGTTTCTTGCCATGTCGAGGCAGGTGTCGTTCAACTGGACCCACGCTTGCGGGGCCTGCTGCGGATCGACGACCTGACGCAGTTTCTCTATCGCGTGATGTCGTGCCAGATCCAGGAGCGTATCGAAGACCGTCAGGTGGGTGCAGCCCAGAAACCCGCGAAAGCCCTCCTCGATGTCCGCATCCGTCTTTTTCAGTCTTTTCGACTCGTCGACGAAGCAGGTTCGCAACCGCTTGAACGCCGCCCCCGTCGCCTCGCTGGTCACGCATCCTTCAAGCTTTGCGTCGCTGGCCAGATCGCGGCACGAACTCAACACTTGCGGTACTGCCACCCGTACCGTGCCCGACGCGGAAGAGTCCGTGGCGATGACCAGGCGATCTTCGGTGCGGGAAAACCCGTCGCTCCAGAACTGCCGGACCATCTGGTACATCGCCTTGTCGAACTCAGGCCCCATCACCAGGCCGTGCTTGACCTGAATGTAGACCGAGCCTTCGGGCAGCAGCCGCAACACCAGATCGTCAACCTGCGTAGAGCTCTCGCAGGTGATCGACACAATGCTGTGCCGGTCACTCAGTTTCCAGGGCAGCGACGCCGCATTGCCCAGCAGCATCTCGACGGCGCACCATGCCCCGACGGAGCCGGCATAGACCGCCCCGCCGGTGCTGGCGGCGCCACCGGCGGAACCTCGTGGATTGCTGTCGGGGGTCATGTTCATGAACATCCTTGTCGGTACGGCGCGAGACCGATCCGAGGCCTGTCAGGGGCGGATCGGTGATGGCGGCATGCTACCAAATCTCTTGCGGTAATCGCTCGGCGCCAGCCCCGTGATCTTCTTGAACGTGGCCCGGAACGCGCCGGGGTCCTGATACCCCACCGTCCACGCGATATGGTCGATGGTGCCGTTGGTGAATTCGAGCAGTTCCCGGGCCTTGCCCACCCGCAGGTGCTGGCAGTACTCGGTGGGTTTCAGGCCGGTGGCCGCGCGGAAGCGGCGCAGGAAGGTGCGCTCCTCCAAGGCGGCGCGTTCGGCCATGGCCGCGAGCGACACGTCGGTCGCGCCGGTGCCCTGCAGCCAGTGCTGCACCTTGAGGATCGCCGCGTCGCCATGGTTGAGGATCGGCGCGAAGTTGCTGCCGCATTCGCTGGCGCTGTCGATGTGCTCCACCACCAGGAACCGCGCGGTGGCACTGGCCACGCTCGGCCCCAGCAGCCGGTCGACCAGCCGCAGCCCCAGCTCCGACCAGGCCATCAGCCCGGCGGTGGTGATCAGGTCGCCGTCATCGACGATCGGCGTGTCGGCCTTGAGTTCGATGGCCGGATAGCGTTCGGCGAAGGCCTTGGCCGCCGTCCAGTGCGCGGTGGCGCGGCGTCCGTCCAGCAGGCCGCTTTCGGCCATCAGCCAGGAGCCCACGCAGACGCCGCCAAGCGTCGCGCCGGCGGCGTGCCGCTGGCGCAGCCAGGGCATCAGCCCGGCCGGCACCGCTGCGGCATCGAAGCCGCCGATGGAGGGTGGAATCGTCACCGCCACCAGCCCGGCATCCGGGCCGGGGCGGCTGTCGTAGACCCGCGCCGGCGCACGTTCGTCTTCCGCCCGCCAATGGCTGACCCGCAGCAGCGGGCGCTGCACGGTCTGATGTTCGGCGGCGATGGCGTCGGCCACCGCGAACAGGTCGGTCAGGCCATGCACCGCCGCCATCTGCGCGCCGGGATAGATCAGCACCCCCAGCTCGACGACGGCCCTTTCTGCGCCCATTGTCAGTTTTCCCCTGTGTAATGTCGGGGCGGCCAATCCTCGGAACGCGCCCCGTCGCCAATACTGAACCCACAGACACGCCAACCTTCGAGGACACACCCATGGCCAAGCAAGCGCTCATCCTAGTCGATATCCAGAACGACTACTTCCCCCAAGGCAAATGGACGCTGACCGGCGCCGACGCCGCCGCCGACAACGCCGCCCGGCTGCTCGCCACGTTCCGCGAAACGGGCGACGCGGTGATCCACATCCGCCACGAATTCACCTCCGCCGACGCGCCGTTCTTCACCCCCGGCTCCGACGGCGCCAAGCTGCACCCCAAAGTGCTCAACCGCGCCGGCGAGCCGGTGGTGCTCAAGCATTTCGTCAATTCGTTCCGCGACACCGAACTGCAGGCGCTGCTCGACGGGCAAGGCATCAAGGAACTGGTGGTGGTCGGCAGCATGAGCCACATGTGCATCGACGGCATCACCCGGGCCGCCGCGGACCTGGGCTACGGCGTCACGGTGATCCACGACGCCTGCGCCACCCGTGACCTGGAATTCAACGGCCTCACCGTGCCGGCCGCCCATGTCCATGCCGCCTTCATGGCGTCGCTGGCCTTTGCCTACGCCACCGTGGTCTCCACCGCCGAGTTCCTGTCGGCCAGCCGCTGACCTTGGCTTGAAACAACTGGAAAAACCTTGGCCCGCCCTGTTGCGGGCCTTCTTTCGGGCGGCGGAAAAAATCTCACGCGTGAGCCATTGATGGCATTTTGGATTGGCTGTAGTGTGGCTCACGCGTGAGATGTTCATAACGGAGTCATCGCCATGAAAAGCCGCTCCCCCGATGCGGAACCGAAAAGCCCCAAGGGAGTGCGCTCGACACCGTCCGCGAAGAAACCGTCGAGCTTCTACATGAAGCAGATGCGCGCGGGCCTGGCGGCCGCCGGTTATGTGAAACACGAAGCTTGGGTGCTCCCGGAGAACCGGGGCGTGCTCAAGCAAATGGAGCAACAGCTACGCCAACCGATTCTGGCTGGCTCATTCATGTCGGAGAATTACATGAGCGCAGGCAACAACTGGAACATCGATAGCCTCTACACCGCCTTCAAGGCGCTGGACGAGGTCGTTTCGCAGGAGATCACGCTGTCTCTGATCCAGAGCTCCGAACCCAGCCTCAAGCTGGAGATGAACGAATTCGGCGGCCTGCCGATTCACATCGCCATCGCCGGTGCGCAGATCATCGTCGACACCGTGCTGGTGGACATCGACTCGATCACCGACGTGCGCGCCTTCAACGACGCCGTGCTGCGCAGCCGGGAAATGTTCCCGTTGTCGTCCATCGGCATCGAGTCCATGCCCAACGGCCAGACCGTCTACAACATGTTCGGCGCCCTCAGCGCCGAGTCGAGCCTGACCAACGTGGTCACCGAGGTGAAGACCCTGGTCGACAACGTGCAGCGCGCCAGCGAAGCCTTCGCGCACTTCTTCAAGTAACCAACAGGGAAAATCCAATGACTCAGTCCATCTGGAGCAAGTTGTTCACCGCACTGCGCGGCGGCGCCAACGAAGTCGGCGAAGCGATCGTCGACCAACAGGCCCTGCGCATCCTCGACCAGGAAATCCGCGATGCCGACAGCGCCCTGTCCAACGCCCGCCGCGAGCTGGTCACCATCATGGCCAAGCACAAGCTGTCCGCCGACCGCGTGAGCGAGTACGACGCCAAGATCAAGGACCTGGAAGCCAAGGCCGTGTCGGCCCTGAACGCCGGCCGCGAAGACCTGGCGCTGGAAGTGGCCGAAGCGATCTCGACCCTGACCAACGACCTCGACGCCGAGAAGAAACAAAGCGACGAATTCGGCACCTACGCCGAGAACATGCGCAAGGACATCAACAAGGCCGAAGCGCGGATCAAGAGCCTGCGCCAGCAAGTGGACATGGCCAAGGCCCGCGAAAGCGTGCAGAAGGCCCAGGTCAGCGCCTCCATCGCCAGCGGCGGCGCCAACGGCAAGCTAGAGACCGCCGTCGGTACGCTGAACCGTCTGCAAGCCAAGCAGCAACAGCGTGCCGCCGAGCTCAGCGCTGCGGACGAACTGGCCGATGCCTCGACCGGCAACGACCTGGACCGCAAGCTGCGCGAAGCCGGCATCACGCCGAACGAAGGCAGCGCCAACGCGATCCTTGAGCGCCTGAAGCAGAAGTCGGCCCAGTAATCCCTGCAACAACATCTGCGGGAGCGGGCGGTCAGTTGAAACCACTGTCGCCTGACACCCCGCCTTCGCGGGCAAGCCCGCTCCCACATTGCAGGGCGGTGACCGCAGACTCGGCATTCACCGCCCCCTCTGTGGGAGCGGGCTTGCCCGCGAAGGCGTCTGCCAGGGCACCGCAGGACGAGGCAGTCGCTCCGGCATCGGCAAATCCCTCTGCTCGTTCAGCCCGCAGCCCGGTACACTAGCCGCGCTTTTCGCTGACGATCACCTCCACCCGCCTCAAGGACAGTACCCATGGGATGGTTCAAAGACTTGCTGGGCACCAGCAACCGGCAGACGGCACCGCAAACGTCCGGACCGTCAGACGGCCCGCTCGGCCTGGCGCAGGGCAAGGCAATCCGTTTCGACTCGACCCTGGGGCTTCTGCTCGACGGCAGCTCGTCGGTGCGGGTGCCCGACGCCCAGGCGATCTGGAGCGCCGGCTGGATCGACCTCGGCCAGTCGAACAAGCTGCACCGCTATTACCTGGACAACGAAGATTTCTGGCTGCAGGTCCACGTGACCGGCGACGACCAGATCGAATCGGTGACGCTGTTCAACTACGTCGACTACGTGACCGTCAACAGCGACGCGGAACTGCAGCGCCTGGCCGGCGCCCAAAGCCCCGTCGGCCTGCCGACCTACTCCCTCAACGGCGTGTCGTTCAGCCGTGAGTGGGGCACCGAACGCGGCCAGACCGAACTGGTGCCGCTGACCGAACACGTCGCCAACCCGGACGAGACCTACACCATCGAACACCACTCGATGCTCTACGCCCGGGAAACCGGCCTGACCGAGCGTCGCGAACTGCTGCTGTTCTCCGTCGAACAGGACGAAGAAGGCACCGTCAGCCTGAGCACCTCGCTGGGCATCTCGCTGTACACCACCGACCTGAGCACTGTTTAAAAAAGGAAGTTTGCCATGCTGGAAGCGCTGTCCGTTTCCCTGAACAAGACCGCACTGGTCGGATTCGTCGTCTACCTGATCGGTGCCGTGCTGCTGTTCATGCTGTTTCAGTTCGTCTACACCCGCATCACCCCCCACAAGGAATTCGAGCTGATCCGCAGCGGCAACAGCGCCGCGGCCATCGCCCTGTCCGGCGCGATCATCGGTTTCGCCATCCCGGCGAGCAACGTCATCGCCTACTCGATCAACCTCCTCGACTTCGTCCTCTGGGCGGTGATCGCCGCTGCGGTTCAGTTGCTGGCGTTCCTGGCCACCGGCCTGGTGCTCAAGGGCACGTCCCAGCGCATCGCCAACGGCGAAATCGCCTCCGGCATCTACGTCGCTGCCGTGGCGATCAGCGTGGGCATGCTCAACGCTGCGTGCATGACACCGTCCAACTGACCGGCAGGGAGCCTGTGATGAAACGAAGCAAGTACGTTCAGATGTCCCTGGCCGCCTCGGTGGCGCTGGCCATCTCCGGCCAGGCTGGCGCGGTGGAGCAACCGCGCAGCTTCCAGAGCGTGGAACAGTGCGTGGATGCCGACGTGGCGGCGGACATCTGCTCGGACGCGTACGTCGCGGCCCTGGCCGAACACCGGCGCATCGCCCCGGCCTACGACGACAAGGCCGCCTGCGACGCAGACTTTGCCGCCGACTGGTGCCAGAAGAATTCCGCCGGCCGGTTCGTGCCGAAGCTGGGGGGCTTCAAGGTGCCGCGCAACGGCGAAGCGGTGCAGGACCTGGATGCGATCGCCGATGCGCCGATGCCGGCCGGCGAAGCCCAGGCCGCCCAAACGACCCATACCACCCACTCGTCCGGCGGTTCGGGCAACGGTTTCCTCACCGGCCTGCTGATCGGCAACGCCCTGAGCAACAGCCGTTCGACCTACAGCCCGCCGCCGGTCTACCGCGAACGCAACACGCGCCAGACCTATGACACCTCGACGCTGAACCGGCGGATCGAGTCGGCGCCGGCCAGAAGCCGGCAGGACTACGACAGCGACTACCGCAAACCGGTCAACGTGGCCTCGGCCACCTCCCGCGGCGGTTTCGGCAGCCAGTCCAGCGCCCGCAGCGGCTGGGGCGGCTGGGGTCGCTCGAGCAGCTGACCATGGAAAAGATCCTGTGCGCCGAGCGCCCCGACTGGAAACAGACGGCCGAAAGCCTCGGCTTTCTGTTCCACACCATCGACGACGAACCTTACTGGGACGAAAGCGCGTACTACCGCTTCACCCTGGCGCAGATCGAAAACGACCTTGAGGACCCGACCGCCGAACTGCACGAGATGTGCATGGACCTGGTGGACCGGGTGGTGCACAGCGAAGAGCTGCTGGACCGCCTGAGCATTCCCGCGCCGTACTACGACATGATCCGCACGTCCTGGCTGGAGGGTCATCCGCATCTGTACGGGCGCATGGACTTCTCCTACAGCGGCAACGGCCCGGCGAAGCTGCTGGAGCTCAACTACGATACCCCCACCAGCCTCTACGAGGCGGCGGCGTTCCAGTGGGGCTGGCTGGAACAGGGCATCGCGCGCGGGACGCTGCCGGCGCACGCCGACCAGTTCAACAGCATCGACACCCGCCTGCACGAGGCTTTCGTCCATCTGCAGCTGAAGCGGCCGTTCTATTTCGCCTCCATGAAAGGTTCCGTCGAGGACAAGGGCACCACGGACTACCTGCGCCTGATCGCGGAAAAGGCCGGCATCGAATCGCGCCACATCGACATCGAAGACATCGGCCTGAGCGCCGACGGCCGCTTCGTCGACCTGGAGGAGCGCTGGATCCCCCACCTGTTCAAGTTGCACGCCTGGGAGTTCATCTTCCACGAACCGTTCGGCGCGGCGATCGCCCAGTGCGACACGCAGTTCTTCGAGCCCGCGTGGAAGGCCATCCTCTCCAACAAGGGCGTGCTGCCGCTGTTGTGGGAAATGCACAAGGGCCATCCGAACCTGCTGGCTGCCCACCTCGACCCGAACCCGAGCGCTGCGGTGCCCAAAGGCTGGGTTCGCAAGCCGTACTTCTCCCGGGAAGGCGCCAACATCGAGCTGCAGACCGCAGAAGGCCTGACCGTCAAAGAGGACGGGCCCTACACCGATGCGCCGTTCATCCTGCAGGAATTCGCGCCTTTGCCGAAGTTCGGCGACAGCTACACGCTGATCGGTTCCTGGGTGATCGGCGACCAGGCGGCGGGGATCGGCGTACGGGAAGACAACAGCCTGATCACCAAGGACTCGAGCCGGTTCCTGCCGCACCTGATCCTTGACTGAGCGATCCTGCCATGTGGTGCTCTCACTGACGCCATCGCCAGCGGGCTGGCGATGGCGTCGGCCAAGGCACCGCCTGCCACCAACGAAAAAGGCCCGTCGTGTTCAACGACGGGCCTTTTTTCATTCAGCGCAGGTGCAGCAACGAATCAGAACGGAATGTCGTCATCGAAGCTGTCGAAGTCCGGAGCCGGCTGCGGTGCGGCCTGCTGCGGCGCCGGACGCTGCTGCGGAGCCGACTGCTGCGGACGCGGAGCCTGCTGGCGCGGGGCCGACTGCTGGTAGTTGTTGCCGCCGCCCTGCTGGTAGTTGTTCTGGTCGCCCTGTTGCGGACGGCCGCCCAGCAGCTGCATGGTGCCCTGCATGTCGACGATGATTTCGGTGGTGTAGCGCTTGATGCCGTCCTTTTCCCACTCGCGGGTCTGCAGCTTGCCTTCGATGTAGACCTGCGAACCTTTGCGCAGGTACTCGCCGGCGATCTCGGCGACCTTGCCGAACATCGACACGCGGTGCCACTCGGTGCGCTCGACCTTCTGGCCGGTCTGCTTGTCGGTCCACTGCTCGCTGGTCGCCAGACTCAGGTTGGTCACGGCATTACCGTTGGGCAGGTAGCGTACTTCGGGATCCTGGCCGCAAGTGCCGACCAAGATGACTTTGTTAACCCCACGGGCCATAACGTTCTCCTAGGCTTCGCAAGCCGCCTCGGCCGGGTTGTTCACCAGGCGTTCGAGGGTGGTGCGATCCACTAATTCTTTATCCAGTTTGATGTAGACAGCCGCTTCGTCGGCGACGATCACTGCATCTGTTACCCCTACGAGGGCCTTGAGGCGCTCGACCAGACCCGCTTCGCGGATCGCCTCGGGCGACAACGGCAAGCGCAGGCTCGTCACGTAGGGTGGTTCGCGCATGGTAACAGCAAAGGCCAGCCAAAGTGCAGCGAGGCCGGCACATCCGAGGAAGACAACCGACAGACCGCCATGCTGGAACAGCCAGCCGCCGAGGATCCCGCCCAGGGCGGAACCCAGGAACTGGCTGGTGGAGTACACGCCCATGGCCGTGCCCTTCCCGCCCGCCGGCGACACCTTGCTGATCAGCGACGGCAAGGACGCCTCCAGCAGGTTGAACGCGGTGAAGAACACCACCGTGCCGATCACCAGCGCCCGCAGGCTGTCGCCGAACTGCCAGAAGAATAGCTCAGTGAGCATCAGCGTCAGCACGGCGCCGAGCAAAACTCGTTTCATTTTGCGTCGCTTCTCGCCGTAGATGATGAACGGGATCATGGCGAAGAACGAGATCAGCAGCGCGGTGAGGTAGACCCACCAGTGCTGTTCCTTGGGCAGCCCGGCCTTTTCCACCAGGGCCAGGGGCAAGGCGACGAAGCTCGACATCAGCATCGCGTGCAGCACGAAGATGCCCAGGTCCAGGCGCAGCAGGTCCGGATGCTTGAGCGTCGGCAGCAGCGCCTGGCGGGCCACGCCGGACTCGCGGTGGCTCAGCGGCCCGGTGGAGCGCGGCACCATGAACAGGATGATCGCGATGCCGACCAGCGCCATCGCGCCGGTGGCCAGGAACAGGCCGGACAGGCCGAACGCGCGGGTCAGCAGCGGCCCGACCACCATGGCCACGGCGAACGACAGGCCGATGGTCATGCCGATCATGGCCATGGCCTTGGTGCGGTGCTGTTCGCGGGTCAGGTCGGAGAGCAGCGCCATGACCGCCGCGGAAATCGCACCGGCGCCCTGCAGGATCCGCCCGGCGATCACGCCCCAGATCGAATCGGCCTGGGCGGCCAGCACGCTGCCGAGGGCGAAGACCACAAGGCCCAGGTAGATCACCGGCCGGCGGCCGATGCGGTCGGAAATGATCCCGAACGGGATCTGGAAAATCGCCTGGGTCAGGCCGTAAGCGCCGATCGCCAGCCCGATCAGGGCCGGGGTCGCTCCCGCCAGGTCCATGCCATAGGTCGCCAGCACCGGCAGCACCATGAACATGCCAAGCATACGGAAGGCGAACACCAGGGCCAGACCGCTCGCCGCGCGGGTCTCGCTGCCACTCATGCGTTCGCTGTGGGGATCGTGCATGGAAAAACCTCGTGTGAACCGGCGGCGATTCTACCAGTCCCACCGATTGACGGGATATATCGCGACGCTATGACGCGTGCAGATGAAATTCTCTTCATGCAAGGGAAAAATCCCTTCGCCCGATAGTGTGCATCCATCCAGTATTTAGCCTTATACTCCTGTGTTTTCGACGCCCGCCGAGCGAGGCCACTTTGGACAAGATCCTGATTCGTGGGGCCCGTACCCACAACCTGAAGAACATCGACCTGACCCTGCCGCGGGACAAGCTGATCGTCATCACCGGCCTGTCCGGATCCGGCAAGTCGTCCCTGGCCTTCGACACGCTGTACGCCGAAGGCCAGCGCCGCTATGTCGAGTCCCTGTCGGCCTACGCCCGGCAGTTCCTGTCGATGATGGAAAAGCCCGACGTCGACACCATCGAAGGCCTGTCGCCGGCGATCTCCATCGAACAGAAGTCGACCTCGCACAACCCGCGCTCCACGGTCGGCACCATCACCGAAATCTACGACTACCTGCGCCTGCTCTATGCCCGCGTCGGCACGCCGCGCTGCCCGGACCACGACATCCCGCTGGAGGCGCAGACCGTCAGCCAGATGGTCGACCTGGTGCTGGCCGAACCCGAAGGCAGCAAGCTCATGCTGCTGGCGCCGGTGATCCGCGAGCGCAAGGGCGAGCATCTGTCGGTGTTCGAAGAGCTGCGCGCCCAGGGCTTCGTCCGGGCCCGGGTCAACGGCAAGCTCTTCGAGCTCGACGAACTGCCGAAACTGGATAAACAGAAGAAGCACACGATCGAAGTCGTGGTCGACCGCTTCAAGGTGCGCGCCGACCTGCAGCAGCGCCTGGCCGAGTCGTTCGAGACCGCGCTGAAGCTGGCGGACGGCATCGCCCTGGTGGCGCCGATGGACGACGAACCGGGCGAGGAGATGATCTTCTCCGCGCGCTTCGCCTGCCCGGTCTGCGGCCACGCCATCAGCGAGCTGGAGCCGAAGCTGTTCTCCTTCAACAATCCGGCCGGTGCCTGCCCGACCTGCGACGGCCTGGGCGTGAAGCAGTTCTTCGACATCAAGCGCCTGGTCAACGGCGAACTGACCCTGGCCGAAGGCGCGATCCGCGGCTGGGACCGGCGAAACGTCTACTACTTCCAGATGCTCGGCTCCCTGGCGTCCCATTACGGGTTCAGCCTGGAGCAGCCATTCAACCAGCTGTCCGCCGAACACCAGAAGTACATCCTGCACGGCAGCGGCTCGCAGAACGTCGACTTCAAGTACCTCAACGACCGCGGCGACATCGTCAAGCGCTCGCACCCGTTCGAAGGCATCGTGCCGAACCTGGAACGCCGCTACCGCGAGACCGAGTCGGCCAGCGTGCGCGAGGAACTCGCCAAGTTCCTCAGCACCCAGGCCTGCCCGGATTGCCGCGGCACCCGCCTGCGCCGCGAAGCACGGCACGTATGGGTCGGCGAGAAGACCCTGCCGGCGGTGACCAACCTGCCGATCGGCGACGCCTGCGACTACTTCGGCGACCTGAAGATGACCGGCCGCCGCGGCGAGATCGCCGACAAGATCCTCAAGGAGATCCGCGAGCGCCTGCAGTTCCTGGTCAACGTCGGCCTCGACTACCTGTCGCTGGACCGCAGCGCCGATACCCTGTCCGGCGGCGAGGCCCAGCGGATCCGCCTGGCCAGCCAGATCGGCGCAGGCCTGGTCGGCGTCCTGTACATCCTCGACGAGCCGTCCATCGGCCTGCACCAGCGGGACAACGACCGGCTGCTGGGCACCCTCAAGCACCTGCGTGACATCGGCAACACGGTGATCGTGGTCGAGCACGACGAAGACGCGATCCGCCTGGCCGACTACGTGGTGGACATCGGCCCGGGCGCCGGCGTCCATGGCGGGCAGATCGTGGCCGAGGGTTCGCCGGACGAAGTCATGGCGCATCCGGAGTCCCTGACCGGCAAGTACCTGTCCGGGCGGGTCAAGATCGAAGTTCCCGCCAAGCGCACGCCGCGCAACAAGAAGCAGGTGCTGTCGCTCAAGGGCGCCCGCGGCAACAACCTGCGCAACGTCGACCTGGAGATCCCGATCGGCCTGCTGACGTGCGTGACCGGCGTGTCCGGCTCGGGCAAATCGACGCTGATCAACAACACGCTGTTCCCGCTGAGCGCCACCGCGCTGAACGGCGCCACCACCCTGGAAGCGGCGCCGCACGACAGCATCAAAGGCCTGGAACACCTCGACAAGGTGGTCGACATCGACCAGAGCCCCATCGGCCGGACACCGCGCTCCAACCCGGCGACCTACACCGGGCTGTTCACGCCGATCCGCGAACTGTTCGCCGGCGTCCCCGAGGCTCGCTCCCGGGGCTATGGCCCGGGGCGCTTCTCGTTCAACGTCAAGGGCGGGCGCTGCGAGGCCTGCCAGGGCGACGGCCTGATCAAGGTGGAAATGCACTTCCTGCCGGACATCTACGTGCCGTGCGACGTGTGCAAGAGCAAGCGCTACAACCGCGAAACCCTTGAGATCAAGTACAAGGGCAAGAGCATCCACGAAACCCTCGAAATGACCATCGAGGAAGCGCGGGAGTTCTTCGACGCGGTGCCGGCCCTGGCGCGCAAGCTGCAGACGCTGATGGACGTGGGGCTGTCGTACATCAAGCTCGGGCAGTCGGCGACGACCCTGTCCGGCGGCGAGGCGCAACGGGTCAAGCTGTCCCGCGAGCTGTCCAAGCGCGACACCGGCAAGACCCTGTACATCCTCGACGAGCCGACCACGGGCCTGCACTTCGCCGACATCCAGCAACTGCTCGACGTGCTCCATCGCCTGCGCGACCACGGCAATACCGTGGTGGTGATCGAGCACAACCTGGATGTGATCAAGACCGCCGACTGGCTGGTGGACCTGGGCCCTGAAGGCGGCTCCAAGGGCGGGCAGATCATCGCCACCGGCACGCCGGAGGACGTCGCCGAGATGAAGCAATCGCACACCGGCCATTACCTCAAGCCGTTGCTGATCCGCGACCGGGCCTGATCCCCGGGCATGAAAAAGCCCCGGTCACCGTGAAGTGACCGGGGCTCTTTTACATCGCAACCCTCAAGCGTGGGATTGCAGGTAGTTCTCGAGACCGATCAGCTTGATCAGGCCCAACTGCTTTTCCAGCCAATAGGTGTGGTCTTCCTCGGTATCGTTGAGCTGAACCCGCAGGATCTCGCGGCTGACGTAGTCCTTGTGCTGCTCGCAGAGCTCGATGCCTTTGCACAGCGCAGCGCGAACCTTGTACTCCAGGCGCAGATCCGCCTCGAGCATTTCCGGCACCGTCGTGCCGACATCCAGGTCATCCGGGCGCATGCGCGGCGTGCCTTCGAGCATCAGGATCCGGCGCATCAGCGCGTCTGCGTGACCGGCCTCTTCTTCCATCTCGTGGTTGATCCGTTCGTAGAGCTTGGTGAATCCCCAGTCCTCATACATCCGCGAGTGAACGAAATATTGGTCACGCGCGGCCAGTTCGCCGGTCAGCAGCGTGTTGAGGTAATCGATAACGTCTGGGTGGCCTTGCATCGCCCTACATCTCCCTTCCTGAAAGTCTGTAGTTTGAACCAACCTGACTGGAAGGTCACCCGTTTCGCGCAATAAAAGCGAAGATATTCTTAGAAAACCAGCCTAAATAACGCAAAAACCGCCCTAATGAGGGCGGTTCTGCTTCTCGTTTAGACTTCGCTCAGCTGTACGTTGAGCAGCTTTGCGATTGCTTCTCCATACGCCGGGTCGGCCTTGAAGAAATGCTGCAGCTGGCGGTCGACGACATCGCTCGACACACCGGCCATCGCACCGGCAATGTTGCTCGTCAGCAACGCCTTCTGCTCGTCGCTCATCAGCCGGAACAGCGCACCGGCGTGGCTGTAGTAGTCGGTGTCTTCACGGTGATCGTAGCGGTCCGCAGCCCCGCTGAGGGCCAATGGCGGCTCCGCGTAATGCGGTGCCTGCTTCGGCGACTCCACGTAGCTGTTAGGCTCGTAGTTGGGCGCAGCCCCGCCGTTGCTGCCGAAGGCCATGGAGCCGTCGCGCTGATAGGTGTTCACCGGGCTGCGCGGTGCATTCACCGGCAGTTGCTGGTGATTGGTGCCGACACGGTAACGGTGCGCATCGGCGTAGGCGAACACGCGGCCTTGCAGCATGCGGTCCGGCGACAGGCCGACGCCGGGCACCATGTTGCTTGGACCGAACGCCGCTTGCTCGACCTCGGCAAAGTAGTTCAGCGGGTTGCGGTTGAGCTCGAGCTCGCCCACTTCGATCAACGGAAACTCCTTCTGCGACCAGGTCTTGGTCACGTCGAACGGATTCTCGTAATGCGCGGCGGCCTGGGCCTCGGTCATGATCTGAATGCACACGCGCCATTTCGGGAAGTCACCGCGCTCGATGGCTTCAAACAGATCACGCTGGGCGTAATCAGGATCGGTGCCGGCCAAACGGGCCGCGTCCGCCGGTGCCAGGTTCTTGATGCCTTGCAGGGTCTTGTAGTGCCACTTCACCCAATGACGTTCGCCGTTGGCGTTGATCAGGCTGTAGGTGTGGCTGCCGAAGCCGTGCATGTGGCGGTATCCGTCGGGAATGCCGCGGTCGGAAAACAGGATCGTGACCTGGTGCAGCGCCTCGGGGGAATGCGACCAGAAATCCCACATGGCCTGTGCACTTTTCAGGTTGCTCTGCGACAGGCGTTTCTGGGTGTGGATGAAGTCCGGGAACTTCAGCGGGTCACGAATGAAGAACACTGGCGTGTTGTTGCCGACGATGTCCCAATTGCCTTCCTCTGTGTAGAACTTCAGCGCGAAGCCACGTGGATCCCGCTCAGTGTCTGCCGAGCCGCGTTCACCGCCCACAGTGGAGAAGCGCAGGAACGTCGGGGTTTGTTTGCCGACCGCCGAGAACAGACTGGCCCGGGTGTACTGAGTGATGTCGCGCGTGACCGTGAAGGTGCCGTAAGCCCCCGAGCCTTTGGCATGCACACGACGCTCCGGAATGTTTTCGCGGTTGAAGTGGGCGAGCTTCTCGATCAGGTGAAAGTCATCCAACAGCAATGGGCCCCGCGGCCCGGCGGAGCGAGAGTTCTGGTTGTCGGCGACAGGTGCGCCACTGGCGGTCGTAAGCGTCTTGCTCTGGCTCATGCGATCTTCTTCCTCTGTCAGTCTGGAACTGCCGGCTAATCGGCTTGGTGGGGAGTATTGACCATCAATGTGACAGCTACAAATTCATTAACTTGCAGGCATCAATAGATATTTGTAATTACACATCCCACGACATAATGACAACGGAAAGCAGGCATTGGCTTGTACGCAAGACGCATTTCTTGCGGGCACAAAAAAACCGGGCACCAGGCCCGGTTTTTTTGTTTCAGACTGACGTCTTACTCAGCGGATACAGCTTCGCCGCCGACAGCGCGATCAACCAGCTCGACGTACGCCATAGGAGCGTTGTCGCCAGCGCGGAAACCGCACTTGAGGATGCGCAGGTAGCCACCCTCACGGGTAGCGTAACGCTTGCCCAGATCGTTGAAGAGCTTGCCGACGATCGCTTTCGAACGAGTACGGTCGAAAGCCAGACGACGGTTAGCAACGCTGTCTGTCTTGGCCAGAGTGATCAGCGGCTCGGCAACGCGGCGCAGTTCTTTGGCTTTTGGCAGAGTAGTTTTGATCAGCTCGTGCTCGAACAGCGACACCGCCATGTTCTGGAACATAGCCTTACGGTGGGAGCTGGTGCGGCTCAGGTGACGACCACTTTTACGATGACGCATGGTTCATTCCTTACCAAACACAACGTTCGGTGATTACGACGATCAGGCAGTCGCCTTGTCGTCCTTCTTAAGACTTGCAGGCGGCCAGTTGTCGAGGCGCATGCCGAGGGACAGACCGCGGGAGGCCAGAACGTCCTTGATTTCGGTCAAGGATTTCTTGCCCAGGTTCGGAGTCTTCAACAGCTCTACTTCGGTGCGCTGAATCAGGTCGCCGATGTAGTAGATGTTTTCCGCCTTAAGGCAGTTGGCCGAACGTACAGTCAGTTCCAGATCGTCAACCGGGCGAAGCAGGATCGGATCGATCTCGTCTTCCTGCTCGACAACCACTGGCTCACTGTCACCTTTGAGGTCGACGAACGCAGCCAACTGCTGTTGCAGGATGGTTGCAGCACGACGGATGGCCTCTTCAGGATCCAGGGTACCGTTGGTTTCCAGATCAATAACCAGCTTGTCCAGGTTGGTGCGCTGCTCGACACGGGCGTTTTCCACCACGTATGCGATACGGCGAACCGGGCTGAACGAAGAGTCGAGCTGCAAGCGACCGATGCTGCGGCTTTCGTCTTCATCGCTTTGACGCGAGTCGGCCGGCTCATAACCACGACCACGAGCTACGGTGAGCTTCATGTTCAGGGCGCCGTTGGACGCCAGGTTAGCGATTACGTGATCGGGGTTAACGATCTCGACATCATGATCCAGCTGAATATCGGCAGCGGTAACCACCCCCGAACCCTTCTTCGACAAGGTCAGCGTAACTTCGTCACGGCCGTGCAGCTTGATAGCCAGACCTTTAAGGTTCAACAGGATTTCAATTACGTCTTCCTGTACACCTTCGATGGCGCTGTACTCGTGGAGCACACCGTCAATCTCGGCCTCGACTACTGCGCAGCCGGGCATTGAGGACAACAGGATGCGGCGCAGCGCGTTGCCCAGGGTGTGGCCAAAACCACGCTCGAGAGGCTCGAGGGTGATCTTGGCGCGGGTTGGACTGACAACCTGCACATCAATATGGCGGGGTGTCAGGAACTCATTTACCGAAATCTGCATGGATGCACCTATTTTCTAGCCCTTACTTGGAGTAGAGCTCGACAATCAGGCTTTCGTTGATGTCGGCGGACAGATCACTGCGAGCTGGAACGTTCTTGAAAACGCCCGACTTCTTCTCAGTGTCTACTTCTACCCACTCTACGCGGCCACGTTGAGCACACAGATCGAGAGCTTGGACAATGCGAAGTTGGTTTTTTGCCTTCTCGCGAACAGCGACCACGTCACCAGCACGAACCTGGTAGGACGGAACGTTTACGGTCTGGCCGTTAACGCTGATCGACTTGTGCGATACCAGCTGACGGGATTCGGCACGGGTGGAGCCGAAGCCCATACGGTATACGACGTTGTCCAGACGGCATTCGAGCAGTTGCAGCAGGTTTTCACCGGTTGCACCTTTCTTGCCAGCGGCTTGCTTGTAGTAGCCGCTGAACTGACGCTCGAGAACGCCGTAGATACGACGAACCTTCTGCTTCTCACGCAGTTGGGTGCCGTAGTCGGACTGGCGACCGCGGCGCTGGCCGTGGATACCAGGTGCTGCTTCAATGTTGCACTTCGATTCGATCGCGCGCACGCCGCTCTTCAGGAAGAGATCGGTGCCTTCGCGACGAGCCAGTTTGCATTTTGGACCAATGTAACGAGCCATTCTTTACAATCTCCTGGATTACACGCGGCGCTTCTTCGGCGGACGGCACCCGTTGTGCGGGATTGGCGTCACGTCGGTGATGCTGGCGATCTTGTAGCCACAGCCGTTCAGAGCGCGGACTGCGGATTCACGACCTGGACCTGGGCCCTTGACGTTCACGTCGAGGTTTTTCAGGCCGTATTCCAGCGCAGCTTGACCAGCACGCTCAGCAGCTACTTGAGCCGCGAACGGGGTGGACTTGCGGGAACCGCGGAAACCCGAACCACCGGAGGTAGCCCAGGAAAGAGCGTTACCTTGACGGTCGGTGATGGTCACGATGGTGTTGTTAAAAGAGGCATGGATGTGGGCGATGCCATCAACCACTGTCTTTTTAACTTTTTTACGAGGACGAGCAGCAGGTTTTGCCATGATTAAATTCCTGTCGATTCGCTGGGGCGATTACTTGCGGATCGGCTTACGCGGACCTTTACGGGTACGCGCGTTGGTCTTGGTACGCTGACCGCGTACTGGCAGACCACGACGATGACGCAGACCGCGATAGCAACCGAGGTCCATCAAGCGCTTGATTTTCATGTTGATTTCGCGACGCAGGTCACCTTCAGTGGTGAACTTCGCGACTTCGCCACGCAGCTGTTCAATTTGCTCGTCGCTCAGATCCTTGATCTTTGCTGCTGGGTTTACCCCAGTCACCGCACAGATTTTCTGCGCGGTAGTGCGACCGACACCATAGATGTAGGTCAGCGAGATAACAGTATGCTTGTTATCTGGAATGTTAACGCCTGCAATACGGGCCATTCAGTGGGACTCCAATTGACAGCTACCTACGCCCCGGAAGCCAAGAAATAGGGCGCGAGATAATATCGCTGTAATAACAAATAATCAACCCGGCAGCACACTAGCTGCCGGGCTTGAAGCACGATCACACTCAGCCTTGGCGCTGCTTGTGACGCGGTTCCGCGCTGCAAATTACTCGAACAACACCTTCGCGGCGAATAATCTTGCAGTTACGGCACAGCTTTTTCACCGATGCACGAACTTTCATCACCAACTCCTCGAACCTTATGGGTACTCAGCGCAACATGCCGCTGCCGTAACCCTTCAGGTTGGCTTTCTTCATCAGGGATTCGTACTGGTGCGAAACGAGGTGCGATTGTACTTGGGACATAAAGTCCATCACAACCACGACCACGATCAGCAACGAGGTCCCGCCAAGGTAGAACGGAACGTTTGCCGCAACCACCAGGAACTGGGGCAGCAGGCACACGGCCGTCATGTAAAGAGCACCGAACATGGTCAAGCGAGTCAGAACGCCATCAATGTAGCGCGCTGACTGCTCACCTGGACGGATGCCCGGAATAAAGGCACCGGACTTCTTCAGGTTTTCCGCTACGTCTTTCGGATTGAACATCAACGCCGTATAGAAGAAGCAGAAGAAAATAATCCCTGCACTAAACAGCAGAATATTCAACGGCTGACCAGGAGCGATCGACTGCGAGATGTCCTGCAACCAGCCCATACCTTCAGACTGACCGAACCAGGCACCCAACGAAGCCGGAAACAGCAGAATGCTGCTTGCGAAAATAGCCGGAATGACACCGGCCATGTTCACTTTCAGCGGCAAGTGGCTGGTCTGCGCAGCAAAGACCTTGCGGCCCTGCTGACGCTTGGCGTAGTGAACGGCGATACGACGCTGACCACGCTCAATGAACACCACGAAACCGATAATCGCTACTGCCAGCAGACCGATGGCAACCAGGGCGAAAATGTTGATGTCACCCTGACGCGCAGACTCGAAAGACTGCCCGATCGCTCTCGGAAGACCGGCGACGATACCCGAAAAAATCAGCATCGAGATACCGTTGCCTACACCACGCTCAGTAATCTGCTCACCCAGCCACATCATGAACATCGCGCCAGCCACAAACGTGGATACCGCGACGAAATGGAAGCCGAAGTCACCAGTGAACGCAACGCCCTGCCCCGCCAGGCCAATGGACATGCCAATGGCCTGGACGAGAGCCAGGACGACGGTGCCGTAGCGGGTGTACTGGCTGATCTTGCGACGGCCAGCTTCACCTTCCTTCTTCAACTGCTCCAGCTGCGGGCTGACGGCGGTCATCAGCTGCATGATGATCGATGCCGAAATGTACGGCATGATCCCCAGTGCAAAGATGCTCATCCGCTCCAGCGCGCCGCCGGAAAACATGTTGAACAAGCTAAGAATGGTCCCCTCATTCTGTCGAAACAGGTCTGCGAGACGGTCCGGGTTGATACCTGGAACCGGGATGTGTGCGCCTATTCGGTAGACGATGATCGCCAGGAACAGAAAACGCAGACGAGCCCAGAGTTCAGACATACCGCCTTTGCCGAGCGCAGAGAGAGCACCTTGCTTAGCCATTTATTCCTCGAACTTGCCGCCAGCTGCTTCGATAGCCGCGCGCGCACCTTTGGTGGCGCCGATTCCCTTGCCGATAGTGACAGCGCGAGTCACTTCACCGGACAGCATGATTTTCACGCGCTGTACGTTGACGTTGATCACGTTGGCATCTTTCAGGGACTGCACGGTGACGATGTCGCCTTCCACCTTGGCCAGCTCGGACAGACGCACTTCTGCGCGATCCATGGCTTTCAGGGAAACGAAACCGAACTTCGGCAGGCGACGGTGCAGCGGCTGTTGACCGCCTTCAAAGCCTGGAGCGATGGTGCCACCGGAACGGGAGGTCTGACCTTTGTGACCACGGCCACCAGTCTTACCCAAACCGCTACCGATACCACGGCCCGGACGATGCTTTTCGCGACGGGAACCCGGCGCTGGACTCAGATCATTGAGTTTCATCGATTAACCCTCGACACGCAGCATGTAGTAGGCCTTGTTGATCATCCCGCGATTCTCGGGAGTATCCTGAACTTCTACAGTGTGACCGATGCGACGCAGACCCAGACCCTTCACGCACAGTTTGTGGCTAGGGATGCGGCCGCTGGTGCTTTTGATCAGCGTTACTTTTACGGTAGCCATGATCAGACGATCTCCTCAACGCGCTTGCCACGCTTGGCGGCAATGGACTCAGGAGACTGCATGGCCTTCAGACCCTTGAAAGTGGCGTGAACCACGTTTACAGGGTTGGTCGAGCCGTAGCACTTGGCCAGAACGTTCTGAACGCCAGCAACTTCGAGAACGGCACGCATTGCGCCGCCAGCGATGATACCGGTACCTTCAGAAGCAGGCTGCATGTACACCTTCGACGCGCCGTGGGCGGACTTGGTGGCGTACTGCAGGGTGGTGCCGTTCAGATCAACCTGGATCATGTTGCGGCGAGCAGCTTCCATTGCCTTCTGGATCGCAGCAGGCACTTCACGCGACTTGCCACGGCCGAAGCCAACGCGACCCTTACCGTCACCCACCACGGTCAACGCGGTGAAAGTGAAGATACGGCCGCCTTTAACGGTTTTGGCTACGCGGTTAACTTGAACCAGCTTCTCGATGTAGCCTTCGTCGCGCTTTTGGTCGTTATTTGACATAACTTAGAACTCCAGCCCAGCTTCACGAGCAGCATCAGCCAGCGCCTTAACGCGGCCGTGGTACTTGAAGCCAGAGCGGTCGAAAGCCACCTGCGAGACGCCCACGGCCTTAGCACGCGTAGCGACCAGCTGGCCAACCTTAGTGGCCGCGTCGATGTTGCCGGTGGCACCATCACGCAGTTCTTTATCCAAAGTCGAGGCGCTGGCCAGGACTTTGTTGCCGTCGGCCGAAATGACCTGGGCGTAGATGTGCTGCGAAGAGCGGAACACGCAGAGACGCACGACTTCGAGTTCGTGCATTTTCAGGCGTGCTTTGCGAGCGCGACGCAGTCGAGTAACTTTTTTGTCGGTCATTTGCTATGCCCTACTTCTTCTTGGCTTCTTTACGACGGACGACTTCGTCCGCGTAGCGCACACCTTTACCTTTGTAAGGCTCTGGTGGACGGAAGTCGCGGATCTCGGCGGCCACTTGACCTACCAGCTGCTTGTCGATGCCCTTGATCAGGATATCGGTCTGGCTAGGAGTCTCAGCAGTGATGCCTGCCGGCAGTTCGTAATCCACAGGGTGCGAGAAGCCAAGAGCCAGGTTCAGAACCTGACCTTTTGCTTGCGCCTTGTAACCAACACCGACCAGCTGGAGCTTGCGCTCGAAGCCTTGGCTTACGCCCTGGACCATGTTGTTTACCAACGCACGAGTGGTACCGGCCATTGCGCGGGTCTGTTGATCGCCATTGCGAGCAGCGAAACGCAGCTCACCGGCTTCTTCAACGATCTCAACGGACGAATGGACGTTCAGTTCGAGAGTGCCCTTGGCACCCTTCACCGAAAGCTGTTGGCCTACGAATTTGATTTCGACGCCGGCCGGCAGCTTAACGGGGTTCTTAGCGACGCGAGACATGCTTATCCCCCCTTAGAACACTGTGCAAAGAACTTCGCCGCCGACACCGGCAGCGCGCGCAGCACGATCAGTCATCACACCTTTGTTGGTGGAGACGATAGACACGCCGAGGCCGCCACGTACTTTTGGCAGATCTTCGACGGACTTGTACTGGCGCAGGCCTGGACGGCTGACGCGCTTGACTTCCTCGATGACCGGACGGCCTTCGAAGTACTTCAGCTCGATGGACAGCAGAGGTTTGGTTTCGCTGCTGATCTGATAACCCGCGATGTAACCTTCGTCCTTCAGGACTTTTGCTACAGCCACCTTCAGCGTGGAAGACGGCATGCTTACGACGGACTTTTCAGCCATCTGGGCATTACGGATTCGAGTTAGCATGTCCGCTAACGGGTCCTGCATACTCATGGGCTAGACGCTCCTAAAACAGAAAAATTAGCCTTGCGGCTACTACTTGTCGCCGAGAAATTCCGGGCACAAAAAACACGGGCTCAGGCGAGCCGGTCATTCTAGACACCCCCCGGAAATGAATCAAGCCCCAAAAGGGGCTTGATTCAAGTTCAAGACCACCGGCGGTCTGACTCTTTCGAGCCGGCCACCGGGGTTTTGAAGGCGCTTACCAGCTGGCTTTCACCAGACCTGGCACGTCACCACGCATGGCAGCTTCACGCAGCTTGTTACGGCCCAGGCCGAACTTGCGGTAAACGCCGTGCGGACGACCGGTCAGGCGGCAACGGTTACGCATGCGCGAGGCGCTTGCGTCACGTGGTTGCTTCTGCAGGGCTACGGTAGCTTCCCAACGTGCTTCTGGACTTGCGTTCAGATCGACGATGATCGCTTTCAGCGCTGCACGCTTGGCGGCGTACTTGGCAACGGTGAGCTGACGCTTCAGCTCACGGTTCTTCATGCTCTTCTTGGCCATTTTCCTACTCCAATCAGTTGCGGAACGGGAATTTGAAAGCACGCAGCAGAGCGCGGCCTTCGTCATCGTTCTTGGCAGTGGTGGTCAGGGTAATGTCCAGACCGCGCAGAGCATCGATCTTGTCGTAGTCGATTTCCGGGAAGATGATCTGCTCTTTCACGCCCATGCTGTAGTTGCCACGACCGTCGAAGGACTTGGCATTCAGGCCGCGGAAGTCGCGAACCCGAGGCAGGGAGATCGACAGCAGACGATCCAGGAACTCGTACATACGCTCACGGCGCAGGGTCACTTTGACACCGATCGGCCAGCCTTCACGGACTTTGAAGCCCGCGATGGATTTACGAGCGTGAGTCACAACGACTTTTTGGCCGGTGATCTTTTCCAGGTCAGCTACCGCGTGCTCGATGACTTTCTTGTCACCGATCGCTTCGCCCAGACCCATGTTCAGAGTGATTTTGGTAACGCGCGGAACTTCCATCACGTTCGAAAGCTTAAGTTCTTCCTTAAGTTTCGGTGCGATTTCCTTCCGGTAAATCTCTTGGAGTCGTGCCATGGTCTTCTACCTAGCAGTGTTCAAGCATCAACCGCTTTTTGGGTCGACTTGAAGACACGAATTTTCTTACCGTCTTCTACTTTGAAACCAACGCGGTCAGCCTTGTTGGTTTCGCCGTTGAAGATGGCGACGTTGGAAGCGTGCAGTGGCGCTTCTTTCTCGACGATACCGCCCTGTACGCCCGACATCGGGTTAGGCTTGGTATGACGCTTGACCAGGTTCAGACCACCGACAACCAGACGGTTGTCAGCGAGAACCTTCAGCACCTTACCGCGCTTACCTTTGTCTTTGCCGGCGATCACGATGATCTCGTCGTCACGACGAATCTTTTGCATGTCGGATCTCCTTACAGCACTTCTGGGGCGAGCGAGACGATCTTCATGAACTTCTCAGTACGAAGCTCACGGGTCACTGGCCCAAAGATACGGGTGCCGATCGGCTCTTGCTTGTTGTTCAGCAGAACAGCAGCGTTGCCATCAAAGCGGATAATGGAGCCATCGGCACGACGTACGCCGTGACGGGTACGGACTACGACAGCAGTCATTACCTGGCCTTTTTTCACCTTACCGCGAGGAATTGCTTCCTTCACGGTAACCTTGATGATGTCGCCAATGGCAGCGTAACGACGATGGGAGCCACCCAGCACCTTGATGCACATAACGCGGCGAGCGCCGCTGTTATCGGCCACATCGAGCATGGATTGAGTCTGAATCATATAATTTCTCCGACCCCTAGCCCTTAGACTTCCACAGCGCGTTCGAGAACATCAACCAGCGCCCAAGACTTGGTCTTGGCCATCGGACGAGTTTCACGAATAGTGACTTTGTCGCCGATGTGGCACTGATTGGTTTCGTCGTGCGCGTGCAGCTTAGTCGAACGCTTAACGTATTTACCGTAGATCGGGTGCTTAACGCGACGCTCGATCAGAACGGTGATGGTTTTGTCCATCTTGTCGCTGACAACACGGCCAGTCAGCGTACGGACAGTTTTTTCGGCTTCAGCCATGATCACTTACCTGCCTGCTGGTTGAGCACAGTTTTCACGCGAGCGATGTCACGCTTAACTTGCGAGAGCAGATGAGACTGCCCCAACTGGCCAGTTGCCTTCTGCATGCGCAGATTGAACTGGTCGCGCAGCAGGCCGAGCAGTTGCTCGTTCAGCTGCTGTGCGGATTTTTCACGAAGTTCATTCGCTTTCATCACATCACCGTCCGTTTAACAAAGGAGGTGGCGAGCGGCAGCTTTGCAGCAGCCAGGGCGAAAGCCTCACGCGCCAGCTCTTCAGAAACACCCTCGATTTCATACAGGACTTTGCCTGGCTGAATCTGGGCAACCCAGTATTCGACGTTACCCTTACCTTTACCCATCCGAACTTCGAGTGGTTTTTTGGAGATAGGCTTGTCCGGGAATACACGGATCCAGATCTTGCCGCCACGTTTTACGTGACGGGTCAGGGCACGACGTGCCGACTCGATCTGACGAGCGGTGAGACGACCACGAGCAACAGACTTCAGCGCGAACTCGCCGAAGCTGACTTTGCTACCGCGCAGTGCCAGACCACGGTTGTGGCCGGTCATTTGCTTGCGGAACTTCGTACGCTTTGGTTGCAACATTTGGCGTACCCCTTACTTAGCAGCTTTTTTACGAGGCGCTGGTGCTTGCGGCTTCAGCTCTTCCTGGCGACCACCAATCACTTCGCCTTTGAAGATCCAAACCTTTACACCGATCACACCGTAGGTGGTGTGAGCTTCGTAGTTGGCATAGTCGATGTCGGCACGCAGGGTGTGCAGTGGCACACGACCTTCGCGATACCATTCAGTACGTGCGATTTCAGCACCGCCGAGACGACCGCTCACTTGGATTTTGATGCCTTTGGCACCAATGCGCATGGCGTTCTGTACGGCGCGCTTCATGGCGCGACGGAACATCACACGACGCTCCAGCTGCTGAGCTACGCTCTGGGCAACCAGCATACCGTCGAGCTCCGGCTTGCGGATCTCTTCGATATTGATGTGCACAGGCACACCCATTTGCTTGGTCAGGTCCTGACGCAGTTTTTCAACATCTTCACCTTTCTTCCCGATAACGATACCTGGACGAGCGGTGTGGATGGTGATGCGTGCAGTTTGAGCCGGACGATGAATATCGATACGGCTTACGGACGCGCTTTTTAGTTTGTCTTGGAGGTACTCACGCACCTTCAGATCAGCGAACAGGTAGTCCGCATAAGTCCGACCGTCTGCGTACCAGACGGAGGTGTGCTCCTTGACGATTCCCAGGCGAATGCCAATGGGATGTACTTTCTGACCCATCTCTTCGACTCCGTTACTTGTCAGCAACCTTGACAGTGATATGGCAAGACCGCTTGACGATGCGATCAGCACGGCCTTTGGCACGTGGCATGATGCGCTTCAGCGAACGCCCTTCGTTGACGAACACGGTGCTGACCTTCAGGTCATCAACGTCTGCGCCTTCGTTATGCTCGGCGTTGGCTACGGCCGACTCCAGCACTTTCTTCATGATCTCGGCGGCTTTCTTACTGCTGAAAGCCAGCAGGTTGAGCGCATCGCCCACCTTCTTCCCGCGGATCTGGTCGGCGACCAAGCGGGCTTTCTGGGCGGAGATTCGAGCGCCCGACAACTTAGCGGCTACTTCCATTTCCTTACCCCTTAACGCTTGGCTTTCTTGTCTGCCACGTGCCCGCGATAGTTGCGGGTACCGGCGAACTCGCCCAGTTTGTGGCCGACCATGTCTTCGTTGACGAGAACTGGGACGTGCTGACGACCGTTGTGTACTGCGATGGTCAGACCGACCATTTGTGGCAGGATCATCGAACGACGCGACCAGGTCTTAACTGGTTTGCGATCGTTCTTTTCCGCCGCCACTTCGATCTTCTTCAGTAGGTGAAGATCAATAAATGGACCTTTTTTCAGAGAACGTGGCACTGTCGTATCCCTCTATTTACTTGCGACGACGGACGATCATTTTGTCGGTACGCTTATTACCACGAGTCTTCGCGCCCTTAGTCGGGAAGCCCCATGGCGATACCGGATGACGACCACCAGAGGTACGACCTTCACCACCACCATGTGGGTGGTCAACCGGGTTCATGGCAACACCACGAACGGTTGGGCGAACGCCACGCCAGCGTTTGGCACCGGCTTTACCCAGCGAACGCAGGCTGTGCTCGGAGTTCGAGACTTCGCCCAGGGTCGCACGGCATTCAGCCAGGACTTTACGCATTTCACCGGAACGCAGACGCAGGGTCACATAAACGCCTTCACGAGCGACCAGCTGAGCCGAAGCACCAGCGGAACGAGCGATCTGTGCGCCTTTACCTGGCTTCAGTTCGATGCCGTGTACGGTGCTACCAACTGGAATGTTGCGCAGCTGCAGAGCGTTGCCCGGCTTGATCGGTGCCAGGGCACCTGCGATCAGCTGGTCACCAGCGCTCACGCCTTTAGGGGCGATGATGTAGCGACGCTCGCCATCTGCGTACAGCAGCAGGGCGATGTGAGCGGTACGGTTTGGATCGTATTCGATACGCTCGACAGTGGCGGCGATGCCGTCTTTGTCGTTGCGACGGAAGTCGACCAGACGGTAATGCTGCTTATGACCACCACCAACGTGACGAGTGGTGATGCGGCCATTGTTGTTACGACCACCAGACTTCGATTTTTTCTCGAGCAGCGGTGCGTGAGGAGCGCCTTTGTGCAGCTCCTGGTTGACCACCTTGACCACAAAACGGCGGCCAGGGGAAGTCGGTTTGCATTTAACGATTGCCATGATGCACCCCTTCCTTACTCAGCACTGCTGCTGAAATCGAGATCTTGGCCTGGCTGAAGGGAGATAACTGCCTTCTTCCAGTCATTACGCTTGCCCAGACCGCGAGCGGTACGCTTGCTCTTACCCAGAACGTTCAGGGTAGTCACGCGCTCCACTTTCACGCTGAACAGGCTTTCGACGGCCTTCTTGATTTCCAGCTTGGTTGCGTCAGTGGCAACCTTGAAAACGAACTGGCCTTTCTTGTCTGCCAGAACCGTAGCCTTCTCGGAAACGTGCGGGCCAAGCAGAACTTTAAATACGCGTTCCTGGTTCATCCCAGCAGCTCCTCGAATTTCTTCACGGCCGACACGGTGATCAACACCTTGTCGTATGCGATCAGACTAACTGGATCGGAACCTTGCACGTCACGTACATCTACGTGCGGCAGGTTGCGAGCAGCCAGGTACAGGTTCTGGTCAACAGCGTCCGACACGATCAGAACGTCGGTCAGGCTCATGTTGTTCAGCTTACCCAGCAGATCTTTGGTTTTCGGAGTTTCAACAGCGAAATCCTGAACCACGACCAGACGATCAGTACGCACCAGCTCAGCAAGGATGGAACGCATTGCTGCGCGGTACATCTTCTTGTTCAGCTTCTGGGAGTGATCTTGTGGACGAGCTGCGAAGGTGGTGCCGCCGCCGCGCCAGATTGGGCTACGGATAGTACCGGCACGAGCACGGCCAGTACCTTTCTGACGCCATGGGCGCTTGCCGCCACCGGAAACGTCGGAACGGGTCTTCTGCTGCTTGCTACCTTGACGGCCGCCAGCCATGTAGGCCACGACTGCTTGGTGAACCAGCGTCTCGTTGAACTCGCCGCCAAATGTCAGTTCGGAAACTTCGATCGCTTGAGCGTCATTTACATTTAATTGCATGTCAGCTTCCCCTTAACCGCGAGCCTTGGCTGCTGGACGTACAACCACGTTGCCGCCAGTAGCGCCAGGAACAGCGCCCTTGACCAACAACAGATTGCGTTCAGCGTCCACGCGCACTACTTCGAGGGACTGTACGGTCACGCGCTCGGCGCCCATATGACCGGACATTTTCTTGCCCTTGAATACACGACCAGGAGTCTGGCACTGGCCGATAGAGCCTGGGACGCGGTGGGATACGGAGTTACCGTGGGTGTTATCTTGCCCGCGGAAATTCCAGCGCTTGATCGTACCCTGGAAGCCTTTACCCTTGGACTGACCGGTCACGTCGACCAGTTGACCAGCGGCGAAGATTTCAGCGTTGATCAGGTCGCCGGCCTTGTATTCGCCTTCTTCAAGACGGAATTCCAGGACGGTACGACCGGCAGCGACGTTCGCCTTGGCGAAGTGGCCTGCCTGAGCAGCTGTTACGCGCGAAGCACGACGCTCGCCGACAGTGACTTGCACTGCACGATAGCCATCGGTTTCTTCAGTTTTGAACTGGGTGACGCGATTCGGCTCGATCTCGATGACCGTGACCGGAATGGAGACACCTTCTTCGGTGAAAATACGGGTCATACCGCATTTACGACCGACTACACCAATAGTCATGTTGTAAACCTCATGAGTGTACGGGGCTTTCACCCGCTATGGCCGCCCATTTCAGAGCGTTACACGACCAAGACCAAGTCTTAGCCGAGGCTGATCTGCACTTCCACACCGGCCGCAAGATCCAGCTTCATAAGCGCATCAACGGTTTTATCCGTTGGCTGGACGATGTCCAGTACACGCTTGTGAGTGCGGATTTCGTACTGGTCACGCGCGTCTTTGTTGACGTGCGGGGAAACCAGAACGGTAAACCGCTCTTTACGGGTAGGCAGTGGAATAGGACCACGCACTTGAGCACCAGTACGTTTCGCGGTTTCCACGATTTCCTGGGTTGATTGGTCGATCAGGCGATGGTCAAAAGCCTTCAACCTGATACGGATTTGCTGATTTTGCATTGGATTTCAGACTCCGGCTGCTATTCCCACCGGGCGCAATACGCCCGTTAAAAGGAGGCGCAATTCTATAGACGCCCCATATAGGTGTCAACCCAATAAAAAAGCCCCCGCTGAGCGGAGGCTTTTTCACTTCATCAAGCTGACTCTAAAAGAGACTTACTCGATGACTTTGGCTACGACGCCGGCGCCGACGGTACGACCGCCTTCACGGATAGCGAAGCGCAGACCGTCTTCCATTGCGATGGTCTTGATCAGGGTAACAGTCATCTGAATGTTGTCACCTGGCATTACCATTTCAACGCCTTCCGGCAGTTCGCAGTTACCGGTCACGTCAGTGGTACGGAAGTAGAACTGTGGACGGTAGCCTTTGAAGAACGGAGTGTGACGACCGCCTTCTTCCTTGCTCAGCACGTAGACTTCTGCGGTGAACTTGGTGTGCGGCTTGACCGAACCTGGCTTGACCAGAACCTGGCCACGCTCTACGTCGTCACGCTTGGTGCCGCGCAGCAGAACGCCGCAGTTCTCGCCAGCACGACCTTCGTCGAGCAGCTTGCGGAACATTTCAACGCCGGTGCAGGTAGTTTTCTGAGTGTCGCGCAGACCGACGATCTCAACTTCTTCCTGGATGCGGACAACGCCACGCTCAACACGACCGGTCACAACGGTACCGCGACCCGAGATCGAGAACACGTCTTCGATCGGCATCAGGAACGGCTTGTCGATGGCACGCTCTGGCTCTGGGATGTAGCTGTCCAGAGTCTCAACCAGCTTCTTGACAGCGCTGGTGCCCATTTCGTTGTCGTCTTTGCCTTCCAGCGCCATACGGGCCGAACCAACGATGATCGGAGTGTCGTCGCCTGGGAAGTCGTAGGTGGACAGCAGGTCGCGAACTTCCATCTCAACCAGTTCCAGCAGCTCAGCGTCGTCTACCAGGTCAGCCTTGTTCAGGAAAACCACGATGTACGGAACGCCTACCTGACGGGACAGCAGGATGTGCTCACGGGTTTGTGGCATCGGACCGTCGGCGGCCGAGCAAACCAGGATCGCGCCGTCCATCTGGGCAGCACCGGTGATCATGTTCTTGACGTAGTCGGCGTGACCCGGGCAGTCAACGTGCGCGTAGTGACGAATGTTCGAATCGTACTCTACGTGCGCAGTGTTGATGGTGATACCACGAGCCTTCTCTTCCGGGGCGCTGTCGATCTTGTCGAAGTCAACAACGGCCGAACCGAAAACCTCGGAGCAAACACGGGTCAGGGCAGCGGTCAGAGTGGTTTTACCGTGGTCAACGTGACCGATGGTGCCAACGTTGACGTGCGGTTTACTACGTTCAAATTTTTCTTTAGCCACGACAATAAACTCCTAGCCTAAAGGGCTGAATCAGCCTTGTTTTTTAACGAGAGCTTCGACGATGTTCGACGGAGCTTCGGAGTATTTGGAGAATTCCATGGAGTAGCTCGCGCGACCCTGAGACATGGAACGGACGTCGGTCGCATAACCGAACATCTCACCCAGTGGAACTTCAGCACGGATTACCTTACCGGACACCGAGTCTTCCATACCCTGAATCAGACCACGACGACGGTTCAGGTCACCCATCACGTCACCCATGTAGTCTTCTGGGGTTACTACTTCAACCTTCATGATCGGCTCAAGCACAACACCGCCACCCTTCTGGGCCAGCTGCTTGGTCGCCATGGAGGCCGCCACCTTGAACGCCATCTCGTTGGAGTCGACGTCGTGGTAGGAACCATCGAACACGGTAGCCTTCAGGCCGATCAGCGGATAGCCGGCAACGACGCCGTTCTTCATCTGCTCTTCGATACCCTTCTGGATAGCCGGGATGTATTCCTTCGGAACCACACCACCCACAACTTCGTTGGTGAAGACCAGGCCTTCGGTGATGTTGCCCTTCTCGTCAACGTCTGGCTCCGAGAAACGGATCCAGCAGTGACCGAACTGACCGCGACCGCCGGACTGACGAACGAACTTGCCTTCGATCTCAACGTTGCTCTTGCTGATCTTCTCGCGGTACGAAACCTGCGGCTTGCCGATGTTGGCCTCGACGTTGAACTCGCGCTTCATGCGGTCAACGAGGATGTCCAGGTGCAGCTCACCCATACCGGAGATGATGGTCTGGCCGGTCTCTTCGTCGGTCTTGACGCGGAACGACGGGTCTTCCTGAGCCAGCTTGCCCAGTGCGATACCCATCTTCTCCTGGTCTTGCTTGGTCTTCGGCTCTACAGCAACCGAAATCACAGGCTCAGGGAAGTCCATACGCTCAAGGATCACTTGCTTCTCGAGATCGCACAGGGTGTCACCGGTGGTGACGTCCTTCATGCCGATCAGAGCGGCGATGTCGCCTGCGCGCACTTCCTTGATCTCTTCACGCTGGTTGGCGTGCATCTGCACCATACGACCAACGCGCTCTTTCTTGCCCTTGACCGAGTTGATGACGGAGTCACCGGAGGTCAGGAAGCCCGAGTAGACGCGGACGAAGGTCAGAGTGCCCACGAACGGGTCGGTGGCAATCTTGAACGCCAGAGCCGAGAACGGCTCGGCGTCGTCGGCGTGACGCTCGATCTTCGGAGCGTTTTCGTCTTCGACGTTGTCCGGGTGGATGCCCTGGATTGCAGGGATCTCGGTCGGAGCCGGCAGGAAGTCGATAACGGCGTCGAGAACCAGGGGAACGCCCTTGTTCTTGAACGAGGAACCGCAGACCGCAGGAACGATCTCGCTCGCCAGGGTACGGGCGCGCAGACCAGCCTTGATCTCTTCGACGGACAGGTCACCTTCTTCAAGGTACTTGTTCATCAGTTCTTCGTTGGCTTCGGCCGCAGCCTCGACCATGTTGTTGCGCCATTCGTTGGCCAGCTCAACCATATCGGCAGGAATCTCTTCCTCGCGATAGGTGGTGCCTTTGTCGTCTTCGTTCCAGTAGATAGCCTTCATCTTGATCAGGTCGACCTGACCCTGGAAGTTATCTTCTGCACCGATGGCCAGCTGAACCGGAACCGGGGTGTGGCCCAGACGGTTTTTGATCTGGCCGACAACGCGCAGGAAGTTTGCGCCGGCACGGTCCATCTTGTTCACGTAAACAACACGTGGAACGCCGTACTTGTTGGCTTGACGCCATACGGTTTCGGACTGAGGCTCAACACCGGAAGTGCCGCAGAAAACAACGACCGCGCCGTCGAGTACACGCAGCGAACGCTCTACTTCAATGGTGAAGTCTACGTGGCCAGGGGTATCGATGACGTTTACGCGGTAGTTGTCGTACTGACCACGGGAACCTTTCCAGAAAGTGGTAACGGCAGCGGAGGTAATGGTGATACCCCGCTCCTGCTCCTGCACCATCCAGTCGGTGGTCGCGGCGCCGTCGTGCACCTCGCCCATCTTGTGGCTCAGACCTGTGTAGAACAGGATCCGCTCGGTAGTGGTAGTCTTGCCCGCGTCAACGTGGGCGCAAATACCAATGTTACGGTAGCGGTTGATTGCTGTAGTACGAGCCATAAAGCCCTCGCAAAATGAATGATGCTGATATTAGAAGCGGTAGTGCGAGAAAGCCTTGTTGGCTTCGGCCATACGGTGCACGTCTTCACGCTTCTTAACTGCTGCACCTTTACCTTCAGCAGCATCCAGCAGCTCGCCAGCCAAACGCAGGGCCATGGACTTCTCGCCACGCTTGCGGGCGAAGTCTACCAACCAGCGCATTGCCAGAGCGTTACGACGGGAAGGACGAACCTCGACCGGAACCTGGTAAGTAGCACCACCAACGCGGCGCGACTTCACTTCGACCAGCGGAGCGATGGCGTCGAGTGCTTTTTCGAAGAGTTCCAGGGGATCGGTGCCAGCCTTACGGGCCGCAACGGTTTCCAGGGCACCATAAACGATACGTTCGGCAACGGCTTTCTTGCCGCTTTCCATAACGTGGTTCATGAATTTGGCGAGGATTTGGCTTCCGTATTTCGGATCGTCCAGAATCTCACGCTTGGCTGCTACGCGACGTCTTGGCATTGATAAGCCCTCAAACGGTCTTCAGGTTAGCTCGGGACAGATCCTTCGGATGCGTGCCCGACCTTACTCTTATCGACTCAATAAAATGAATAACTGCTAAGCGGCCGATTACTTCGGACGCTTGGTACCGTACTTCGAACGACCCTGGTTACGGCCTTTAACGCCGGAAGTATCCAAGGAGCCGCGAACGGTGTGGTAACGAACACCTGGCAAGTCTTTTACACGACCGCCACGGATCAGAACCACGCTGTGTTCTTGCAGGTTGTGGCCTTCACCGCCGATGTACGAGGAAACCTCGAAACCGTTGGTCAGACGCACACGGCATACTTTACGCAGTGCCGAGTTAGGTTTTTTCGGCGTAGTGGTGTACACGCGGGTGCACACGCCACGACGTTGCGGGCAGTTCTGCAGCGCAGGCACGTCGGATTTCTCGACGATACGCTTACGCGGCTGACGTACCAGCTGGTTGATAGTTGCCATCTACTAGCTCCACTGTTGTCTTGCGACGCTATTGTCTTGCAAGAAAAGCAAAATGGCGGGAACGGATTCCCGCCAAATTTAGGGGATCAAGAGTCTAAAGAGGATCTTGCCCCCAGTCAAGGCAAGGCCCCGGCCTCCCCGCCCACCGAAACTCGACAAAATGTCTCGATTCGATGAACGGAGCGGTCAGGGCCTTACGCTCATTTACCGCAGAACTCAGTTACCGCTCGAGTTCAGCGCTTCGGTCAGTGCAGCTTCCACTTCACTGGCGCTTACGCGCAACGGTTTGTCCGCATCACGACGACGCTTGCGCTCGCTGTGGTAGGCCAGACCGGTACCGGCCGGGATCAGACGACCCACGACCACGTTTTCTTTCAGGCCGCGCAGGTAATCGCGCTTGCCGGTGACGGCCGCTTCGGTCAGCACCCGGGTGGTTTCCTGGAAGGAAGCCGCCGAGATGAACGATTCGGTCGACAACGACGCCTTGGTGATACCCAGCAGAACACGGGTGAACTTGGAGACGAACTTGTCTTCCGCGTTCAGACGCTCGTTCTCCACCAGCACCTGGGTCAGTTCCATCTGGTCGCCCTTGATGAAGCTGGAGTCGCCCGACTCGGAGATCTCGACCTTGCGCAGCATCTGACGCAGGATGGTCTCGATGTGCTTGTCGTTGATCTTCACGCCTTGCAGACGGTAAACGTCCTGGATCTCGTTGACGATGTACTTGGCCAGCGCGCTCACACCCAGCAGACGCAGGATGTCGTGCGGATCGCTCGGACCGTCGGAGATGACTTCGCCGCGGTTAACCTGTTCGCCTTCGAACACGTTCAGGTGACGCCACTTCGGAATCAGCTCCTCGTACGGATCGCTGCCGTCGTTCGGGGTGATGACCAGACGGCGCTTGCCCTTGGTCTCTTTACCGAACGCGATGGTGCCGCTGACTTCAGCCAGGATCGACGCCTCTTTCGGACGACGGGCCTCGAAGAGGTCGGCAACACGCGGCAGACCACCGGTGATGTCACGGGTCTTCGAAGTCTCTTGCGGGATACGCGCGATAACGTCACCGATCGCGATCTTCGCACCGTCCGCAACACCGACCAGCGCGTTCGCCGGCAGGAAGTACTGAGCGATAACGTCAGTGCCCGGCAGCAACAGATCCTTGCCGTTGTCGTCGACCATCTTCACCGCAGGACGGATGTCCTTGCCGGCAGCCGGACGGTCTTTGACGTCGAGCACTTCGATGTTGGTCATACCGGTCAATTCGTCGGTCTGACGCTTGATCGTGATGCCCTCTTCCATGCCCACGTAGGTCACGTTACCTTTCATTTCGGTCACGATCGGGTGAGTGTGCGGATCCCACTTCGCCACGATGGCGCCAGCGTCGACCTTGTCACCTTCCTTGACCGAAAGCACGGCACCGTAAGGCAGCTTGTAACGCTCGCGCTCACGACCGAAGTCGTCGGCGATCGCCAGCTCACCGGAACGGGACACCGCAACCAGGTTGCCGTCCACGCGCTCAACGTGCTTCAGGTTATGCAGACGGACGGTACCGCCGTTCTTCACCTGAACGCTGTCGGCAGCGGAAGTACGGCTTGCCGCACCACCGATGTGGAACGTACGCATCGTCAGTTGGGTACCCGGCTCACCGATGGACTGGGCGGCGATGACGCCGACCGCTTCACCGATGTTCACCTGGTGACCACGGGCCAGATCGCGGCCGTAGCACTTGGCGCAGATGCCGTAACGGGTTTCGCAGCTGATCGGCGAACGCACGACCACTTCGTCGATGCTGTTCAGCTCGATGAACTCGACCCACTTCTCGTCGACCAGGGTGCCGGCAGGAACGATGACGTCCTCGGTGCCCGGCTTGAACACGTCACGGGCAACCACACGGCCCAGTACGCGCTCACCCAACGGCTCGACAACGTCGCCGCCTTCAATGTGCGGCGTCATCAGCAGACCGTGCTCGGTGCCGCAGTCGATCTCGGTCACGACCAGATCCTGTGCCACGTCAACCAGACGACGGGTCAGGTAACCGGAGTTCGCAGTCTTCAACGCGGTATCCGCCAGACCTTTACGAGCACCGTGGGTCGAGATGAAGTACTGGAGTACGCTCAGACCTTCACGGAAGTTCGCGGTGATCGGCGTCTCGATGATGGAGCCGTCCGGCTTGGCCATCAGGCCACGCATACCGGCGAGCTGACGAATCTGTGCTGCGGAACCCCGCGCACCCGAGTCGGCCATCATGTACATCGAGTTGAACGATTCCTGCTCGACTTCGTCGCCGTGACGGTCGATGACCTTCTCTTTCGAGAGGTTGGCCATCATCGCCTTGGAGACTTCGTCGTTCGCTTTCGACCAAAGGTCGATCACTTTGTTGTACTTCTCGCCCTGGGTCACCAGGCCGGAGGCGTACTGGCTCTCGATCTCTTTCACTTCGTCGGTGGCGGCACCGATGATGCGGGCTTTTTCATCCGGGATAACGAAGTCGTTAACGCCGATGGAAACGCCGGAAATGGTCGAGTAGGCAAAACCGGTGTACATCAACTGGTCGGCGAAGATCACGGTCTCTTTCAGACCCACCACGCGATAGCACTGGTTGATCAGCTTGGAGATCGCCTTCTTCTTCATCGGCAGGTTGACGACGTCGAACGACAGGCCTTTCGGCACAACCTGGAACAGCAGCGCACGGCCGACGGTGGTGTCGACGATACGTGTGTTGCTCACGCTGTTGCCGTCACGGTCGTTCACGGTTTCGTTGATACGAACCTTGATCTTGGCGTGCAGCGCGGCTTCGCCGGCGCGGAACACGCGGTCGACTTCCTGCAGATCCGCGAACACACGACCTTCGCCCTTGGCGTTGATCGCTTCACGGGTCATGTAGTACAGACCCAGTACCACGTCCTGCGACGGAACGATGATCGGCTCACCGTTGGCTGGCGACAGGATGTTGTTGGTCGACATCATCAGCGCGCGCGCTTCCAGCTGGGCTTCCAGCGTCAGCGGCACGTGAACGGCCATTTGGTCACCGTCGAAGTCGGCGTTGTACGCGGCGCAGACCAGAGGGTGCAGCTGAATGGCCTTACCTTCGATCAGTACCGGTTCGAACGCCTGGATGCCCAGACGGTGAAGGGTCGGTGCACGGTTGAGCAGAACCGGGTGTTCGCGGATCACCTCAGCGAGAACGTCCCAAACCTCCGGCAGCTCGCGCTCGACCATTTTCTTGGCCGCCTTGATGGTGGTCGCCAGACCGCGCATCTCCAGCTTGCCGAAAATGAACGGTTTGAACAGCTCCAGAGCCATCTTCTTCGGCAGACCGCACTGGTGCAGACGCAGGGTCGGACCTACGGTGATCACCGAACGGCCCGAGTAGTCAACGCGCTTACCGAGCAAGTTCTGACGGAAACGACCTTGCTTACCCTTGATCATGTCGGCCAGGGACTTCAGAGGACGCTTGTTCGAACCGGTGATGGCGCGACCGCGACGGCCGTTGTCGAGCAGTGCGTCGACAGCTTCCTGCAGCATGCGCTTTTCGTTGCGCACGATGATGTCCGGAGCGGACAGGTCAAGCAGACGCTTCAGACGGTTGTTACGGTTGATCACCCGACGATACAGATCGTTGAGGTCGGAAGTCGCGAAGCGACCGCCATCCAGCGGAACCAGCGGACGCAGGTCCGGCGGCAGAACCGGCAGAACGGTCAGCACCATCCACTCAGGCAGGTTGCCGGAGCCTTGGAAGGCTTCCATCAGCTTCAGGCGCTTGGACAGCTTCTTGATCTTGGTTTCGGAGTTGGTTTGCGGAATCTCTTCGCGCAGACGGCCAATCTCGTGTTCCAGGTCGATAGCGTGCAGCAGCTCGCGGACAGCCTCGGCACCCATGCGGGCGTCGAAATCGTCACCGAACTCTTCCAGCGCTTCGAAATACTGCTCGTCGTTCAGCAGCTGACCCTTTTCAAGGGTGGTCATGCCCGGGTCGATGACGACATAGCTCTCGAAGTAGAGAACGCGCTCGATATCACGCAGGGTCATGTCCATCAGCAGGCCGATACGGGACGGCAGCGACTTCAGGAACCAGATGTGGGCAACCGGCGAAGCCAGTTCGATGTGCGCCATGCGCTCACGACGAACCTTGGCCAGCGCGACTTCAACGCCGCACTTCTCGCAGATCACACCACGATGCTTCAAGCGCTTGTACTTACCGCACAGGCACTCGTAATCCTTTACCGGGCCAAAGATCTTGGCGCAGAACAGGCCGTCACGCTCAGGCTTGAACGTACGGTAGTTGATGGTTTCCGGCTTTTTAACTTCACCGAACGACCACGAACGGATCATCTCAGGCGAGGCCAATCCGATGCGGATGGCGTCGAACTCTTCGACTTGACCCTGGTTTTTCAGCAAATTCAGTAGGTCTTTCAAGGCCTTTCCTCCTGGCGGAGCAGAGAGCGGGCAATCCTGCCCCGCTCTCGATCGCGTCACGTGTTATTCGGTTTCCAGATCGATATCGATGCCGAGGGAACGAATTTCCTTGATCAACACGTTGAAGGACTCGGGCATGCCCGGCTCCATACGGTGATCGCCGTCCACGATGTTCTTGTACATCTTGGTCCGGCCGTTCACATCGTCCGACTTCACTGTGAGCATTTCTTGCAGGGTGTAGGCAGCACCGTAAGCTTCCAGTGCCCAGACCTCCATCTCCCCGAAACGCTGACCACCGAACTGCGCCTTACCACCCAGCGGCTGCTGGGTAACCAGGCTGTACGAACCGGTAGAACGCGCGTGCATCTTGTCGTCTACCAAGTGGTTCAGTTTCAGCATGTACATGTAGCCAACGGTGACCGGGCGCTCGAACTTGTTGCCGGTACGGCCGTCGGTCAGTTGCATCTGGCCGCTTTCTGGCAGGTCCGCCAGTTTCAGCATGGCCTTGATCTCGCGTTCCTTGGCGCCGTCGAACACCGGGGTGGCCATTGGTACGCCGCCACGCAGGTTCTTCGCCAGATCCAGGATCTCCTGATCGGAGAAGCTGTCGAGGTCTTCGTTGCGACCGCCGATCTGGTTGTAGATCTCGTCCAGGAAGGTACGCAGTTCAGCGACCTTGCGCTGCTCTTCGACCATCCGGTTGATTTTCTCGCCCAGGCCCTTGGCCGCGAGGCCCAGGTGGGTTTCGAGGATCTGACCGACGTTCATACGCGAAGGTACGCCCAGCGGGTTGAGGACGACGTCGACCGGGGTGCCGTTGGCATCGTGCGGCATGTCTTCAACCGGCATGATCACGGAGACCACACCCTTGTTACCGTGACGGCCGGCCATCTTGTCGCCCGGCTGGATACGACGGCGGATAGCCAGGTACACCTTGACGATCTTCAGCACGCCCGGCGCCAGGTCATCGCCCTGTTGCAGCTTGCGCTTCTTGTCTTCGAACTTGTCGTCCAGCAGACGGCGACGGTCGACGATGTAGGCCTGGGCCTTCTCGAGCTGCTCGTTCAGAGCGTCTTCAGCCATGCGCAGCTTGAACCACTGGCCATGCTCAAGACCGTCCAGCACTTCGTCGGTGATGTCCTGGCCTTTCTTCAGACCGGCACCGCCTTCGACCTTGTGACCGACCAGAGCGGCACGCAGACGCTCGAAGGTCGCGCCTTCGACGATGCGGAACTCTTCGTTCAGATCCTTGCGGATCTCGTCGAGCTGGCTCTTCTCGATCGACAGGGCACGGCTGTCGCGCTCGACGCCATCACGGGTGAAGACCTGAACGTCAATGACAGTACCCTTGGTGCCGGTCGGCACGCGCAGGGAGGTGTCCTTAACGTCGCTGGCCTTCTCACCGAAGATCGCGCGCAGCAGTTTCTCTTCCGGAGTCAGCTGGGTCTCGCCTTTCGGAGTGACCTTGCCGACCAGGATGTCGCCAGGGCCGACTTCGGCGCCGACGTAGACGATACCGGCTTCGTCCAGCTTGTTCAGTGCGGCTTCACCCACGTTCGGGATGTCCGCAGTGATTTCCTCTGGGCCAAGCTTGGTGTCACGGGCCACGCAGGTCAGTTCCTGGATGTGGATCGTGGTGAAGCGGTCTTCCTGAACCACACGCTCGGACAGGCAGATGGAGTCTTCGAAGTTGAAGCCGTTCCACGCCATGAACGCGATGCGCATGTTCTGACCCAGCGCCAGTTCACCCATGTCGGTGGACGGGCCGTCGGCCATGATGTCGCCACGCTGAACCTTGTCACCCTTGCTCACCAGCGGACGCTGGTTGATGCAGGTGTTCTGGTTGGAGCGGGTGTACTTGGTCAGGTTGTAGATGTCGACACCGGCTTCACCGGTTTCGACTTCGTCATCGGCAACGCGAACCACGATACGGCTGGCATCGACGGAGTCGATCACGCCGCCGCGGCGGGCCACGACGCAAACGCCGGAGTCACGGGCAACGTTGCGCTCCATGCCGGTACCCACCAGCGGCTTGTCGGCGCGCAGGGTTGGTACAGCCTGACGCTGCATGTTGGAACCCATCAACGCACGGTTGGCGTCGTCGTGCTCGAGGAACGGAATCAGCGACGCCGCAACCGAAACTACCTGCTTCGGCGAAACGTCCATCAGGGTGACGTCTTCCGGCGCCTTGACGGTGAATTCGTTCAGGTGACGCACGGCCACCAGCTCGTCGACCAGCACCTTGTTCTCGTTCATGGTCGCCGAAGCCTGCGCGATCACGTGATCGGCTTCTTCGATGGCGGACAGGAACACGATGTCGTCGGTGACCACACCCTCTTTCACCACACGGTACGGGCTCTCGAGGAAACCGTACTGGTTGGTGCGCGCATATGCGGCCAGGGAGTTGATCAGACCGATGTTCGGACCTTCAGGCGTTTCGATCGGGCAGACGCGACCGTAGTGGGTCGGGTGCACGTCACGGACTTCGAAGCCTGCGCGCTCACGGGTCAGACCGCCCGGGCCGAGTGCGGACACACGACGCTTGTGGGTGATCTCGGAGAGCGGGTTGTTCTGGTCCATGAACTGCGACAGCTGGCTGGAACCGAAGAACTCTTTCACCGCCGCAGCCACTGGCTTGGCGTTGATCAGGTCTTGCGGCATCAGGCCTTCGCTTTCAGCCATCGACAGACGCTCTTTGACCGCGCGCTCGACACGCACCAGGCCAACGCGGAACTGGTTCTCGGCCATTTCGCCTACGCAGCGAACGCGACGGTTACCCAGGTGGTCGATGTCGTCGACGATGCCTTTGCCGTTACGGATGTCGACCAGGGTCTTCAGGACCGCAACGATGTCTTCCTTGCACAGCACGCCCGAACCTTCGATCTCGGTGCGACCGATACGACGGTTGAACTTCATCCGGCCGACCGCAGACAGGTCATAGCGCTCTGGGCTGAAGAACAGGTTGTTGAACAGGGTCTCGGCAGCGTCTTTGGTCGGCGGCTCGCCCGGACGCATCATGCGATAGATCTCGACCAGCGCTTCCAGTTGGTTGCTGGTGGAGTCGATCTTCAGCGTGTCGGAGACGAACGGACCGCAGTCGATGTCGTTGGTGTACAGAGTCTCGATGCGAACAACGCCGGCCTTGGCGATCTTCACCAGGAGGTCGGTCGACAGTTCGGTGTTGCACTCTGCCAGGATTTCGCCGGTGGCCGGATGCACGATGGCCTTGGCGGTGGTGCGGCCCAGGACGTAGTCCAGCGGCACGTCCAGCTCTTTGATCCCGGCTTTTTCCAGCTGGTTGATGTGGCGGGCGGTAATACGGCGGCCCTGCTCTACGATCACCTTGCCTTTGTCGTCCTGGATGTCGAGGACGGCGACTTCACCACGCAGGCGCTGAGGCACCAGTTCCAGGCTCAAGCCTTCGCTCTTCACGTGGAATACGTTGGTGGTGTAGAACGCGTCGAGCACTTCTTCGGTGGTATAGCCGAGCGCGCGCAGCAGCACGGAAGCCGGCAGCTTGCGACGACGGTCGATACGCACGAATACGCAGTCTTTCGGGTCGAACTCGAAGTCCAGCCACGAACCGCGGTAAGGAATGATGCGCGCGGAGTACAGCAGTTTGCCGGAGCTGTGCGTTTTGCCACGGTCGTGGTCGAAGAACACGCCCGGGGAACGGTGCAGCTGGGAAACGATCACACGCTCGGTACCGTTGATCACGAAGGTACCGTTCTCAGTCATCAGGGGGATTTCACCCATGTAGACTTCTTGCTCTTTGATGTCCTTGATCGCTTTGTTCGACGATTCTTTGTCGAAAATGATCAGGCGCACTTTTACCCGCAAAGGTACGGCGAAAGTCACACCGCGCAATACGCATTCTTTGACATCAAATGCCGGCTCGCCCAAGCGATAGCCGACGTACTCCAGCGCAGCATTGCCGGAGTAGCTGATGATCGGGAAAACGGATTTGAAGGCCGCATGCAGGCCCACGTCGCGGAACTGATCTTTAGTCGCTCCCGCTTGCAAGAATTCACGATACGAATCCAGCTGGATGGCCAGGAGGTACGGCACATCCATGACGTCCGGCAACTTGCTAAAGTCCTTGCGGATACGTTTTTTCTCAGTATATGAGTAAGCCATCAGCGTTCCCCAGCTTGGTCACCTGCTTGTTTGGCCCCTCCCGGCGGGAGCAGCCAGAAAATCGTGCAAACCCCTTGGTTTGCGCCACCGCATCGGGTGGTGGATCCGTTATCGGCGCCGGCATGGCCGGTCGCCAATAACGGAAAAAGGCCGGTGGCATAAGCCACCAGCCATCAGCCTTTCGCTTGACGCTCGGGCTGGAGGAGCAAAGTCGATGCTTACTTCAGCTCGACTTTAGCGCCTGCTTCTTCCAGCTTCTTCTTAGCGTCTTCAGCGGCTTCTTTCGAAACGCCTTCAGCTACAACCTGAGGAGCGCCGTCGACTTTCTCTTTGGCTTCTTTCAGGCCCAGACCGGTCAGTTCACGAACTGCCTTGATCACGTTCACTTTCTTGTCGCCGGCTTCAACCAGGACAACGTTGAACTCGGTTTGCTCTTCAACGGCAGCAGCAGCGCCAGCAGCTGGACCAGCGGCAACGGCGGCAGCAGCGGTAACGCCGAAGGTTTCTTCCATCGCTTTGATCAGCTCAACGATTTCCAGAACGGTTTTCTGGCCGATTGCTTCGATGATTTGTTCGTTAGTCAGAGACATGACTATGAATTCCTGTATTGGGGTGACAGCCTACGCGGCCATCAAATTAAACGTTTGATTTCGAAAGGTTCTACGCCGCCTTAGGCAGCAGCAGCTTCTTTCTGGTCGCGCAGAGCTGCCAGGGTACGAGCCAGCTTGCTGGTAGCACCTTGGATAACGCTCATCAGCTGTGCGATAGCCTCGTCGCGAGTTGGCAGGGTTGCCAGCACGTCGATCTGGTTGGCGGCAAGGAACTTGCCGTCGAACGCAGCTGCCTTGATCTCGAACTTGTCCTGACCCTTGGCGAATTCCTTGAACAGACGGGCAGCAGCGCCCGGGTGTTCGTTGGAGAACGCGATCAGGGTCGGGCCAGCGAACACGTCGTTGAGGACACTGAATTCAGTGTCGGCAACGGCGCGCTTGAGCAGGGTGTTACGTACGACACGCACGTATACGCCAGCTTCGCGAGCCTCTTTACGGAGTCCGGTCATTGCGCCTACAGTCACACCACGGGCATCAGCCACGACAGCGGACAGAGCGACTTTGGCAGCCTCGTTGACTTCAGCGACGATGGCCTTCTTGTCTTCGAGTTTAATTGCCACGGGTAAAACTCCTGCTTGTTACCGTTTCATCTGGCCGAAGCCGGATGTCGTTTTGGTGTCTGATTCGGTAAGGAACCGGGAGCACCATCTGCGTAGGCTTGAGGTTTAAGACTTGCGCCGCCTACGGTCTTGGATAGCCCCCGCCAGGCAGGGACCCCAATCTTCAAGTGGCGCGATCGCTCGCGCCGCTTATTGTCTTACGCGTCCAGCGAGCTCTGGTCGATGACCAGACCTGGGCCCATGGTGGTGCTCAGGGTAACGCGCTTGACGTAGATACCTTTCGAGGAAGCCGGCTTGATACGCTTCAGATCAGCGATCAGGGCTTCAACGTTTTCCTTCAGCTTGACGGCGTCGAAACCGATCTTGCCAACGGAAGTGTGGATGATGCCGTTTTTGTCGGTGCGGTAGCGAACCTGACCGGCCTTGGCGTTTTTGACAGCGCCAGCGACGTCTGGAGTCACGGTACCGACTTTAGGGTTAGGCATCAGGCCGCGAGGACCGAGAACCTGACCCAACTGACCCACAACGCGCATGGCATCCGGGGATGCGATGACTACGTCGTAGTTCAGGTCGCCGGCTTTCATTTCTGCAGCCAGATCGTCCATGCCTACGCGGTCAGCGCCGGCAGCCAAAGCGGCTTCAGCAGCCGGGCCCTGGGTGAACACGGCAACGCGAACGGTTTTGCCGGTGCCGTGCGGCAGCACGGTAGCGCTACGAACAACCTGGTCGGATTTACGTGGGTCTACGCCCAGGTTTACAGCAACGTCGAACGACTCGCTGAACTTGACAGTCGACAGCTCGGCCAGCAGAGCGGCGGCTTCTACAATGTTGTAGGCCTTGCCTGCTTCGATTTTGCCGGCGATAGCCTTTTGACGCTTGGTCAGCTTAGCCATTACACACCCTCCACGTTAAGGCCCATGCTACGAGCAGAGCCGGCGATAGTACGCACGGCTGCATCCATATCAGCTGCAGTCAGATCCGCGTTTTTGGTTTTCGCGATCTCTTCCAGCTGAGCACGGGTAACAGTGCCAACCTTAACGGTGTTCGGACGAGCGGAGCCGCTGGTCAGACCGGCCGCCTTCTTCAGCAGAACCGAAGCAGGGGTGGATTTGGTTTCGAAAGTGAAGCTGCGGTCGCTGTAGACAGTGATGATCACTGGAGTCGGCAGACCTGGCTCAAGACCCTGGGTACGGGCGTTGAAAGCCTTGCAGAACTCCATGATGTTCACGCCGTGCTGACCCAGAGCAGGACCGACGGGTGGGCTTGGGTTAGCCTGAGCGGCCTTCACTTGCAGCTTGATGTAAGCGGTAATCTTCTTGGCCATGAGGCACTCCAATTACGGGTTCGAACGCCTCGAAAGGCTCCCCGGTTACTTGCGCGTTTATCCCAGTGACGACAAAACCCCACAGCCTACGGCTGCGGGGTTGGGATGCTTGCCCAGTTAGACCTTTTCGACCTGACTGAACTCCAGCTCCACCGGAGTAGAGCGTCCGAAAATGAGCACTGCGACCTGGATCCGGCTCTTTTCGTAGTTAACTTCTTCAACAACGCCGTTAAAGTCAGCGAAAGGACCGTCATTGACACGAACAGTCTCACCCGGCTCGAACAAAGTCTTCGGCTTAGGCTTGTCGCTACCATCGGCAACACGACGCAGAATTGCTTCTGCCTCTTTGTCAGTGATTGGTGCAGGCTTGTCGGCAGTACCACCGATGAAGCCCATCACCCGAGGAGTATCCTTGACCAAGTGCCAAGTACCCTCGTTCATATCCATTTGAACCAGCACATAGCCTGGGAAGAACTTGCGTTCGCTTTTGCGCTTCTGGCCATTACGCATTTCAACCACTTCTTCAGTGGGAACCAGAATTTCGCCGAAGCCATCTTCCATGCCAGCCAGCTTCACACGCTCGATCAGGGAGCGCATTACATGCTTCTCGTAACCCGAGTAAGCATGCACAACGTACCAACGCTTAGCCACGGGACACCCTTAGCCTACAATCAGGGAAACAAGCCAACCGAGGAGGGAGTCAAGCCCCCACAGCAGCAACGCCATAACCAAGACAACAGCTACGACGATGAGCGTAGTCTGCGTGGTTTCCTGACGAGTTGGCCATACGACTTTACGAATCTCGGTACGAGCTTCCTTTGCCAGCGCGAAGAACGACTTACCCTTGGCAGTTTGCAGACCCACATAGGCAGCAACAGCAGCAATGGCAAGCAGAGCAAGCACGCGGTACAGGATCGGCGAAGCGGAAAAATAATGATTGCCGACAACACCGACAACCACCAAGGCAACCACTACAAGCCACTTGATCAGATCAAAGCGAGAGCTTTGGGCTTCAGCTTTAGGAGTCATCTGTGAAGATCCTGTGAAAAGAAAGCCAGACACACCGAGTGAATCTGGCAGGTCAGGAGGGAATCGAACCCCCAACCTACGGTTTTGGAGACCGTCGCTCTGCCAATTGAGCTACTGACCTAAAACAAAATCAGGCCGACCATTATGCCGGCCCGAAAAAGACATTACAACTGTTTACTCGATAACTTTAGCTACGACGCCGGCGCCGACGGTACGACCGCCTTCACGGATAGCGAAGCGCAGACCGTCTTCCATTGCGATGGTCTTGATCAGGGTAACAGTCATCTGAATGTTGTCACCTGGCATTACCATTTCAACGCCTTCCGGCAGTTCGCAGTTACCGGTCACGTCAGTGGTACGGAAGTAGAACTGTGGACGGTAGCCTTTGAAGAACGGAGTGTGACGACCGCCTTCTTCCTTGCTCAGCACGTAGACTTCTGCGGTGAACTTGGTGTGCGGCTTGACCGAACCTGGCTTGACCAGAACCTGGCCACGCTCTACGTCGTCACGCTTGGTGCCGCGCAGCAGAACGCCGCAGTTCTCGCCAGCACGACCTTCGTCGAGCAGCTTGCGGAACATTTCAACGCCGGTGCAGGTAGTTTTCTGAGTGTCGCGCAGACCGACGATCTCAACTTCTTCCTGGATGCGGACAACGCCACGCTCAACACGACCGGTCACAACGGTACCGCGACCCGAGATCGAGAACACGTCTTCGATCGGCATCAGGAACGGCTTGTCGATGGCACGCTCTGGCTCTGGGATGTAGCTGTCCAGAGTCTCAACCAGCTTCTTGACAGCGCTGGTGCCCATTTCGTTGTCGTCTTTGCCTTCCAGCGCCATACGGGCCGAACCAACGATGATCGGAGTGTCGTCGCCTGGGAAGTCGTAGGTGGACAGCAGGTCGCGAACTTCCATCTCAACCAGTTCCAGCAGCTCAGCGTCGTCTACCAGGTCAGCCTTGTTCAGGAAAACCACGATGTACGGAACGCCTACCTGACGGGACAGCAGGATGTGCTCACGGGTTTGTGGCATCGGACCGTCGGCGGCCGAGCAAACCAGGATCGCGCCGTCCATCTGGGCAGCACCGGTGATCATGTTCTTGACGTAGTCGGCGTGACCCGGGCAGTCAACGTGCGCGTAGTGACGAATGTTCGAATCGTACTCTACGTGCGCAGTGTTGATGGTGATACCACGAGCCTTCTCTTCCGGGGCACTGTCGATCTTGTCGAAGTCAACAACAGCCGAACCGAAAACCTCGGAGCAAACGCGAGTCAACGCAGCGGTCAGAGTGGTTTTACCGTGGTCAACGTGACCAATGGTACCGACGTTGACGTGCGGCTTACTACGTTCGAACTTTTCCTTAGCCATCGAAATCACCCTAGGAGTAGAATTAAGCGAACTACGCAGACCATTAAAACAAAGGCAGATATTTTCATATCTGCCTTGTCATATGGAGCTCTTGAGCGGATTTGAACCGCTGACCTCACCCTTACCAAGGGTGTGCTCTACCAACTGAGCTACAAGAGCGTAACACTTTGCACAACCTGCAAACTTGGAGCGGGTAGCGGGAATCGAACCCGCATCATCAGCTTGGAAGGCTGAGGTTCTACCACTAAACTATACCCGCGGAGCCTGCAGCTCACGCTAAAATCTGGTGGAGGGGGAAGGATTCGAACCTTCGAAGTCGTAGACGTCAGATTTACAGTCTGATCCCTTTGGCCGCTCGGGAACCCCTCCTAAGCGAGCCGGCATTCTATACTATGCCAGCCTTCTGTCAAGCATTTTCTCATTTAAAATCTTGAGGTTAGCTGCTTTGACATCACCCCACCGCTTCAACCTCTTCAGGTCTTCGCTGTGGAGCGGGCGCCATTCTATGCAAACTATTCGGAGGGCGCAACCCCCTCACACATCATTATTTTATGTTTTAACTCATTGAATTCCTTGGAAAGGTTTTGCAGCTGCCCTTCGTCCAGCAAACCCTGGCTTTCGGGTGAGATACGGAACCAATAGGCAGCCTCTGACGACTCTTTCTGCAACTGCTGGGCCTTGATGCCCAGCTCACTCAAACGCCGACCGAGAAGCTGCACCTCTTCGGCCCTGCCTACGCCACCCACATACAGGCACTCGCCACTGGCCGACGCGACATTCTTTTTCTCGCGAGAAACACCCTTGGCCTCGCTGAGCAAACGGATATCCTGCTGCGCCCCCCGATAGAGACTCAGAGTCGTGACGTCCTTTGCGCGCAAAGGCGCTTCCTGCTGATGCCAGACGTAATAAAACACATTGAGAACCAAAAGCAGCAGGAACAACCAACGCATACGTACCTCAGGAAAAAGGACAGGCCATCGCCAGGCCCACGAACACCAAATCGGGAACGACCTTTGCCTCCGGCACGACTCCCGATACCAGGTCAGCATCGCCCCCGGTCACGAACACAGTAAAGTCGCCCCCCCAGTAGGCGCGGGCCAGCTCGATCTGAGTCAATACAAACCCCCTCAGCATCAATGAGCAACCGCGCTCCACTGCCTCCACAGTGCTGCGCCCAGGCGCATGACTCACCAACGCACGCTCGGCCGCCTGATCTCCATAGCGAATCTTTCGGGTGTGGGTCCTCAACTGGTTGCGCATCAGCGGCATGCCGGGACAGATGAAACCACCCAAATGCTCACCGTCCGCCGCAACGAAGTCGGCGGTCACCGCCGTACCGAAATCGAGAACCAGACATGCGCCCGAGGCCAGGCGGTAACCTCCGAGCATCGCCAACCAACGGTCGAGCCCCAGACGCTCATACTCTTCATATCCATTTCTGACTCCGGACATCTCACGCGCCGGCGCCGCACACACAACAGGCAAGCGGAAATCACGCTCCAGGAGCTTGATGAGATCGCTCGTTTCCTCTGCGGTTCTGACGCTAACCAGACGACAGCGCTGCAGCGAAATAGCCAGCCCATGCAAGGCATCGAGCAGCGCCTGGTCAGAGTCAACAACACCCTCTTGAACCACCGCGTCGGCTTTGGCGCTCAGCACTCGCCACTTTATAAAGCTGTTACCGCAATCGAGCTCAAGAATCATCACGCAACCTCAAACTGAGCTCACCACCGCTATAGGTCTTTTCCACACCATCCACCTTCAGACGCAGTGCTCCATGACTGTCGATGCCAAGAGCCACGCCGTCCGTTCGATTGACGCCGGCAGTGAGAGAAACCGGTTGATCCTGCCACAGGTGATTGCTTTCCCACTCTGCCTGGAGCACAGAGAACCCTTCAACCTGATGCCGCCGCAGATAAGCCTGAAGCTGATGGCTCAACTCAACCACAAGCAGGTTCCGGTCATGGCTTTTGCCTGATTCGAGCCGCATCGATGTCCATTGCTGATCCACCTCGTCCGCAGCCTGCATATTGACGTTGATACCGATACCTAGCACTACATGGCAGACATCAGCCGGATCACCGACAATTTCCAGCAAGATACCGGCAATTTTCTTTCGCCCGACCAGGACGTCATTAGGCCACTTCAACCCCAATCCAGGCACACCCAGCTTACGCAAGGCCTGCATAACCGCCAGCCCCACAACAAGACTCAACCCTTCCAACTGACGCATGCCGCCATCAATGCGCAAAACGAGGCTGTAATAGAGGTTTTCGGCAAACGGACTCACCCATTTGCGCCCACGGCGACCGCGGCCCGCCAGCTGCCGCTCGGCCAGCACCAAAAATGGCGCAGGCTTCCCTTGCTCAATCGTCCGCAACGCTTCCGCGTTGGTGGAGTCAATTGAGTCCAGGATGAAAGACGGCCAGCCCTTTAGCTCCACCGCTATCTTGTGGGGATCAAGCAGCATCAAGGGAGCCGCCAGTTGATAGCCCCGCCCCCGGACCTTATGAATGGACAGCCCAAGCTCGGTCTCCAGATGCTGGAGCTGCTTCCATACGGCACTTCGACTGATGCCTAATGCGGCTCCCAGGGCCTGACCGGAATGGAACTGACCATCCTTCAGGAGATTCAACAACGTCAGCATGCGGATCTCGCCTCGTAATGAGGCCCGAATGATAGCCATGCCCTGCACCGTTGCATAGAAAGTCGACGTACA